>NZ_JBJJTJ010000011.1:0-153339 GCF_054177765.1 Modestobacter lacusdianchii | reverse complement strand
CCGCCGCCGGCGCCAGCGTGCCCTCGGCAAGCTCACCCCGGTCGAGTTCGAACTCGCCTTCACCACTCAGGCCGCTATCGCGGCATGATCAGTCCCAAGAACCGTCAACCGAAGCTGCAGCAGTCCCCTGCGCCGCAGTCGCGGGTCCGACGCCGGACCACTCCGGATGGTCTGGGGCCGGCACTAGGTGGACCGGGTTGTCGCTGGTGACGAGCGCCTTGTGCTTGAAGCGAACGACCGACCAGCCTCGATCGTGGAACATGTGAGCCGTACCGGGCCACAGCGTCATCAAGAGGTTGAGATGACCGTTCGGGTGCGGCTTGATGGTGTACCCATCGAAGTCGTTGAGCCGCTCCCACTCCCGGTCGATCTCGGCCGAGGAGGGCTCTCGGCCCAGAGCCTCGCGGAGTCCGCGAGCCGTCTTCGTCTTCCCTCCGACACCTATCGCGAGCTTGAACATCATGTCGGCAACCTCGTTGCTGGATTGCCGGTTGGCCGTTGTGCGAAGGGCTTGGCTCGCGGCCCACCCCGCCAGGTCCCAGCGCACCTGGTCAGGTATCGGCCACACGCCCTCGTCAACGAGTGCTCGGACGGCCGCCGCTGCTCGCCCCTCACTGTCGGCGAGCAGATCCTCCAGGGCGTCCGATCGGGTGCCGTCCTCCTCCTCGATGAGGTAGAAGTCGCGCTCCACGGTCGCATCTCGAATCGAGATGAGATGACGCTTGTCTCCGGGCAGGGCAACCCTGGCCAACTGGCTTCGGTCGTTGGCGAACCGAGCCAGGTGGAACTTCGGCACAGTGTGATGCCGCCGCTTGAGCTTGTCCGCCACTGGCGCAGGTTACGAGTCGGGGGCGACGAATCTGGCCCGGTTAAGCAACACGCCCGACCATCGCCTCGCCACGTCCGTTGCTGAGGTCAAGAGCCGCTGGTCAGAACTCGGGGAAAAGTTCTCCCGGGCGGACCCCGAGTGCCCGGGCGATCGCCGACGCTCGGACGACACCGACGTCCCGCTGGCCGCGCTCGATGTGGCTTATCGCAATCCGGTCCATCCCGGCTCGCTCAGCGAGGTCGGCTTGCGTCAGTCCGGCCTTCTCCCGCAGCTCTCGGACCCGGGCGCCAAAGTGTGCGAGTTGCTCTTCACGCGCCGCAGTGGGCGTCGATTCCAGCTCGTCGGACAGCGTCCTCACGCCCCGACCGGCATGCGCGGACCTGACGCGGAGAGCATGTTCGACTGCCGATTTTCCGAGAGTCGACGGCGTCGAGGCACGGTGAGCTGCGGAGTCCGAAAACGGCACACCGACTGACGCTCCATACGTCCATCTTCGCAGGTCAGAGGCGACATCGGGGCCGTTATCCGATCAGTGCGAAGAGCGTGAACCTCTCAGGGTGGCCAGGGGCGGGGTCGAACCGCCGACCTCTCGCTTTTCAGGCGAGCGCTCGTACCGACTGAGCTACCTGGCCCCAGCGCCGGGACCAGTCGATACTGGTGCCGGGTGGCGACCCTGACGGGACTCGAACCCGCGACCTCCGCCGTGACAGGGCGGCGCGCTAACCAACTGCGCTACAGGGCCTTGCTGTGTGGTGCGTGTTGCTGGTGTTCGTGCTGCGTGCCCCCAACGGGGTTCGAACCCGTGCTACCGCCTTGAAAGGGCGGCGTCCTGGACCGCTAGACGATGGGGGCTCGTGGTCGCTGGAGGCAGGGAGAACCATACATGGCCTCCGGGGGTGTTCTGCACCGGGTACCCCGGGCGGCGTGCCGAGGCGCGCGGACGGCCGCTGCGGACGGGGCGTGGCGACCGCGTCCGCGCCGTCCGCCGTGCCAGCATCGCGCCGTGCAGACCCGCCACCCGCTCCGCCTCACCTGCGGCGTCCCCCTGGTCCTGGCCGCCGTCCTCCTGGCCGGCTGCGCCGATCAGCCCGCCACCGGTGAGGCCTCCTCCACCGGCAGCGCCGCCAGCAGCTCCCCGGCCGGGGACGACGCGGCGGCCACCTCCGCTGCCGCGGAGCCGGCGGCGGAGACCAGCGCCTTCCCGGCCGACGCCGCAGCGGACAGCGCCGAGCCGGTGGACCCGGCCGGGCTGACCGTGACCGAGGTGCGCGCCGGCCGGCACGAGGGCTTCGACCGGGTGGTGTTCGAGCTCAGCGGCACCGGCACGCCGGGGTGGCAGGTCGAGTACGTCGACACCCCGTCGTCCCAGGGCAGCGGGGACGCGGTGGAGGTGCCCGGCGCTGCGGCGCTGCAGGTGGTGCTGCAGGGCACCAGCTACCCGTACGAGACCGGCGCCGAGGAGGTCGCCGCCGGGGAGGTCGCGGTCGCGGCCACCCAGGACGTCGCCGGCGTGGTCTACGACGCCACCTACGAGGGCACCTCGGTGGCCTGGATCGGGACGCCCGACCGCCGGCCGTTCCGGGTGTACGCGCTCACCGGGCCCTCCCGGGTGGTCGTCGAGGTCGCCGACGCCGGCTGAGCCTCAGCTGACCGAGGCGCTGAGCTCCACCGAGTCGGTGGTGACGGAGGTGCAGGTCAGCGACAGCGGGCCGAGGGAGACGCTGTCGCCCTCGCCGCAGGAGACGCTGGTGTCCCCCACCGACAGGCTCGCCTGGCCGTTCTCGACGCTCCCGAGGGTCACCTCGGTGCCGAGGATGGTCGCCGTGGCGCCGTCGCCGCTCAGCGTGGCGGTGCACTCGCCGTCGGAGCAGGAGACGTTGCCCGAGCTGAAGCTGCAGGCGGTCAGCGGGAGCAGGACGAGGGCCGCGGCCACGGCGCCGGAGGCCAGCCGCGTGCGTCGGTGCAGGGTCGCCATGGCCGCAGCGTAGGGCGGGAGGACCCCCCGGTGCGGGACCCGAGGGGTCAGTCCCGCGGGCCGGCGGAGAAGACCCAGCTGCGCAGGGCCACGAACCGCACCAGGCCGATCGCACCGGTGACCGCGGCGATCAGCGCCAGCTGCGGCACCGTGCCGACGTCGCCGATCAGCGCGTGCACGCCGGCCAGCGCCAGCGAGGTGGCGACCAGCCCGATCCCGGCGAGGCCGCCGCCCTCCCACTGCGCGGTGAACCAGGAGACCTGGCCGCCCGCGTGGAAGGTGAGCCGCCGGTGCAGCTCGTTGGCCAGGAGGGTCGAGGCGATGGCGCCGGCCAGGTTCGCCGCCTGGTCACCGGCGACCTGCAGGGCGATGAAGACCAGCGCGTACAGGGCGCTGGAGACCACGCCCACCACGACGTAGCGGGCGAACTGGGCGCCCGCGTCGTCCTGGCGCAGCCGCTCGCGCAGGAGGGCGACCAGCTGCCCGGCCTCCAGGGCCTGCGGTCGTCCCTCGCGCACGCCGCCCACGGGGCTGCGGCGGATCAGGGACGGGCAGGTCACGGTCTCTCCTCGGGTGGGTGCGCACGCCATGGTGACGTGTGCTGCCCATGCTCTGGCACGAAGCCGGTGAGGCGCATGTGAATTCCCGGTGCGTCCCGGACACAGTCCGTGACGTCCCTCACGGAGAGTGTTCACGGGCGACTCACAGGCACCGGTCAGGAGGATCCCCGGTTCAGGGGACAGGGTCGGCACATGAGCGCACCCGGTCCCCGTCGCCCCTGGCTCTACGACCCGTCGGCAGGTGACCTCCTCGTCCGCGCGCACCGGCCGCCGTCGGCCGGGGCGGCCGCGGACGTGGTCTCCGACGCGGTCTGGCGGGACGTGCTGCGGCTGGTCCGCTGGGCGACGGCGACGCTGGACTGCCCGCCGGAGCTGGTGACCGGGACCGCGTGGCGGACGGCGGCCACCTCGGCCGCCCTGCTGCGCCGGCTGCCCGGGCTGTGCGTCGCGGCCGGTCTGGCCTGGCCCGGCGTGCCGGCCGGGGCGGTGGACGCCGACGACTCCGCCCGGGCCCGGCTGCGGGCGGCGACCCACCGGCTGGCCGCGCTCCTGGGCTCGCCGGACGCCGAGCTGGGCGATCCGGCGCTGCTCGCGGCGGTCGTCGCCGACGTCGACGCCGTCGGTGCCGCGGCGATCGCGCTGCTGGCCGAGGAGGCCGACTGGACGGTGCGGCGATGACCGGGCGAGGCCGCTCGCCGGCCCTGGACGTCGCCCTGGTCGCCAGCCTGCTGCTGGTCGGGCTGGTGACCCTCACCCCGACCGGCGCCGGTGGCTGGGCGTGGGGCGCCCCGGCCACCGAACTGCACTGGTACGCCGCCGGCTCCGCGACGGCCGTCGCCCAGCTGGTCGGCAACCTGGTGCTGCTGGTGCCGACGGCGGTGCTCGCGGTGCTCCGCTGGCCCGCGCTCCGCCGGCCGCTGACCCTGGTGCCCGCGGCCGCCGCGGCCGGGGTGGCGATCGAGGTGCTGCAGTGGGCGCTGCCGCTGGGCCGGGTGGTCTCCCCGGTGGACGCCCTGCTCAACGGGGCCGGCGCCCTGGCGGCGGGCTGCCTGGTCGCCGGCGCACTGGCGCTGCACTCGGCGGGTTCCGGCCGCCCGCCACGGGTATGGGCCGGTGCATGAGCCTGTTCGGTGTGCTGGACCGCCTGTCCGAGGTGTCGTCGTTCGACAAGTCGCTGGAGACCGCCCGGACGGCGGTGAACAAGGCGCTGCAGCCGCAGGCGTTCCGCGACCTGCTGCACGGCACCTGGCTGGGCCACCCGCTGCACCCGATCCTGGCGATGGTCCCGGTGGGCACCTGGCTGTCGGCGGGGATCCTCGACCTGCTGCCCCCGGCCCGCCCGGCCGCCACCGCGCTGATCGGCACCGGTGTGGCCGCCAGCGTGCCCGCCGCGATGGCCGGCGCGGCCGACTGGTCCGAGCAGGACGACGCCGTCCGCCGGCTGGGCGCGCTGCACGCCGCGGCCAACGTCGCCGCGCTGGGCCTCTACGTCGGTTCGCTGGTGGCCCGCGGCAAGGGCAACGGGACGCTGGGCCGGGTGCTGGCCTACAGCGGGCTGGGGCTGGCCAGCGGTTCGGCGGCGATCGGTGGGCACATGTCCTATGCGCAGTCCTCCGGCGCCAACCACTCGGTGGTCGACGCCCGGCAACTGACCACCGACTGGATCGACCTCGGCCCGCTCGACGACCTGCCCGACGGGCGCCCCACGCTGCGCACCGGTGAGGGGCAGGGCGCGCCCGTGCCGCTGGCCGTCGTCCGGCGGGGTGCCCGGGTCGACGCGTTCGTCGGTGCCTGCGCGCACGTCGGCGGGCCGCTGGCCGAGGGCACGGTCGAGCAGGTGCGCGGCAGCGACTGCATCGTGTGCCCGTGGCACGGGTCGGCGTTCGACCTGGAGAACGGCGAACCGCGGCGCGGCCCGACGGCGTCGGCGCAGGAGAAGCTCGAGGTGAAGTACGAGGGCGGCCGGGTGTTCGGCAAGCTCCCGGATCGGCACGTGTCCAAGTGAGCTGACGCGCGGACGGTGCCTGCCCGGGGTGGGCACCGTCCGCGCGAGCTGGGTTGACCCGGGCGCTGGGCGGGCAGAGAGCCGCCGTGTTCCTCTTCTTCACCAGCCGGCTCGGCTGCCTGGGCTCCCTGCTGGTCAGCCTCGTGCTCACCGCGCTGCTCTTCCTGCTGCTCACCCTGCTCTGAGCGGTGCGCCGACCGAGCCGTCGCCCCTCCGGCCCCGTCAGGACGAGGGGTCGGCGACGGTGACGACCACCTTGCCGCGGGCGTGGCCGTCGACGAGGTGGCGGATGCCGGCGGCGACCTGGTCGAGCGGGAAGGCCCGGTCGACGACGGGGGTGAGCGCGGATGCCTCGATCAGCTCGCGGAGCGCATCGAGGTCCTGGGCGTTCTCCGAGGAGACGAAGGTGCCCAGCGTCTGACCGACGAACGGGGAGAGCAGGTGCGCGCGCAGCTGGCGGCCCATGCCGCCGAGCCACCGACCGCCCGTCTCGCCGCCGATGATGACCAACCTGCCGCGGGGGGTGAGGACCCGGCGCAGCCGGCCGATCGGTCGGTTGCCGCCGGTGTCGAGGACGACGTCGTACCGCTGGTCCCCGGCGAGGGCGTCCTCGCGGGTGTGGTCGATGACGTGCTGGGCCCCGAGGGAACGGACGACGTCGGCCTTCGGACCGCTGCAGACCCCGGTGACCTCCGCCCCGAGGTGCGCGGCGAGCTGGACGGCGAAGGTGCCGACGCCGCCGGACGCACCCAGGACCAGGACCCGCTGTCCCGCCTGCACCTGCGCCCGGTCGCGGACGGCCTGCAGGGCGGTGAGCCCGGAGACCGGCACGGCAGCGGCCTGCTCGAAGGACAGGCCGGCGGGCTTCCGGGCGAGCTTGCCGGGCCGGGCCAGGGCGTACTCGGCGAAGGTGCTGCGGCCGATGCCGTACACCTGGTCGCCCGGCTGGAGGTCCGTCACGTCCGCGCCCACGGAGGCGACGACCCCGCTCAGGTTCAGCCCCGGGTTGGTGTCCTTCGGGCGGCGGAGCCCGGCGACGGCGCGGACCGGGTAGGGCAGGCCCGCCATCAGGTGCCAGGTGCCGCGGTCGATGCTCGCGGCGTGCACGCGCACCAGCACCTCGTCGGCGCCGATCGCCGGCCGGTCGACCTCCGCGACCCGGAGCGCGGACTCCGGGGCGGCGTCGTACCGGTCCTGGACGACCGCCGTCATCCGGTCCGCGGCCACGGGTGTGGGGACAGGGGGCCGGGCGGCTGCCTCGTGGTCGGTGGTCATCGCAGGCCTTCCGTTCGTCGGGTTCCTTACGATGTAAGGCTGTACCTTACGACGTAAGTCCGTCAAGGGGAGAGGAGCGCCCATGAGCCCGTCCGATGCCGCGCGTGCACCGCTCAACCGGGAGCTCGTCCTGCGCGCGGCCATGACGCTGGCCGGCGAGAGCGGCATCGAGTCGCTGAGCATGCGGAAGCTGGGCCAGTCGCTGGGGGTCGAGGCGATGTCGCTCTACCACCACGTGGCGAACAAGGACGACCTGCTGGACGGGATGGTCGACGCGGTGTTCGCCGAGGTCGACCTGCCGGCCGCCGGGGTCGGGTGGAAGACGGCGATGCGGCGACGGGCACTGTCGATGCGCGAGGTCCTGTCCCGGCACGGCTGGGCGGTCGGTCTGATGGACTCCCGGACGACGCCCGGGCCGGCGACCCTGCGGCACCACGACGCGGTGCTCGGCTGCCTGCGTGCCGGCGGGTTCTCCGTGGCCTTGACCGCGCACGCCTTCTCGGCCATGGACAGCTACGTCTACGGCTTCGTCCTCCAGGAGCGGGCGCTCCCCTTCGACACCGCGGAGCAGACCGCCGAGGTGGCGCAGGCGATGCTGGCCCAGTTCCCGGCCGGGGCGTACCCGCACCTGGTCGAGCTGGCGACCGTGCACGTGCTGCAGCCCGGCTACGACTACGGCGACGAGTTCGAGTTCGGCCTCGACCTGGTGCTGGACGGGCTGGAGCGGGCGGCGGCTCGGGAGTCCTGACGGTCGGCACGGTCGGGGGCGCGGCCACCCCCGGCGGTAACCTCGTCCCGGGCCGCGGGGCCGCCGAGGTCCACGCCGTCTCGTGGGTCGCTCGACGAAGCCCCCGCACCCGCCGGGCCTCTAGCTCAACTGGCAGAGCAGCGGACTTTTAATCCGCGGGTTGTGGGTTCGATCCCCACGGGGCCCACCCAGGAGCGGCCGTCAGGCCCCGGCGTCCGCTCGCGACGCCCGCGCCAGTCGTTCGACGAGGTCGTCCGGGATCGGTCTGCGCGGTGAGAAGGTGACGCCGGTCTTGGTCGCCTTCAGGCCGGCGGCCGCGATCTCCTCCGTGTGTCCGGAGATGGCGCCGGCGAGGACGTACAGCCCGCACTGCTTGCTGAACGCGGCGTAGCTCGCCACGACCGAGCCGTTGATGCTGAACCCCGGCATGTCGTAGGCCACGATCTCCTCCGCGTCCGGCAGGGCGCCGGCCAGGATCGTGCGCACCCGTCTCAGCGAGGGCTGGAAGGGCTCGGGCGCCGCGGCGATGTAGGCGTCGTGGTCGGGCGTCGTCCTCATGGCCGTGTCCCCCTGCTGGGTGTTCCGAGGTCCGTTCTCACCCCTGCTCCGCGACCGAGCCGCGAGGCGCCGGCTGAGAGCTTCCCCTTCTGACGCCCCGACGAGGTTCATCGGCGGAGCGTAGGGGCGGCAGGGGAGTCGCTGGCAAGAGCACGTCCTCCCGGCCACGGGGCCATCTGGTGACGCGGGACGGCCGGGCCGTGCCGCGCCCGTGGGTCAGGTCGCCGTCGGCGGCAGTCCGTCCGGCGACTCCGGCCGCCGGACGGTGTAGCGGAGCAGGACGACGCCGTTGCCGAACGGCCGGGTCTCCACCAGCTCCAGGTCGATCGGCTCGGTGCCGGGTTCGAACAGCCGGCGGCCGCGGCCGACGACGACGGGGTTGACGTAGAGCCGGTACTCGTCGACCAGGTCGTGCCGGCGGAACGTCTCGACCAGGTCCACGCCGCCGAGGGTCATGTCCCCGCCGGGCTGCTGCTTCAGCGCGCGGATCTCGTCAGGGTCCACCTCGGATCGCAGCACCGCGTTCGGGCCGACCTCCTGCAGCGTCCGGGAGAAGACGATCTTCGGCACCGCCCGCCAGATGCCGGCGAACTCGCGCATGGTCGGCGGGTTGTCCGGGTCCTGGTCGGCGGTCGGCCAGACCGCCTCCATCAGCTCGTAGCTCACCCGCCCCTCCAGGAAGGCGCTCATGGTCGCGAGGTGGGCGTTGAAGTGGGCGTGCAGCTCCTCGTCGACCTGGTGCCAGCTCAGGTCGTGGTCCGGCCCCTCGAAGCAGCCGTCCAGCGACAGCATCATCTGCACGACGACCTTGCGCATGCGTCCTCCTGGTGTGTGAACGGGTTCGACGTCCTGACCGTCCGGTGTCGGGGATCTCATCGGTCGTCGGCCACGACTGCCCCGTGCGTCACTCGCGCGACATGCCGCGTCCGGCCGGGTCACCCTCGACGATCGCGCTCGACACGGGCAAAAGCCCAGGTCGCGCCGGTGGGCATGTCGACAAGGAGGCCGCCCGGAGGCCGGTCATCGACCTGTGGAGTGCTCCGCGCAACGATTCGGTGACGGGGCCGCCGGAGGCGCGTCGGAGCGGGCCGATCGGATCGGTCCGGGCCCTACCTTTCTGCTCGTCCGCGGCACTTCCCCGGCCGCGACGAACAGCACCGAGGAGCCCGCGTGACCACCGCACTCGAACTGGCACCCCGTCCGTCGTCCCCTGTCGAGGAGGAGCTGAGCCTGGCCGACCTGCTCGACCTCTTCGGCGCGGAGGAGACCGCGCCCGCGTCGGAGCGGCCCTCGCTCCGGGCGTCGACTGCGCGACTGCGCGACTGGACCCAGCAGACCTCGCGCCGGGCGGCCCGGTGGGGCGCCGTGACGGGTACGGCCCAGTGATGCTGTTCTGGCCGACGGTCTCCGTCGTGGGCTTCGTGCTGCTGGCCGCGGTGGTCGTCGCGCTGGCGCAGAGCTCGACCGCGCGCTACGAGTTCGAGCGCAACCAGGTGCAGGGACAGCGTCGGCAGGCCGCCGTCCCCGCCGCGGTCGGTGCGGTCGCGGTGGCGGCTCCGGCCGCCGCCGGCATTCCGGCACCCGTCGGCGGTGGGGCGGTCGCCGAGCGGAGCGCGCCGGTCGGCGTGGCCAACCACCCGGCCGGCACCCGGGTCGTCGAGTCGGGGACGCCCGCCTGGTGGCTGGTCGACGAGACCGAGGACGACGGGCCCGGCCAGCTGGTGGCCGGCCCGTTCCCCGACCGGGTCGACGCCGACTGGGCGGTGCTCGCCACCGGCCTGGCCGCGACCGTGCGCGCGGTGCACGGGGTGCTGCGTCCCGACGGCCGGCTGGTCCGCCGCCAGCTGCCGGCGGAGCGGGCCTGGCTGGCCGACCTGGGCGAGCAGCTGGACCGGCTGCCCGAGGAGTGGGACTCGCCCCTCATCGACGAGGACGAGCTGGTCACGCTGGTGGTCGACGTGGCGGCCGCGCTGGTCGAGTCCGGTCTGCCGCTGCACGACTGCGCCGGTGGGGCGCCGGCCGGCGGCGTCTGCCTCAGCCCGGAGCCGGGCCGGCACGGCATCGTGGTCAGCTGGCACCAGCACGACCGGATGGGCCGGGAGCAGGTGCGCGGCGCCGCGGCGCACGCAGCGGTGCAGCAGGCGATGAACGCCGCGGTCGCCGACTGCCTGCAGGCGCTGGGGTACCCCGTGGAGCCGTTCGGCGCCTCCGGCTGCGTCTTGGTCACCGTGGCGCGGGGCTGAGCCGGCCTCCTGCCGGGGCGGTGATCACGATCTCGTCGTTCGGGTCAACTCCCCGGCCGCTCCGCCGTAGGTGCACGTGCAGGTCACGCCGCACGGACGTGGCGGGTGGCCACTCAGGGAGGGCGGCGTGGGGCTCGGCATCAGCACCAACGTCGCGGCGCTGTCCGCCCACCGCAGCCTGGCTACGTCCGACGGGGCGGTGCGGACGTCGCTGGAACGGCTCTCCTCCGGCTACCGGATCAACCGGGCCGCGGACGACGCGGCCGGACTGGCGATCTCCGAGGGTCTGCGCGCCCAGCTGGGGGGCATGACCCAGGCCGTCCGCAACACCCGCGACGGCATCAGCGTGGTGCAGACGGCGGAGGGCGCACTCGCCGAGTCGACCGCCCTGCTGCAGCGGATGCGCGACCTGGTCGTGCAGGCCGCCAACGACGGCGCGGTCGACGCCGGCGCGAAGGCCCACGTGCAGGCGGAGATCACCCAGCTCAAGGCGGAGCTGACCCGGATCTCGGAGACGACGACGTTCAACGGCACCCGGCTGCTGGACGGCGGCTGGGCCGGGAGGTTCCAGGTCGGTGCCGGCGTCGGCGAGACGATGGACGTCGGCATCGCCGCTGCGATGGGAGCGGTCGGCCTCGGGGTCAACGGGATCGACGTCACCCGGGATGCGTCGTCGGTGCACGGGTCCGCCGCGCGCGGGGTGGGCCAGCCCCTCGGCGGCGGTGTCTCGTTCATCGGGGCGACCGTGTCGCCGGTGGGCGTCGGCCAGCTCACCGGCACCATCACGGTCGGTGGCGTCAGCCTCGACCTGGGCGCCGTCGGCTTCGTGCCCGCGCCCGGCGTCATCGACAACGCCTCGGCGATCGCGCAGCTCAACGCGGCGGCGCTCGACGCCGGCTTCACCTGGTTCCAGGGCTCCGGCACCGACGTGTTCATCGACGACGGCGACGACCTGATCTTCCGGTCACCCACGCCGGCCCTGACCGACACGGCGGCCGACCTCCCCCCGATCACGGCGCAGTTCACCCAGCCGACCCCGGCGCTCGGCCTGCCGGTCTGGACGACCGCGCCGACGGCGGCGCCGCCCCCCGAGGCCGGCGCGCTGCTGTTCACCCGTACGACGCCGGCCGACCTGCTCGCGCTGCGCGGCACGATCACCGTGAACGGGCACACCCTGGACCTCGGCCGGGTGCCCTACAGCGGCGCCGGCAGCCAGGCGCTGGCCGAGCTGAACGCGGCCGCCCAGGCCGCCGGCATCACCACCGACGGCAACGCCTTCACCCTCACCACGGTCGGGTCCGGGTCACCGGACGACGGGCCCGCCGTCCTCTTCACCGGCCCGGTGCCCGACGTGACCGCGACCAGCGCCGAGATCGCTGCGGCCACGCCGGTGTACCGGCCGGGTCCGAGCCTGATCGCCACCGTCGACGCCGCGATCAGCGCGGTGTCGACGCAGCGGGCCGAGCTCGGCGCAGCGCAGAACCGGTTCGAGCACACGCTGGCCCGGCTCGGGGTGTCGATCGAGAACACCGCGGCGGCCGAGTCGCGGATCCGGGACACCGACATGGCGCAGGAGACGGTCGCCCTGACCCGCGCGCAGGTGCTCGTCCAGGCCGGCACCGCCATGCTCGCCCAGGCCAACCAGTCGCCCCGGGGCGTCCTGGCGCTGCTGCAGAGCTGACCCGGCTCACCCGGCGTCGGCCCACGACCGGACGACGGCGACGTCGAGCGGGAAGTCGACCGGGAAGCCGCCGAACAGCAGCCGGCCGGCCTCCGCCGCCGCCTGACGCACCGCCTCGCCGACCTCCTCGGCCAGCCCGGCCGGGGTGTGGACGACGACCTCGTCGTGCAGGAAGAACACCAGGTGCGGCCGGTCGGTCAGCCCGCCGGCGCCGCCCAGGCGCCACAGCCGGTTGCGCAGGTCGGCCAGCCAGCACAGCGCCCACTCCGCGCCGGTGCCCTGGACGACGAAGTTGCGGGTGAACCGGCCCCACGACCGGCGGTGGCGGTCGCGGTCCTCGCGGGACATCGCGCCCTCGGCCGGCTCGACCGCCCGCTCCGCCCAGGCGCCGGTGGGCGGCGGCGAGCCGCGGCCGAGCAGGGTGTGCACCACCTCGCCGCGCTCCCCGGCCCGGGCGGCCTCCTCGACCAACCCGATCGCCCGCGGGTAGCGGCGGGTCAGCCGCGGCATCATCCGCCCGCTCTCGCCCCGGGTGCCGCCGTACATGGCACCGAGCATCCCGACCTTGGCGTCGGCCCGGCTGGCGACCGCGCCGCTGTCGACCATCGCCTGGTAGAGGTCGCTGGCCCGGGCCGCCTCGGCCATCGCGGTGTCCCCGCTCATGCCGGCGAGCACCCGCGGCTCCAGCTGCGCGACGTCGGCGACCACGAACCGCCAGCCGTCGTCGGCGACCGCCGCCGGGCGCACCTGGGCGGGCACCGACAGCGCCCCGCCGCCGGAGGAGGCCCAGCGGCCGGTGACCACGCCGCCGGGCAGGTAGGTGGGGCGGAACCGGCCGCCCTGCACCCAGCTGTCCAGCCACGCCCAGCCGTTGGCGGCCAGCAGCCGGGACAGCTTCTTGTACTCCAGCAGCGGCGGGACGGCGGGGTGGTCGACCTGCTCCAGCGTCCAGGACCGGGTGTCGGGCACCGGCAGCCCGGCGGTCTGCAGCGCCCGGAGCAGCTCGGTGGGGGAGTCGGGGTTGAGCTGCGGCGCCCCGAGTGGCCCGCGGATCGCCGGCAGCAGCCGCTCCAGCCCGGCCGGCCGCTGCCCCCGGGTGGGGCGGGGCCCGAGCAGCGCGGTCAGCAGCTCGTCGTGCACGTCGGCGCGCCAGGGCAGCCCGGCGGAGGTCATCTCCGCGGCGGCCAGCGCGCCGGAGGACTCGGCGGCCAGCAGCAGCCCCAGCCGCCCCCGCTGCGGCGAGCCGGCCAGCGCGGCCTGCTGCCGGGCGTGCTCGGCGACCGGGTCCAGCCGGTCGGCCGGGTCGTCGAGGGCGAACAGCGCCGGGTCGTCGGCGGTCACCGGCTGCAGGGCGTCCCAGGCGTCGTCCGGTGCGAGGGCCTCGACGTGGGGGGAGCGGCGCAGCACCGCCCGGCTCAGCCGCAGGTCGGTGCAGCGCTCGACCCGGACGCCGGCGGCCAGCAGCCCCGGGTACCAGCGGGTCGTGTCGTCCCAGACCCAGCGGGTGCGCCCCGGTTCGCGGTCGCCGACGAAGGCGGCCAGCTGCTCGACCGGCAGCCGGGTCACCCCGGCGACGGCGCCGTCCCCGGCCAGCTCGGTGACCGTCACATCGTCCGGCCCGCGGCGGGCAAGCACCACCCGGTGCACCGGCCCGCCGTCGGCCGGGGGCGGTGCGGCGGTCACCTCCCCAGTGTCGCCGACGGGTCCGACGGGACCGGGCGGTTCAGCTGCCGTACTGGCACACCTGGCAGAGCCCGGCGTCGTCGGGCACGTCCTCCACCAGGATGACCTGCACCGGTGTGCCGCACAGCGCCGGGACGTCGGCGTGCGTCCCCCGCGCCGGTGCCCCGACGGACTCCTCGACCGCGTGCAGCGGTCCGGCCAGCTTCTCGCCCACCGGGTCCTCCGCCGTCCGCCGGGCCCGTCCGATCAGGTTCGCCATGCCCCCACTCTGCCCGCCGGGTGCATGGGAGGTGACGGTCCGGGGCAGGCAGGGTGGGTCCCAGCCCCGGACGCCGCACCGCCGCACGACCAGGAGCCCCCGATGCCCCGCTCGATCGCCGACCAGACCGTCGAGGAGCTCGGCGGCCCGAGCAGCGTCCTCGTCCGCCAGCGCCGGGACCACGAGGAGCTCGACCGGCTGCTGCACGAGCTCGACGGCACCACCGGCACCGAGCAGGAACGGGTGCTGCGCCGGATCGACCGGCTGGTGTTCAGCCACGCCTTCGCCGAGGAGACCGTGCTCTGGCCGGTGATCCGCCGGGTGCTCCCCGACGGTGAGGCGCTGACGCTGCAGGTCGAGGAGGAGCACCAGGAGGTCAACGAGCTGGTCAGCCGGCTGGAGACCACCCCGCACGACGACCCGCGCCGCGCGACGCTGCTGGCCCGGCTGGTGGAGGTGCTGCGCGAGGACGTCCGGGACGAGGAGGACGTGATGTTCCCCCGGCTGCAGGAGGCGCTGGACGCCAAGGCGCTGCGCCGGCTGGGCCTGCAGTGGGAGGTCGCCCGCCGGGTCTCGCCGACCAGGCCGCACCCGACGGTGTCCCGCCGTCCGCCGGGCAACGCCGTCTCCGGGCTGCCGCTGTCCGTGCTCGACCGCTCCCGCGACCTGGTCGACGCCGGCGTGCAGCGCGCGCCCGAGCGGTTCGCCCCGGTCGGCGCGGCGGTGAGCCGCGGTCTGGCCGGCGTCGCCGGCTGGGTGGAGCGGGTGCCGCTGGCCCGCCGGGGCGACGACGACCGGCCGACCAGCCGCTGAGGAGCCGAGCCGGACGTGGTCTGATCCCTGGGAGTGCCGGCACCGTCGCCGGCCCCGACGGCAGGGAGCGGCATGTCCGACAGCACCTCCGGTGAGGTCCAGCTCGAGGTCGACGGCGGGGTCGCCGTCGTCACCCTGAACGCCCCGCAGCGGCGCAACGCGCTCACCCCCGCGATGGCCACCGAGCTGATCGCCACCTTCGACGAGGTCGACGCCCGGGACGACGTGGGCGCCCTGGTGGTGAGAGCGGTCGGGAAGTCGTTCTGCGCCGGCGGGGACGTGCAGACCCTCACCGACGCCGGCCGCGACCCGGCCGCCCCGGACGCCTACGCCGGCATGGGGGCCATCTACGACTCCTTCTACCGGCTGGGCCAGGTGCGGGTGCCCACCATCGCCGCCGTCCGCGGTTCGGCGGTGGGCGCCGGGATGAACATGCTGCTCGCCGCGGACCTGCGGATCGTCGCCCGGGACGCCCGGCTGATCTGCGGGTTCCTCAAGCGCGGCATCCACCCCGGGGGCGGGCACTTCGTGCTGCTCTCCCGGCTGGTGGGCCGCGAGGCGGCCGCGGCCATGGCGCTGTTCGGCGAGGAGGTCGACGGCGAGACCGCGGTGCGGCTCGGCCTGGCCTGGGAGACCCACGACGACGACGCCGTCGAGGAGCGCGCCCGTGAGCTGGCCGCCCGGGTGGCCCGCGACCCGGCGCTCGCCCGGCTGGCGGTCGGCAACTTCCGCAAGGAGACCGGCCCGCCCGGGGTCAGCTGGGAGATCGCCACCCAGTTCGAGCGCCCCGCGCAGATGTGGTCCATGCGGCGGCCGACCGACTGACCCCGGACGCACGATGCCCCCGGTCCGGGTGGACCGGGGGCCGTCGTGCGTGGTGTGTCGTGCGTGGCGCTCGGCGCGTCGAGCAGGTGGTCAGGTGGTCTGCTGCGGCTTCGGGTCGCTGCGCGCGTCCAGCTGGATCTCCTTGTCCGCGCGCGGGACGCCGTCCTTGAGCTCCTTGGTGCGCTCCACCTCGGCGTCCAGCTCGATGCCGAACAACAGCGCCAGGTTGATCAGCCAGAACCAGATCAGGAAGATCACCACGCCGGCCAGCGCGCCGTAGGTGGCGTTGTAGCTGCTGAAGTTCGCCACGTAGAACGCGAAGGCGGCCGAGGCGACGACGGCCACCAGGATGGCCACCGCGGCGCCGGGGCTGACGAACTTGAAGCCGCGGAGCTTGGCGTTGGGCGTCGTGTAGTAGAGGACGGCGATCATCAGCGCGAGCAGCACCAGGATCACCGGCCACTTGGCCCAGCTCCAGATGGTCAGCACGGTGTCACCCAGCCCGATGGCCTGCCCGATCGCGTCGACCACCGGGCCGCTGAGCACCAGCATCGCCAGGATCAGCGCGGCGAACAGGATGCCGACCAGCGTGATCAGCAGCTGCAGCGGCTTGAGCTTCCAGATCTTGCGGCCCTCGGGCGTCTCGTAGACGACGTTGGCCGCGCGGGTGAAGGCGCCCACGTAGCCCGACGCCGTCCAGATGGCACCGGCGAGACCGATCACCAGGCCGAAGCCGGCCGCGGTGGAGCTGCCGGCGACCTGCTCGATCACCGGGTTGAGCGTCTCGGCCGCGTCCGCCGGGACGACCTCGGTGAGCGCGGTGGTGAGCTCCTCCGGGTCGGTGACCAGGCCGACGATGGACGCCAGGGCGGTGAGCGCCGGGAAGAGCGCCAGCACGCCGTAGTAGGTCAGCGAGGCGGCCCAGTCGGTCAGCCCGTCCTCGCTGAACTCCTTGACCGTCCGCTTGAGCGTGCCGCCGGTGGTCGGCTTCGGGTCGGCGCCGGTGGGTGCGTAGTCGGCCCGCTCGTGGGTGATGTTGTCGTCGCCGGGGGCGATGTCCCGCTCGCCGCGGCCGGTGCCTGGCCCACGGTCGTCGGTGGTGGTGTCGTGGCCCTCGTGTGGGGGGCGTGCGCTTGCTCCGGCCATCGGGGCCTCCGGGGGGTCGAACGCGGGCTGGTCGGTGCGATGGGTGCCCCGGCAGGACCGGTCGCACGCCTCGTGCCGGCCGATTCCGGCCCCGGGCGGTCTCGTGCCCCGCTGGACGGCGGTTCTCCGGGCGGGAGGGCGCATCGCGCGGCGTGTCGGCGCCGCGTCGTGGGAGCAACGTCACACGATCGTGACCGGACGATCGCGTACCGGAGGGTTCGGAACTGGTGGAGGCGGGCAGTGGGGTTGCGGACCTGAGCCGCCGGGAGCGTTCCGGCGGGGCCCCGAGAGAACGTGGAGTGACTGATGGTGTTGTGGCCGGCGTTGAGCCTGATCGGTTTCCTGGTGCTGACCGCCCTGGTGATCGCGATGGGCACGCAGTCCACGGCGCGGTACGAGGCGGAGAAGCGGGCCGCATCGGCCCCGCGCGCCCGCCACGCCGCCCCGGAGCCCGCCGCTCGACAGACCGCTCCGGCCACCGCGGCCGCCTGAGCGACCCGGCGCCCGGCGGCGCCGCACCCGCCACATCTTCGCGACCCACCATGGCGGCCCTCCAGCTGGAGGGCCGCCATCGCTGTTCCCAGGTCGGGTCAGCAGGCTGGGCGACGTCCCTCGGCCCGGTGCGCGAGCGGGCCGGTCAGTACCAGTCGCCCTGCATCTGGAGCACCGTGGTGTCCAGCGAGGCCAGCAGTGCCAGCTGCGGCCCCACCTTCGGCAGCTCCCAGCGCTGGAAGTACCGCGCCGCCTGCCGCTTGCCGGTGTAGAAGTCGCCGTCCCGGCCCTCGGTGGCCAGTGTCTGCTCCAGCCACAGCCAGCCGACCACCACGTGCCCGGCGGCCTCCAGGTAGACGCTGGCGTTGGCCAGCGCCACCTGCGGGTCGCCCTGGCCCCACAGCGTCGCGGTCACCGCGCCCAGCTGCTGCATCAGCCCGTCGAGCTGCTCGCCGAGGTCGGCCCACTCCGTGCCCGCAGCCCGCGCCGTCGTGGCGGCGATCGCCTCGCCCAGCAGCGCCAGCCCGGCCCCGCCGTTCATGATCACCTTGCGGCCGAGCAGGTCCAGCGCCTGCACCCCGTGCGTGCCCTCGTGGATCGGGTTGAGCCGGTTGTCCCGGTAGAACTGCTCGACCGGGTAGTCGCGGGTGTAGCCGTAGCCGCCGTGCACCTGGATCGCCAGGTCGTCGGCGGCCAGGCACCACTGCGAGGGCCAGCTCTTCGCGATCGGGGTGAGCACCTCCAGCAGCAGGTGCGCCCGGGCACGCTCCTCCTCGGTCTCCGCCGTCCGCTCCTCGTCGACCAGCCGGGCGCAGTACAGGCCCAGCGCCAGCCCGCCCTCCACGTAGGACTTGCCGGCCAGCAGCATCCGGCGCACGTCGGGGTGCTCGATGATCGGCACCGGCGGCTGGTGCGGGTCCTTGCCGGCCAGCGGGCGGCCCTGGGTGCGGGTGCGGGCGTAGTCCAGGGCGTGCAGGTACCCGGTGTAGCCCAGCGCCGTCGCGCCCATCCCGACGCCGATCCGCGCCTCGTTCATCATGTGGAACATGTAGGTCAGGCCCCGGTGCAGCTCGCCGACGAGGAAGCCGACCGCGCCGGGCCGCCCGCCGGGGGTGTGCACGCCCTCGCCGAAGTTGAGGAGGGTGTTTGTCGTCCCGCGGTAGCCCATCTTGTGGTTCAGCCCGGCGAGGACGACGTCGTTGCGCTCGCCGAGGCCCCCGTCGTCCCGCACCAGGAACTTGGGCACGATGAACAGCGAGATGCCCTTCACCCCGGCCGGGCCCCCGGGCACCTTGGCCAGCACCAGGTGGACGATGTTCTCGGTCAGCTCGTGGTCGCCGGCCGAGATCCACATCTTGTTGCCGGTCAGCCGGTAGCTGCCGTCGTCCTGCGGCTCGGCGCGGGTGGTGATGTCGGCCAGCGACGAGCCCGCCTGCGGCTCCGAGAGCGCCATCGTGCCGAACCAGCGGCCCTCGGCCATCGGCGGCACGTAGGTCTGCACCTGCTCGGGCGTGCCGTGGGCGACCAGCAGGTTCGCGTTCGCCATGGTCAGGAACGGATAGGCCGAGGTGCCGATGTTCGCCGCCTGGAACCAGGCGTGCACCGCCTGGTTCACCACCGCCGGCAGCTGCAGCCCGCCCAGCTCCTCGGGCAGCGCCGCGGCGGTCATCCCGGCCTCGGCGAAGACTCGCAGTGCGGCCGCGACCTGCGGGATCAGCACCACCTTGCCGTCGACGACGTGCGGCTCGTTCTCGTCGGCCTCGCGGTTGTGCGGCGCGAAGTGCTCGGTGGCGATCTCGGCGGCCAGCTCGAGCACCGCGTCGAAGGTCTCCCGCGAGTGCTCGGCGTACCGCTCGCGCTTGGTCAGCGTCTCGACCTGAAGCCACTCGTGCAGCAGGAACTCGAGGTCACGGGGGGACAGGACGAGCGACGAGCGCACGGGGGACTCCTGGGACGACGGCGGTGTCGGGGTGGGCGACCGGCGCCCACCCCCTGAGGTTAGGCGCCACCGCGGCCGCACCGGTCGGGCTCGGTGACCAGCCCCGCGCCGCTCACGTGCAGCGCATCGCACTGGCGCGGGTTGGCCCCCCGGCACCGCCGGGTAGGAGCGCCCCATGCCCCTACCGAAGATCGTCGCCCGCGCCGCCGGGCTGGCCAGCGAGGCCGGCGGCACCGCCCTCAAGCAGCTGCAGCACGTTCGGGTCCCCGGCGTCGGGCAGACGTCGGTGACCGACGACCCGCGCACGGCCGCCCGCCGGTGGCGCGCGGTCACCGTGCTCACCGACCCCGACCAGCTGCGAGCGGCGACACCGGCCCCGCTGGCCGCGTTCGGCGACCGGCTGGAGGTGCGGGTGAGCCCGGCTCCCGGCGACCGCGGCGCCGAGCTGGCCGCCCGGTTCCGCGGCCCGGTCAGCGAGGAGGAGATCGGCGAGCTGCGCTCGGCGCTGCGCGAGGCCAAGCAGCTGGTCGAGGTGGGCGAGGTGCTGCGCAACGAACCGCAGCCGCACGGCCACCGCAGGCAGACCCCGCAGGGCAAGGCCCTGGACGGGATGGACGAGCAGGCACCGAAGGAGGGCGTCCTGTGAAGGCCGCGACCTGGACCGGCGTGAACGAGGTCTCCGTCGAGGAGGTGCCCGAGCCGAAGCTGCTCAACGACCACGACGTGATCCTGAAGATCACCCAGTCGGTCACCTGCGGCTCCGACCTGCACCTGCTCGGCGGCTACATCCCGTTCATGCGCGCCGGTGACGTGCTCGGGCACGAGTTCATCGGCGAGGTCGTCGAGGCGGGGCCCGCGGTGCGCGACCGCAAGGTCGGCGACCGGGTCGTCGTCGCGCCGTTCGCCGCCTGCGGCAACTGCTGGTACTGCAAGCAGGAGCAGTACTCCCTCTGCGACAACGGCAACGCCAACCCCGGCAT
Organism: Modestobacter lacusdianchii; assembly: GCF_054177765.1. Classification (NCBI taxonomy): domain Bacteria; kingdom Bacillati; phylum Actinomycetota; class Actinomycetes; order Geodermatophilales; family Geodermatophilaceae; genus Modestobacter; species Modestobacter lacusdianchii. The sequence continues at coordinate 133,328 of NZ_JBJJTJ010000011.1, read as the reverse complement.
CACCGAGGGGCTGTGGGGCCAGAGCCCCGGCGGCTGCTTCGGGTACTCCCACGCGATGGGCGGGTACGCCGGCAGCCACGCCGAGTACATGCGGGTGCCCTACGCCGACGTCGGCACCTTCGTCGTCCCCGAGGGCGTGTCCGACACCCGCGCGCTGTTCGCCTCCGACGCCGCCTCCACCGGCTGGATGGGTGCCGACCTCGCCGGCACGAAGCCCGGCGACGTCGTCGCGGTCTGGGGCGCCGGCGGGGTGGGGCAGATGGCCGCCCGCGCGGCGATGCTGCTCGGCGCCGAGCAGGTCGTCGTCCTGGACCGGGTGCCCGAGCGGCTGGCCCAGGTGCGCGAGCACGTCGGCGCCGAGGCGGTCGACTACACGACCACCGACGTGCTCGCCGAGCTGCGCGAGCGCACCGGCGGCCGCGGGCCCGACGTCTGCATCGAGGCCGTCGGCATGGAGGCGCACGGTACCGGCGTGGCGGGCATCTACGACCAGGTCAAGCAGCAGCTGCGGCTGCAGACCGACCGGCCCACCGCGCTGCGCGAGGCCGTCCTGGCCTGCCGCAAGGGCGGGTCGGTGTTCAGCCTCGGCGTCTTCGCCGCGATGGTGGACAAGTTCCCGATGGGTGCGCTGATGAACAAGGGCCTGACCTTCCGCGGGGCCCAGGTGCACGCCCAGCGCTACATCCCCGAGCTGCTGGAGCGGATGGCCCGCGACGAGCTGGTCACCGAGCACCTGGCCACCCACGTGCTGCCGCTGCGCGAGGCGCCCCGGGGCTACCAGATGTTCAAGGACAAGGCCGACGGCTGCGTGCGCGCCGTCTTCACCCCCGGCGCCTGACCCGCGCCGACACGCAGGACGGCCCCTCCCCGCGATCGCGGAGAGGGGCCGTCCTGCGTGTCGGGGTCAGCTGCGGCGGACGTCGTCCGGCAGGTGGTCGGCGGGCACGCTGGCCAGCCCGGTCGGCTGGTCAGGGGTGGTGGCCTCGTGCCGGCCGCCCTCCGGCCGGTCCACGTCACCGGCCGCCTCGTGCCGGCCGTGCGGGAAATCGGCGGCGGCCTGCTGCGCCGGGACGGAGCCGACGGCCTGCTGTGCCGGGGCGGCGCGGTCGGTCTGCTGCGCCGGGACGGCGTCGTCGGCCTGCTCGGCGGTCCGGTCGACGTCGTCCACCGGAGGCTCCACCGAGGTCGGCGCGGCGGCACCGGCCGCGTGGGCCGCGGCGGTGGCCGGGTCGTCGGCGGCGGGGTCGACGGGCGCGCCCTCACCGGCCTGCTGGGCCTGGATCCCGGACTGGGTGCGCAGCGCCAGCTGGGGCAGGAAGAGCAGGACGAAGAAGCCGACGGCCACCACGGCGGCGGCGATCAGGAAGACCAGGTCGATCGAGTCGGAGAAGCCCGTCTTGAACGGCAGGGCCACCGCGCTGGGCAGCTGCTGGATGAAGGAGGTGTCCGACAGGTCGCTCGCGTTCCCGGCCGCGCCCTGCAGCTGCGGGGCCAGCTCCGGGTTCGCCGCGGCAGCGTCGGAGACGGCGTTCCCGATGTCGGTGGGCAGCCGGGTGAACAGCACGGACAGGAAGACCGCCGTCCCGAGGGTGCCGCCCATCTGGCGGAAGAACGTCACCGACGAGGTGGCGACACCGATCTCCCGCGGGCTGACCGCGTTCTGCACGGCCAGGATCACCGGCTGGAAGTTGAAGCCCAGGCCCAGGCCCATCAGCAGCATGAACGGGAACATCGCCCAGATCGAGGTCTCCGCGCCGACGATGAACGACAGCGACACCAGCGCGGTGACGATGAAGACCACGCCGACCAGCGGGAACGGCTTGTAGACGCTGGTCCGGGCGATGACCTGGCCGGCGATGACCGAGCCGAGCATGATGCCGAGCACCAGCGGGATCATCTGCAGCCCGGCGACCGTGGGGCTGGAGCCGTGCACGATCTGCAGGTACTGGGGCAGCAGCAGGATGCCGCCGAACATGCCGGCGCCCAGCACGATGCTGGACAGGCTGCTCACCGCGAAGGTGCGGTTGGCGAACATCCGCAGCGGCAGCAGGGCGTCGTCCCGGTAGGCCCGCTCGGCGAGCACGAACAGCACGAAGCCGACCGCGGCGATGGCGTAGCAGACCAGGGCCCCGGTGCTGCCCCAGCCCCAGGTGCGGCCCTGCTCGGCGACGATCAGCAGCGGCACGAGGAAGGCGATGAGCGCCAGGGCGCCGGGGACGTCGATCCGGTGCTCGCGCTTGGTGTGCGGCAGGTGCAGCACCTTGAAGACGACGGCGAACGCCAGGATGCCCAGCGGCACGTTGACGTAGAAGATCCAGCGCCAGCCGGTGATGCCCACGATCGAGGACTGGCCGGCCAGGAACCCGCCGATGACCGGGCCCAGCACGCTGGAGGTGCCGAACACGGCCATGAAGTAGCCCTGGTACTTCGAGCGCTCCCGCGGCGGGACGATGTCGGCGATGATCGCCAGCGCCAGGGACATCAGGCCACCGGCACCGATGCCCTGGATCGCCCGGTAGACCGCCAGCTGGTACATCGAGTCGGCCAGGCCGCACAGCGCCGAGCCGATGACGAAGACGGCGATGGCGAACAGGTAGAACGGCCGGCGGCCGTACATGTCGCTCAGCTTGCCGTACAGCGGCGTGGTGATCGTCGAGGTGATCAGGAAGGCGGTGGTCGCCCAGGCCTGCAGGTCGTAGCCGTTCAGGTCGTCGGCGATGGTGCGGATCGCCGTGGAGACCACGGTCTGGTCCAGCGCGGCGAGGAACATGCCGAGCAGGAGGCCGCCGAGGATCGTCATGATCTGGCGGTGGGTGAACACCCCGGAGGCGTCGGGCGCTGCCGCGGCGGCCCGGGCGGTCCGGCGGTCGACAGCCGTCGCGCGGTCGCTGGTCTGGGTCATCGGTCCTTCTCGGAGTCGTTCGCGGCGCCGCCGGCGGCGGCACCGAGGTGGGTGGTGAGGTCCTGCACGAAGCGGTGCAGCTGCGCGGTGAACGAGGCCAGCTCTGCGGGTGACCAGTCGGCGGTGACGGTCGCCAGGTGGCCGTTGCGCTCCTCGCGCAGCGCTTCGAGGGCCTGTTCGCCGGCGGGGGTGACGACCAGGTTGCTGGCGCGGCCGTCCTGGGAGTCGGCGACCCGGCGGACCAGCCCCCGGTCGACCAGCAGGGTGACGTGCCGGCTGACCGTCGAGGGGTCGGCGTGGACGAGCTCGGCCAGTGCGCTCTGGCGCAGTGGCCCGAGCCGGGTGAGCGGGAAGAGCAGCACGTGGGCGGCGCGCTCGCGGGCCTCGGGCGCGGGGCCGCGGGCCTTGAACGCGTGCATGACCCGCATGAGCCGGGCGAGCTCGTCGCCCAGCGCGGCACCGGCAGCCGGTGCGGCGAGGTCGGTCATGGGGAGGCTCCGGGCGTCGGCGGGAGGCGCCGCGCTGCGCCGGAGGAACAGTTGCACGGTACAAGCCGTTGTGGGATGCACGCAACCAGTTGCGCGGTGCACGAACCGTGATCCGCGCGACCCCACCCGCCGGGGTGAGACCCTGGGGGGCATCCACCCGGAAGGAACTGCGAGCACCCCGTGACCACCCCGCACGACGACCTCCGGTCCCGGCTGTCCGCACTCACCCTCGCCGACGAGCACCGGCTGCGCCGCCGCCTGGACTCGACCCGTCGCACCAAGGACCCGGCGGCCCGCGCCCGCCAGCGCGAGCGGATCGCCGAGGACGTCGCCGCCGCCGAGCAGCGCGTGGCTGCGCGGCGCGCCGCCGTCCCGGTGGTCGGCTACCCGGAGGAGCTGCCGGTCAGTCAGCGCCGCGACGACATCGCGGCCGCGCTGCGGGAGTCCCAGGTCGTGGTGGTCGCCGGCGAGACCGGGTCGGGCAAGACCACCCAGCTGCCGAAGATCCTGCTGGAGCTCGGCCGCGGCGTGCGCGGACGGATCGGGCACACCCAGCCTCGCCGGATCGCCGCCCGCACCGTGGCCGAGCGGATCGCCGAGGAGATCGGCACCCCGCTGGGCGACGTCGTCGGCTGGAAGGTGCGGTTCACCGACGAGGTGGGCGACCGCACGCTGGTCAAGCTGATGACCGACGGCGTGCTGCTGGCCGAGGTGCAGCGCGACCGGATGCTGCGCCAGTACGACACGATCATCATCGACGAGGCCCACGAGCGGAGCCTCAACATCGACTTCCTGCTGGGCTACCTGGCCCGGCTGCTGCCCCGCCGTCCGGACCTGAAGCTGGTCATCACCTCGGCGACCATCGACGTCGACCGGATCGCGAAGCACTTCTCCGTCGACGGCGCGCAGGTGCCCGTGGTCGAGGTGAGCGGTCGCACCTACCCGGTCGAGGTGCGCTACCGACCGGTCGTCGACCCCGACGACCCGGAGGCCGACCCCGACCGCGACCAGGTCGGCGCGATCGTGGACGCCTGTGCCGAGCTGGTCGCCGAGGGGCCGGGCGACGTCCTGGTCTTCCTGGCCGGGGAGCGCGAGATCCGGGACACCGCCGAGGCCCTGGGCGGGACGACGGAGCGCAACGGCACGCCCATCGACGTCCTGCCGCTCTACTCCCGGCTGTCCGCCGCCGACCAGCACAAGGTCTTCCAGCCGCACACCGGACGACGGATCGTGCTGGCCACCAACGTCGCCGAGACGTCACTGACGGTGCCGGGCATCAAGTACGTCGTCGACCCGGGCACCGCACGCATCTCCCGGTACAGCCATCGCACCAAGGTGCAGCGGCTGCCGATCGAGCCGATCAGCCAGGCCTCGGCCCGGCAGCGGTCGGGCCGGTGCGGGCGCACCAGCGAGGGCATCGCGATCCGGCTGTACTCCGAGGACGACTTCGACGCCCGGCCCGAGTACACCGACCCGGAGATCCTGCGCACCAACCTCGCCTCGGTGCTGCTGCAGATGGCCTCGCTCGAGCTGGGCGACGTCGCCGACTTCCCCTTCATCGACCCGCCGGACCGCCGCGCCGTCGCCGACGGCCTCGCCCTGCTGGAGGAGCTCGCCGCCCTGGACGGCGAGGGCAAGCTCACCGAGACCGGCCGCGCCCTGGCCGCCCTGCCGCTGGACCCCCGGATCGCCCGGATGGTCGTGGAGGCCGACCGGCGCGGGGTGCTGGAGGAGGTGCTGGTCATCGCCGCCGGGCTCACCGTGCAGGACGTGCGGGAGCGCCCGGCCGAGCACCAGCAGGCCGCCGACGAGCTGCACAAGCGGTTCGCCGACGAGAACTCCGACTTCCTGGCGCTGCTGAACCTGTGGCGGTACCTCGGCGAGCAGCAGGAGGCGCTGTCGGGCAACCAGTTCCGGCGCACCGTCAAGCGCGAGTTCCTGCACTTCCTGCGCATCCGCGAGTGGCAGGACCTGCACGGCCAGCTGCGCAGCACCGCCCGCCGCCTGGGCATGACCACCGGCTCGCTGGCCCCGGCCCCCGACGAGCGCGGCGTCACCGCGGCGCTGCTGGCCGGCCTCCTCTCCCAGGTCGGCATGCAGGCCGAACCCGCAAAGGGCCAAAATCGCGACAATGGCCCCTCGCGGGGGGACAAGCGGGGCAACCGGGAGTACCTGGGCACGCGGAACACCCGGTTCGTGATCGCCCCGGGGACGCCGCTGGCCAAGAAGCCGCCGCGCTGGGTGGTCGCCGCCGAGCTGGTGGAGACCAGCAGGCTGTTCGCCCGGATGGTGGCCCGGGTCGACCCCGAGGTGGTCGAGCGGCTGGCCGACCACCTGGTGAAGCGGCAGTACAGCGAGCCCCGGTGGGACGCCAAGCGCGGCTCGGTCGTCGCCACCGAGCGGGTCACCCTCTACGGCCTGCCACTGGTGGTGGGCCGCCGGGTGCAGTACGGCTCGATCGACCCGGTCGTCTCCCGGGAGCTGTTCATCCGGCACGCCCTGGTGCAGGGCGAGTGGACGACGCACCACCGGTTCTGGGCGGAGAACCAGGCCGCGATCGAGCGGGTCGCGGAGCTCGAGGAGCGGGCCCGGCGGCGCGACATCCGGGTGGACGACGAGACGGTGTTCGAGCTCTACGACGCCCGGGTGCCCGCCGACGTCGTCTCCACCCGGCACTTCGACCGCTGGTGGAAGGAGGCCCGGCGGAACACGCCAGACCTGCTGACCTTCACCCCGGAGATGCTCACCAACGCCGCGGCCGCCGGTCAGGTGCAGGCCGAGGACTACCCGGACGAGGTGCGGCTGACCCAGGGGCTGACCCTGCCGCTGTCCTACGCGTTCGCCCCCGGGGCGGCCGAGGACGGCGTCACCGTCGACGTCCCGCTGGGCGTGCTGGACACCCTCGCCGCGACGTCGGGGGAGTCCCTGGCGTTCACCGTGCCCGGTCAGCGGGCCGAGCTGGTCACCGAGCTGCTCCGGTCGCTGCCCAAGCAGCTGCGCCGCGGGCTGGTGCCGATCCCCGACCGGGTGCGCGAGGTGCTGCCGCACATCGACCCGGCCGAGCCGCTGCTGCCGGCGTTGGAGCGCGAGCTGCGCCGGGCGACCTCGGTGGTGGTCCCGCCCGATGCCTGGCAGCCGGCCGAGGTGCCCGCCCACCTGCGCGCCACCTTCCGGGTGCTCGACGACCAGCAGCGTCCGCTGGCCCAGGGCAAGGACCTGACCGAGCTGCGCGCCCAGGTGGCCCCGCAAGCGCGGGCGAGCCTGGCGCGGGCGGCCTCGACCTACGAGCGCACCGGTGCGACGACCTGGGCCTTCGGCGACCTGCCCGCCACCGTCGAGGTGCAGCGCGGCGGGCACGTCGTCACCGCGTTCCCGGCGCTGGTCGACGAGGGCGCCACCGTCGGCGTCCGGGTGGTGCCCACCCAGGCGGAGGCGACCCGGCTGGGCTGGCGGGGCGCGCGCCGCCTGCTGGTGCTGGTCGCCGGGTCGCCGGTCAAGCAGGTGGTCAAGGGCATCTCGCCGCGCACCCGGCTGGCGCTGCAGTTCAACCCCGACGGCGAGATCCCCGACCTGGTCGCCGACTGCGTCGACGCGGCGGCCGACGAGCTGATCGCCGCGGCCGGGGGCCCGCCGCGCACGGAGGCCGCGTTCACCGCGCTGGTGGCGTCGGCCCGGGAGCAGCTGCTGCCGCTGACCACCGACGCCGTCCGGCGGGTGGAGGCGGTGCTCACCCAGGCCCGCGAGGTGGCCGTCGCGATCGGCGCCGCGCCCGGACGGCGGGTGCCCGACGCGGCGATCGCCGACCTGCGCCGGCAGATGACCGGGCTGCTGCACCGCGGTTTCGTCGCCACCGCCGGGCGCCGACGGCTGCCGGACCTGGTGCGCTACCTGACCGCGATGGCCTACCGGCTGGAGAAGCTGCCGGCCAACGCCGCCCGGGACCAGCTGTGGACGGCGCAGGTGGCGGCGGTGACCGCCGAGTACGAGCGGCTGCGCGCCGCCGTCCCGCCGTCCGGTGCTCCGGACGACCCGGTGATGCGGGTGCGCTGGATGGTCGAGGAGCTGCGGGTCGGCCTGTTCGCCCAGCACGTCGGCACACCGCGGCCGGTCTCCGAGCAGCGGGTCTACAAGGCCATCGACCAGGTCTCCGCCGCCTGACGGACCTCGCTGGCCACGCGTCGCGGGCTCGCCCGCGGGTCCGGGCGGCGGGGCCGGGTCAGTCCGGGTCGGGGGTGCCCGACTCCTTGAGGAGCGCGGAGACCCGCTGCCGGGTGACGCCGAACATCGCGGCGATCCGGTTGATGCTCACGTGTTCCGCCTGGAGGGCGGCGGCCTGCTCCCGCCGCCAGTCGGCTCCGGCGGTGGACAGGGTGGCCAGCACGCTGCTGAGCTGTTCCACGATCAGCGGCCGCTCCTCACCGGTGACGATCTCGGCCCAGGAGTGACCGGCCCGCCGGTTGTGCAGCAGGAGCTCAGCCCGCTCTCGGGCTTGCTGCAGCTGGGCGGTGCACGTGTCCAGTTCTTCCATCAGCGTGCACAGCGCGCGGGTCGCCTCGTCCTCGATCGGGACGTCGGTGGCGCTCACGGCGGTCTCCTGGTGTTCGTGCGGTGGGGCCACGCCCCGGTCTGAGTTGCACACTACCGGACTGAACAGGCGTTGCGTGCAGTGCCCATTGCATGCAACTGCAGTTGCATGCAATGGGGGTTGCAGATCACTCGGACGAGTGTCATGGTGGTCCAGATCCGGTTGTGCCCAACCGGCCCAGGACAGTTGAGACGGGATCCCATGACCACCTACACCGCGAGCATCGACCTGCCACCGGTGCCGAGCAGCGTTCCGCTCGCTCGGCGGCTGGTCCGCGACGTGCTGCGCACCTGGGACGCCCCGCAGGACCGTGCGGACGCCGAGCTGCTGGTCACCGAGCTGGTGGCCAACGTCGTCGACCACGCCGGGGTCGACGTGCTCACCCTCGAGCTCGCCCTCGCCGGGGCGTGGCTGCAGATCGGCGTGGTGGACGACTCCGCGGTGATGCCGGTCGTGCGCGAGCTGTCGCACACCGAGGAGCGCGGGCGGGGCATGCGGCTGGTCGCCGCCATCGCCGACCGGTGGGGTGCCGAGGAGCACCGCGGCGGCAAGCGGGTGTGGTTCGAGCTGTCGCCCGGCGGGGTCGGCGAGCCCGATGCTCGCTGACCCCGCGGGTTTGCGCCGCACCTGCCGAGGGGAGGGTCCCGAGGTCCACGATCGCCAGACAGAGGAGTCGTCGCATGAGTGAGCCGACCAGCCACACCGAGGCCGCCGGCGAGGGGCTGTCCGACGAGGAGATGGTCCAGACCGTCGCCGGTCAGACCGACAGCGCCTCGGAGAACGCCGACGAGGCCGGCAAGGACTGGAACGGCGAGGCCGCCGAGACCCCCGCACCCAGCGCGGCCACCGACCCGCAGGCCTGAGTCCGACCGGCGCCGCGACGCCGTCCTCCCGGACGGCGTCGCGCGCGCCCGCGGCGATCAGCCCGCGGGGGTCAGCATCCCCGCGCCGACGGTGGCGTTGGTGGACTCGTCGATCAGGATGAACCGACCGGTCACCCGGTTGCGGTGGTAGTCGTCGACGAACAGCGGCTGGGTGGTGCGGAACCGCACCCGGCCGATGTCGTTGAGCTCCAGCTCGGTGGCGTCGGTGTCGCGGTGCAGGCTGTTCACGTCCAGCCGGTACTGCAGGTCCTTGACCATCGCGCGCACCGTGCGGGTGGTGTGCTTGACCGCCAGCCGCATCCGCGGCACCAGCGGCGCGTCGGCCATCCAGCAGACCATCGCGTCGAGGTCCTGGGTGACGTGCGGGGCGTTGTGCGGGCGGCAGATCATGTCCCCGCGGGAGACGTCCAGGTCGTCGGCCAGCCGCACGGTCACCGACATCGGCGGGAAGGCGGCCTCCAGCGGGCCGTCCGGGCCGTCGATCGCGGCGATCGTGGTGGTCAGTCCGCTGGGCAGCACCTGGACCTCGTCGCCCGGGCGCAGCACCCCGGCAGCCACCCGGCCGGCGTAGCCGCGGTAGTCGTGGAACGCGTCGGACTGCGGCCGGATCACGTACTGCACCGGGAACCGGGCGTCGACCAGGTTCCGGTCGCTGGCCACGTGCACGTTCTCCAGGTGGTGCAGCAGCGACGTCCCCTCGTACCAGGGCATGTTCGCCGAGCGGGTCACCACGTTGTCGCCCTGCAGCGCCGAGATCGGGACGACGGTCAGGTCGGGCACCTCGAGCTTGGTGGCGAACGCCGCGAACTCGTCGCGGATGCCCTCGAAGACCTCCTCCGACCAGTCGACCAGGTCCATCTTGTTGACCGCGACGACCAGGTGCGGCACCCGCAGCAGCGAGGCGAGGAAGGCGTGCCGGCGGCTCTGCTCGACCATCCCCTTGCGGGCGTCGACCAGCACGATCGCGAGGTCCGCGGTGGAGGCGCCGGTGACCATGTTGCGGGTGTACTGCACGTGCCCGGGGGTGTCGGCGAGGATGAACGTGCGCCGCGGGGTGGTGAAGTAGCGGTACGCGACGTCGATGGTGATGCCCTGCTCGCGCTCGGCCCGTAGGCCGTCGGTGAGCAGCGCCAGGTCGACGTAGTCGCCGCGGCTGGCCCGCTCGATGGCGGCGTACTGGTCCTCGAAGACCGCCTTGCTGTCGTAGAGCAGGCGCCCGATCAGGGTGCTCTTGCCGTCGTCGACGGAGCCGGCGGTGGCGATCCGCAGGATGTCCTTGCGGGCGGTGGCGATCTCGGCCGCCGCCTGGGAGAGCGCGCTCATCAGAAGTAGCCCTCCTTCTTCCGGTCCTCCATGGCGGCGTCGCTGACCTTGTCGTCGCCGCGGGTGGCGCCCCGCTCGGTCAGCCGGGTCACCGCGATCTCGGCGATGACCTCCGCGACGGTGGTCGCCGTCGAGCGGACGGCGGCGGTCAGGTTCGCGTCGCCGACGGTGCGGTAGCGGACGCTCTCGCGCAGCACCGGCTCACCGTCCCGGGGCGTGATGAACTGGTTGACCGCGTAGAGCATCCCCTGCCGGTCGACGACGTCCCGCTCCTGCGCCAGGTACAGCTGCGGGATCGCGATCTCCTCCTGGGCGATGTAGCCCCAGATGTCGAGCTCGGTCCAGTTCGACAGCGGGAACACCCGGATCGACTCGCCCAGGTGGGTGCGGCCGTTGTAGAGGTCCCACAGCTCCGGGCGCTGGTTCTTCGGGTCCCACTGACCGAACTCGTCACGGAAGGAGAACACCCGCTCCTTGGCCCGCGCCTTGTCCTCGTCCCGGCGGGCCCCACCGAAGAGGGCGGTGAAGCCGTGCTGCTCGACCGCGTCCAGCAGCACCGGGGTCTGGATCCGGTTGCGGGAGCCGTTGGGCTCCTCGCGCACGGTGCCGGCGGCGATCGCGTCGGGCACCGAGGCGACGACCAGCTCCACGCCCAGCTCGGCGACCCGCTTGTCGCGGAACTCCAGCACCTCGGGGAAGTTCAGCCCGGTGTCCACGTGCATCACCGGGAACGGGATGCGGGCCGGCGCGAACGCCTTGCGGGCCAGCTCCAGCATCACGATGGAGTCCTTGCCGCCGGAGAACAGCAGCACCGGTCGTTCGGACTCGGCGGCCACCTCGCGCAGCACGTGGACGGACTCGGCCTCCAGCGTCTGCAGCTGGCTGAGCCGGTGATCGGGGGTCGTCACGCTGTCGGGCTCCCGGGGACGGCGGCAGGCGTCACCGGCCGGTGACGCAGTTCAGTGGGGCAACCCCATCGGGGTGGTGGGGATTCCCGGGCACCAGTGTCCGGCATGGCGCCCCTGCCCCCGTCGCCCGGTGCGCCTCAGCCCTCGGTCACCGCGGTCGCGTCGCTGGGCCGCCCGGGCGGGGAGGGCCGCCCGCCGGCGTCGGTGATCGAGCCGAAGTACTCGGCCGAGCGCTCCGGCCGCGGGGTGACGAAGACGCCGTGCGCCTCGACGAGCGGCTGCTCCGGGGCGTCGGCCAGCGCGATCGTGCCGGTGACCACCACCTTGCGGCCCGCCGTCTCGGTGACCGCGGCGCGCAGCAGCAGCCGGGTCTCCAGCGGCACCGGGCGGCGGTAGTCCAGCTCGAGCCGGGCCGTCATGCCCCACAGCCCGGCGACGATCGCCGCCGAGCCCAGCATCTGGTCCATCAGCAGGGCGCTCATGCCCCCGTGCACGTAGCTGGGCGGACCCTCGTACGGCAGGCCCAGCACCGCCTCGGCGACCACGCCGCCGTCCTCCCGCCGGATGGTCAGCGGCGGGGCCAGTGCGCTGCCGACCCCGGTGACCGGGTTGAACACCCGGCGGAACCGCACCGGGTCGTCGAGCACCGGCAGCTGGTCGCGGCGGCGGCGGGAGACCGCCAGCCGGGTGGTCAGCTCACGGGCGGTGGCGGCCGCGGCCCGCAGCTCGCCCGGGTCCACCGTCGTCGTCACCGCTGCCTCGACCAGCTCCCGCAGGGCGCCGCCGAGCTCGGTGACGGCCGCCAGCAGCTCCGCCTGGTCCGCCGTCGTCTCCGTGGTCACCGGTGGATCAGACCAGCCGGGCGCCCCGGCCGGCTCAGGCGGGTCCCGGCTCGGCCGTGACCGGGCCCGACCGGGGCAGGTGGACGGCGAAGGTCGCCCCCTCGCCCGGGGCGGTGCGGAGCTCGACCCGGCCACCGTGCGCCGCCACCAGGGAGGCGACGATCGACAGGCCGAGGCCGGTGCCGCCGGCGGCGCGGGTGCGCGAGGCGTCGACCCGGTAGAACCGCTCGAACACCCGCTCGGCGTCGGCCGGCGCCAGCCCCGGGCCCTCGTCGCTGACCGCGAGCACCACCGTGCCCGGCTCCGCCGGGTCCTCCGACAGCCGCACCGTGACCCGGGCGTCGCCGGGGGTGTGCGTGAGGGCGTTGGTGACCAGGTTCCCGATCACCTGCCGCAGCCGCGCCTCGTCGCCGCGCACCACCGGGACGTCGGTCAGCGAGGGGTCGAGCTGGAGGCCCAGCGGCCGGTCGGGCTGCACGGCCCGGGCATCGTGGACGGCGTCCCCGGCCAGCTCGGCCAGGTCGACCGGGCCCAGGGTCAGCGGCCGCTGCTGGTCCAGCCGGGCCAGCTGCAGCAGGTCCTCGACCAGCAGCCCCATCCGGGTCGCCTCGGCCTCGATCCGCTGCATGATCCGGCCGGTGTCCTCCGGCCCGCGGACGGCACCCTGCCGGTGCAGCTCGGCGAACCCGCGGATGGAGGTCAGCGGGGTGCGCAGCTCGTGGCTGGCGTCGGCGACGAACCGGCGCATCCGCGCCTCGGAGGCGACCGCCTGCTCCTCGGAGGCCTGCTGGGCGCGGAAGGAGCTCTCGATCCGGCCGAGCATGCCGTTGAGCGCGGTGGAGAGCCGGCCGACCTCGGTCCGCTCGTCACCGACCGGCACGCGGCGGGACAGGTCACCGGCGGCGATCGCCTGCGCGGTGTGCTCGACGTCCTCCAGCGGCCGCAGGCTGCTGCGCACCAGCAGGTAGCCGGCCACGCCCAGCACCGCCAGGACCAGCAGGCCGACGACCAGCTCGATCCGCACCAGCCGGCCCAGCGCCGCCTCGTCGTCGGACAGGTCGAGGCCCACCACCAGGACGAACTCCTCGCTGACCGGGGTGCCGGGCACCCGGATCGCGGCCATCCGCCAGGTCGTGTGCCGGTCCTCCGAGCGCACCGAGAACGCCGTCGTCCCCTCGGGCCCGACCGACGCGGCATCGAGGTCGCTGACGTCGGGCAGGGCGTCGTCGTCCCGGGGGCCGGTGACCACGGACACCGCGTCGTCCCCGGACGTGACGTCGAGGCAGGCGACGTACTGGTTGTTGGGGATCCGCAGCTGCTGGCCGGCGCAGGCCTGGCTGAGGGCGACCGGCTGCTGGGCCAGCTGGTCCCGCCCGAGGAGCAGCTGGCTGTCCTGCTGCTCCAGCAGGTAGTCGCGCAGGAACGAGGTGGCGGCGACGCCGGTGGCGGTGAGGGCCACCGCGACCAGGGCGACCAGCAGGGCCACCAGGGTCACCCGCAGCGGGATGCGCTGCCCGGGGTCGGACGGTCGCCGGCGCGCCTGCCCGTCACCGGCGGGGCCGGGTGGCGCGGGCGGGGCGGGCTGCGCGGGGGCGGCAGTGGTCACGTGCCGCGCGGCAGCCGCAGCGAGTAGCCGACGCCGCGGAGGGTGTGCAGCAGCCGCGGCTCGGTGGTGTCGATCTTGCGGCGCAGGTAGGAGATGTAGGACTCCACGACGTTGGCCTCGCCGTTGAAGTCGTAGTTCCACACGTGGTCGAGGATCTGCGCCTTCGACAGCACCCGGCCCGAGTTGGTCATCAGGTACCGCAGCAGCTTGAACTCGGTGGGGGAGAGGCTGACCAGCTTCCCGGCCTTGAGCACCTCGTGCGACTCCTCGTCCAGCTCGATGTCGGCGAAGGTCAGCTTCGGCGACTCGCTGGCCTGCTGCACGGCCTGGCTGCGCCGCAGCACCGCCCGGATGCGGGCCAGCACCTCGTCCAGGCTGAACGGCTTGGTCACGTAGTCGTCCCCGCCGAGGGTGAGGCCGGTGACCTTGTCCTGGCCGGCGTCCCGGGCGGTCAGGAAGAGCACCGGGGTGTGCGTGCCGTTCTGGCGCAGCCGCCGGACGACGCCGAAGCCGTCGAGGCCGGGCATCATCACGTCGAGCACCAGCAGGTCGGGGCGGAACTGGTCGACGGCCGCCAGGGCCTGCTGCCCGTCGGGCGCGGTGGCGACCTCGAACCCGGCGAACCGCAGGCTGGCCGACAGCAGCTCGCGGATGTTCGGCTCGTCGTCGACCACGAGGAGACGGGCCTCGGGCGTGGTCGGGCCCGCCTGGCCGGAACTGCTGGACACGACCCCTCCCGATGGACCCTGTGCTGCCGTCGTCGTCATCCCACCAGCTTCGGCGGCCCGGCTGCGGCTGGCCTGGACGCTACCTGTGAGGACGCTGGACGTCCGGTGCCGCGCCCGCGTGGGTCAGCCGGCGGGGGACATGGCCCGGCCTCGGCGCCAGTAGCCGATCGCGTGGTGCTGGTGCCGGCGCAGGCCCCAGCGGCCCCGCAGGTCGGCCCGGACGGCGCGGACGGCGGCCGACTCGGCGCCGACCCAGGCGAACAGGTCCTCGCCCTCCGGGCGGGGGAGGGCCGCCACCGCGTCGGCCAGCAGGCTGCTGCCGGGTGCGGCGTCCGCGCGGTGCAGCCAGCGCAGCTCGACACCCGGGGGGCCGGCCAGGTCCTGCTCCTCCTCCGGACCGGCCACCTCGAGCAACGCGAGGCCCCGGGTGTGCGGGTCCGCTGCCGCCAGGATGCGGCTGATCGCCGGGATCGCCGTCTCGTCGCCGGCCAGCAGCAGCCAGCCGGCCGGTGCGTCGCCCAGCGGCGCGGCGCTCGCCACCGCCAGCACGGCTCCGGGAGCCGCGGCGGCCGCCCAGCTCGCGGCCGGCCCGTCGCCGTGCAGGACGAAGTCGATGTCGAGCTCGCCGGTGTCGGGGTCCTGGCGGCGGGAGGTGTAGCTGCGCAGGGCGACCCCGTGGCTGCCCTGCGGCCAGACGATCCGGCCGTCGCGGGCGACCTCGGGCCACCGTGGAGCCGGGTCGTCAGCGCGGGGGACGAGCAGGGACAGCGTCGGCCCGGCGGCTGCGACGACCTCGGCGGGGGCGGTGAGGGTGACCCGGCGGACGGCCGGGGTCACGTCCCGCACCGTGGTCACGGTGAGGACGTCGACCGGGCGGACAGCGGCATCCTCGGGCGGGTTCACGAGGAGCGAGCCTAACGAGGCCGACCCGGCCAGCCCCGGGGGAATGGGGCCGACCGGGCCGGCGATCGAGGACGGGGCGATCACGGAACGTGATCAGCTGACTGCGCTGACCGGGGGAGATGCTCCGTGAGCTCCGCCGGATGGCCACGCTACGTGACGGTCCTCCGGGCGGCACCACGCTCCGCGCAGAGTCCCCCCGATCGAGTGAGTCCGATGCGGTGAACCCGCGCGCCCGATCGCCGTCCCAGCCGGATGTGTGGCAGTGCCGCCCCTCGGGCAGGCACTGGCCTACCGACCGCCGAGGAGGGGACGCGAGATGGCCGATGAGTTCACCAAGGGCGACCACGTGAGCTGGAAGAGCCACGGGGGCGAGGCCGAGGGCACCGTCCAGCGGACGATCACCGAGGACACCGAGGCGGCCGGCCGGACCGTGCGCGCGAGCGAGGACGAGCCCCAGTACGAGGTGAAGAGCGAGAAGAGCGGCGGCACAGCGGTGCACAAGGGCAGCGCACTGCACGAGGACTGACCCCGCCGCGAGCGGCGGCACGGAGGAGGAGAACGTGAGCGAGAGCGACGCCGGCTTCATCGGGAGCCGCAGCACCAAGCACAACCCCCGGCTCGACGAGGAGCTCGAGCACGAGGTGCAGGGGATGATGAAGGCCGAGCGGGCCACCCGCTCCGAGGAGTGGCGAGAGGTCGAGCCGGTCGGCGAGGGCCAGCCCGACGTCGACGCCGACCCGGCCGGCAGCCTCACCGGAGGGGTCCCGAACGGCATGACGCCGGACGCGGTCGCCACGCGCGCCGAGCTGGCCCGCTGGCTGGACCGGGCGGACTTCCCCAGCAGCGGCCCCGAGCTGGTCGAGGCCGCGCGCGACCACCGGGCCCCCGACGTGGTCGCCGACGAGCTGTCCCGGCTCCCCGAGGGAGAGGTCTACGAGCGGATCGGCGACGTCGTCCGCGCCCTCGGGTACCCGACCGAGACCTGATCGGCCCGCCGCGCACCGTCGCGGCGAGCGCCCACCGGCGCCGTCCCTCCCGGGGGCGGCGCCGGTGGCGTGTCCGGACCCGGACGGCGGGTCAGTGGGCGCCGTCGGACGCCTCGGCCTCCTCCTCGGCGATCTCCTCCGCCCCGCGGCGACGGAACAGCCGGGACCCGGGGAAGCCCTTCACGATCTGCCGCATGTCCTGGACCGTGTCGAGCAGGGCGTGCACGTCCGGCGCGACGTCGCCCAGGGTGGCGAGCACCGGCAGCACGTCGTCGTCGAGGTGGACGACCAGGGCGGGCATCCGGTCGATGAGGGTGATCAGCGCCGTGACCTCCTCGTCGTCGAGCTGGGTGGCGAACCGGGTGAACGCCGGGGCGAGCGCGCTGAGCGCAGGGCGGTAGTCGTCCAGCAGCGGCTGGACCGCCCGGAGCATCGCCGCTGCCCGGTCGAGCGCCCCGTCTGCGGCGTCGGTGGTGCCGCCGATCCTGGCCACGGCGAGATCGGCCGCGTCGTTGGTGGTGGTGATGCGGGCGACGGCGGCGTCGGCGGCGTCGTTGGTGGTGGTGATGCGGGCGACGGCGGTGTCGGCGGCGTCGTTGGTGGTGGTGATGCGGGCGACGGCGGCGTCGGCGGCGTCGTTGGTGGTGGTGATGCGGGCGACGGCCGCATCGGCGGCGTCGTTGGTCACGCCGATCCGGGCCACGGCCGCATCGGCGGCGTCGTTGGTGGTGGTGATGCGGGCGACGGCGGCGTCGGCGGCGTCGTTGGTGACCCCGATCCGGCCCACCGCCTCGTCGGCCCGGGCCTGCGTGACCGCGATCCGGGCCATCGCCTCGTCGGCCAGCATCCGGGTCGCGTCGATCCCGGTGACCGCCAGCTCCGCGCGGTCGGCGACCCGTTCCACCCGCTCCAGCAGCGTGGTCACCCGCCCGAGCAGCTGCTCGAACTCGTCGACGATGCCGACCACGCGGGGCAGCAGGGCGAGGGCCTCGGTGACTCCGTCGCGCAGCCCACCTGCCGCGCTGAGCACGTCCGACGGGCCGGGGAAGGGCAGCTTCACGCCCAGGACGCTACGGTCCGCCTGCCCGGACTGCCGGTCGGGACGGGTCCGTCACCGGCTCGACGATCACCCGGCTGCCCGCGCGTCCGGGCCCGCAGGCGGCCGGACCGCCCGTATCGTGGGCCGGTCGCCAGGTCGACCACCGGTCGGACCGCGCGCAGCACGAGCAGCTCCGGCCGGGGCTGCACCGACCACACGATGGGATGTCGACGCCGGTGGCCGACCAGCCGACGCGAGGCGGGGCCGAGGACGGCACCCCGGCCGCTCCGCTGACCGTGGCCGAACTGCTCGCCCGGCAGGGCAACGGCGTGCCCCGGCGGCGCGCCGGTCGCCGGGAGGCCGAGGCCACCGGTCGGCAGGACCCGGTGGACGAGACGGGGCGGTCCACCGGCCGGGGCGGTCGGTCCGACGTCCCGGACGGCACTCCCGCGACCGGGCCGGCGCCCCGGGGCGGGGTCCGCCGCGATCCGGTGGCCCCACCGTCCCCGCCGGTGCTGCCGACCGGCTGGCAGCCGGCGATGCCCGGGCCGGTGACCGACCCGGAGGGGACGTCGTCGACCGGGTCCCGGTCGACCGCACCCGAGCAGGGGTCCCGGACCCCCGATCGGCCGGTCCCCGCGACGCCCGGACCCCGGGTGGGCGCGGCACCTCCGGCGGCTCCCGTCCCTCCGTCGCAGCCGTCGCTCGCCCCCCGGCCGGCCACGGCTCACCCGGCCGCGCCAGCGCCCGGTTCCCGGGTGGGCGACACCCCGTCGGCGGCCCCGGCCGCTCCGTCGCCCGGTCCGCGGCCGGGCGGGACGCCCCCGCCGCCGCCAGTGCCCCCGTCGGCCGTCCGGCCGACCGGCCCGGCCGCCGCCGGTCCCGCGGGGCAGGGCTGGACGCCGCCACCTCCGGCCATGCGGCCCGTGCCGGCCGAGGCGCCCGCCACCCCCTCGGCCGGGAGTGCCCGGCCAGCACCGTCACCTGCGGCGGCGCGACCGGAGGCACCACCACCGTCCCGACCGGTGGACGGACCAGGTGCGCCCGCCCGCCCGGTGCCTGCGCCGGTGGCGTCCCCCGGGTCGTCGCCCCGCCCGCTCACCCCGACACCGCCGTCCGCACCGCCGCCGGCCGCGCCCCCGTCCGTGTCCGTGGGTGGCCCGGCACCGGCGGTGGGCAGCCCGGTGGTCCGCCCCGGTCGGGGTGCAGGCGCCGCGCAGCCCTCGGTGCCCGTGCCCGGGCTGCGGCGCAGCCTGCCGATCCCGCCGATCCCCGGCCGCGACCTGCCGCTCAACGGCGCGACGGCGGCCCGGGTCGAGCCGGCCCGGGCGCCGGTCGGTCCGGTCCGCCGGCGGCTGACCCGGGTCGCGCTCGCGCTGACGGCCCTGCTCGGCCTGGTGGCCAGCTTCTACGTCGGGCTCTACTTCTACGTCGACCAGTCGATCGACGAGGTCGACGCCCTGGTCGTCGACGGGCCGGAGGTGCTGGCCCCGCAGCTGCAGGAGGCCTCCCGCACCTACCTCGTCGTGGGCACCGACCTGCCCGGCCGGAGTGGGCTCGCAGCGGTGAGCACGCTGGTCGTGCACGTCTCCGGCGACGGGGACGACGAGCGTGCCGTGCTCGTGACCGTCCCCCCGACCGCGCTGAGCGACACCCCGACCTGCCGGACGCCGGACGGGTCGGTGCGCGGCCCGGTCACCGAGCCGTTCGCGACCGCGCTCGTGGACGGCGGCCCGTCCTGCCTCGTGCGGTCGGTGCAGCAGCTGACCGGCCTGCGGGTCGACCACTACCTGTCCCTGGACGTGGGCCGGCTGCCCGGCCTGGTCGACGTGCTGGGCGGCGTCCCGGTCTGCCTGCCGCAGCCGGACACCGGCCTGGGGCTGCCCGCGGGGCAGCAGGAGCTGGGCGCCGCGGAGGTCGGCGGCTACCTCGAGGCGGCCGGGGACGGGTCCGACGTCACGGGCGCGGCGGCGGCCGAGCGGGAGCAGCGGGTGCTCAGCTCGACGCTGCGCTCGGCCCTCGACGCCGGGACGCTGGCCGACCCGTGGACGCTCACCCGCTTCCTCACCCGCGTCGGGGATGCGTTCACCGTCGATGCGGAGACCACGCTGGGCGACGTCCGCGCGCTGGGTGCGACGCTGGGCGGCCTCGACGGGGACGCCGTGGAGCGGACGGCCCTGCCGGTGGCGCAGGTCGGCTACCTGCCGGCGGGCAGCGACCAGGCCGCCGTGGTGGTCGACGCGACCGCGACCCGCGAGCTGTTCGACGCGGTGATCGACCAGGGCCGGGTGCCCGTCGCGGCCGTGGAGCAGGTGCCGGCGGAGGGCGACCCCGCAGCCGGGACCGTGCCGGCGGTGACCGACCCGGTGCCGGAGGGCACGACGGTGACGGTGGAGCCTGCCGGGGTGACCGTCGACGTGCTCGACGCCAGCGGCGCCGGGCGTGCGGCGGAGGTCGCCGACGGGCTGGCGGCTGCCGGGTTCCGGGTGGGCGCACGGGGCGTGGAGCCGGCCGCGGTCACCCGGACCGTCGTCCGGTACGGGCCGGCGGCGCTGGAGCCGGCCCGGACGGTGGCCGCCGCGGTCCCCGGCTCGGTGCTGCTGGAGACCGAGGAGGTCGGCGCGGCCGTGCAGCTGGTCGTCGGCCCGGACCACGCGGGCCTCGCGCCGGTCGGGCTGGGCACCCCGGTGCCGACGACGGCGGCCCCGGTCTCCGTGAGCACGGAGGCCGGGGCCGCGTCGTCCTGCAGCTGAGCGCCGGGAGCCGGGCTCAGCGGGGGATCACCCGAAGCGACCGGAGATGTAGTCCTCGGTGGCCTTCTGGTCGGGGTTGCTGAAGATCTTCTCGGTCGGGTTGAACTCGATCAGCCGACCGGGCTGACCCACGCCGTTCAGGTTGAAGAAGCCGGTGGACTCGCTGACCCGGGCCGCCTGCTGCATGTTGTGGGTGACGATGACGATGGTGAACTGCTCCTTGAGCTCCGTCATCAGGTCCTCGATGGCGAGCGTGGAGATCGGGTCGAGCGCCGAGCAGGGCTCGTCCATCAGGAGCACCTCGGGCTGCACCGCGATCGCCCGGGCGATGCACAGTCGCTGCTGCTGACCACCGGACAGCCCCGAGCCGGGCCGGTTGAGCCGGTCCTTGACCTCGTTCCAGAGGTTGGCGCCCTTGAGCGAACGCTCCACCAGGTCGTCCAGGTCGGACTTCTTCATCCGCGTGTTGTTCAGCCGCACGCCGGCCACGACGTTGTCGTAGATCGACATGGTCGGGAACGGGTTGGGCCGCTGGAAGACCATGCCGATCTGCCGGCGGACGTCGACCGGGTCGACGTCGGAGCCGTAGAGGTCCTGGCCGTCGATGACGACCTTGCCCTCCACCCGCGCACCCGGGATGACCTCGTGCATGCGGTTGAGCGACCGCAGGAAGGTGGACTTGCCGCAGCCCGAGGGGCCGATCAGCGCGGTGATGCTGCGCGGCTCGATGGAGACGTTGACGCCCTCCACGGCCTTGAAGTTGCCGTAGTAGATGTCCAGGTCGGACACGTCGATGCGCTTGGCCACAGGGAGATCCTCCGGATCGGGTCGGTCAGCGACCGGTCTTGGGTGCGAAGAAGCGGCTGATCAGACGGGCGACGACGTTGAGCGCCATCACCAGCATGATGAGCAGGAGAGCTGCCGTCCAGGCCCGGTCGATCGCGAACTCCGGCGGCACGCCCGGCTGGGTGAGCTGGTAGTAGGCGTAGACCGGCAGCGTCGCCATCCGCCCGTCGAACGGGTCGAAGTTCGTGGCGTTGGTGATGCCGACGGTGATCAGCAGCGGGGCGGTCTCGCCGACCACCCGGGCGATGGCCAGGGTGACGCCGGTGCCCAGGCCGGCGATGGCGGTGGGGATGACCACCTTGAGGATGGTGCGCCACTTGGGCACGCCGAGGGCGTAGGCGGCCTCGCGCAGCTCGTTCGGGACGAGCTTGAGCACCTCCTCGGAGGAGCGCACGACCACCGGGATCATCAGCACCGACAGTGCGATCGCGCCCATGATGCCCAGTCGGACACCCGGCCCGAAGGCGAGCACGAACAGGGCGTAGGCGAACAGGCCGGCGACGATCGAGGGGATGCCGGTCATCACGTCGACCAGGAACGTGATCGCCCGCTTGAGCCGGCCGGAGCCGTACTCGACCAGGTAGATCGCGGTCATCAGGCCGATCGGGACCGAGATGAGCGTGGTGAGCAGCGTGATGATCAGCGTGCCCATCAGGGCGTGGTACGCACCGCCGCCCTCACCGATGATGCCGACCAGCGACGCCCCGAAGAACTCCCCGTCGAAGCGGGTGGCACCGCGCCGGACGACCTCGTAGACCAGGGACAGCAGCGGCACCAGGGCGATGCCGAAGGCGCTGACCACCAGGCAGGTGACCAGCCGGTCGGTCGCCTTGCGCGGCCCCTCGACCACGCGGGAGACCACGTAGGTGGCCAGCGTGCCGAGCACGACCGTGTAGATGACGAACAGCACGATGTTCCAGCTGGTCGCCACACCGATCAGCGCGGCGACCACCGCGGCGGCGGCGAACACCGCCCAGACCGCCCAGGACGGCAGGGTGCGGTGCCCACCCGGGTGGGACGAGGTGATGGGGGCGTCGGACCCGGTGCTCTGCTGCTGCGTGGACGTGCTCATCAGTTCGCTCCGGAGAAGTCGGCCCGGCGGTTGACGACCCACCGGGCGAGCATGTTCACGAGCAGGGTGATCACGAACAGCGCCAGGCCGCTGGCGATCAGCGTGTTGACCGCGAGTCCGGTCGACTCGGGGAACTGCAGGGCGATGTTCGCCGCGATCGTCTGCGGGTTGGCGCTGGAGATCAGGGCCCAGGTGATCCCGGCCGCGGAGCCGGACAGGATGATCGCCACGGCCATGGTCTCGCCCAGGGCGCGCCCCAGGCCCAGCATGGCGCCGCCGATGACGCCGGACTTGCCGTAGGGGATGACCGCCATCTTGATCATCTCCCAGCGGGTCGCCCCGAGGGCGAGCGCCGCCTCCTGGTGCAGCGTGGGCACCTGGGAGAAGACCTCGCGGGAGATGGCGCTGATGATCGGCAGGATCATCACCGCCAGCACCAGCCCGATGGTCAGCATGGTGCGGCCGGTGGAGGAGACCGGGCCGGCGAAGAACGGGAGGAAGCCCAGGTTCTCCTCGAGCCAGCGGTAGAAGGGCACCAGCCGCGGGGCGAACCAGGCGATGCCCCAGAAGCCGTAGACGATGCTCGGGATGGCGGCGAGCAGGTCGATCAGGTAGCCCAGCCCGGCGGCCAGCCGGCGGGGCGCGTAGTAGGTGATGAACAGCGCGATCGCCACCGCCAGGGGCGTGGCGACCAGCAGGGCGATCACCGCGGACAGCAGGGTGCCGAAGACCAGCGGGCCGACGTAGGAGAAGAGCCCCTCACCGCCCGGGACGTCCTCCGACGGCGCGGTCAGCGCGGGGACGGACTCGGAGATCAGGAAGACAGCGACCCCGGCGAGGATCACCAGGATGAGGATGCCGGCGCCCTTGGCGCTGCCGGCGAAGATGCGGTCGCCCGGCCGGCGCTTGGGGCGCGGGGTCGCGGGGGGTGCGCTGGTGGTGGTCACCGATCGCTCCGTCGTGTTCGTGGTGCGGTGTGCAGGGGCCTGCGGGGGGTGGGACGTGCCACGGCGGCCCGGGGTGTCCGAGTGGACACTCCGGGCCGCCGCGTGGTGCTGGTCGCTGACTCTGTCAGCTGCCGGCCGTGATGGCGTCGACCGCGGTCTGGGCCTGCTCCCGCAGTGCGTCGGAGATCGGGGCGCTGCCCGCGGCCTCGGCCGCGGCGTCCTGGCCGTCCTCGCTGATCACGAAGCCGATGAAGTCCTTGACCAGGTCGGCGGTCTCCTGGTCCTCGTACTCGATGCAGCCGACGTGGTAGCTGACCAGGACGATCGGGTAGTTGCCCGACTCGGTGGTGTCGCGGGCGAGCTCGATGGCGAAGTCGTACTCGCCACGGCCCTCGAGCGTCTCCGAGTTCTCGACCACCGCAGCGGCGGCCTCGGCCGACGGCGCGACGAACTCCTCGCCGACACCGATGGAGGCGACACCCAGGTCGCCGGCCTGGCTCAGGTCGGCGTAGCCGATGCTGCCGTTGCCGGCGCCGACGGCGCTGATCACACCGGAGGTGCCCTGCGCGGCCTCGCCACCGGCGACCGGCCAGTCACCGCTGGCCTCGTGCGGCCACGCGTCGCCGGCGGCGGCGACGAGGTACTCGGTGAAGTTCTCCGTGGTGCCCGACTCGTCGCTCCGGTTGACCGGCGTGATCGGCAGGTCGGGGAGGGTGGCCTCGGGGTTGGCCTCGGCGATCTCGGGGGCGTTCCAGTTGGTGATCTGCTGGTTGAAGATCCCGGCGACGACCTCGGGGGTGAGGTTCAGCTCGTCGACGCCCTCGAGGTTGTAGACCACGGCGATCGGCGAGATGTAGTTCGGCAGCTCGAAGATGCCGGAGGCGCCGCAGCGCTCCTCGGCCTGCGCGAGCTCCTCCTCGTCGAGGGCGGCGTCGGAGCCGGCGAAGTCGGTGCCGCCGGCGAGGAACTGCTCACGGCCACCGCCGGAGCCGACCGGGTCGTAGTTGACCGTCACGTCGGGCTGGACGCTGGAGTAACCGGCGGTCCACCCCTGCATCGCGGCCTGCTGGCTGCTCGCGCCGGCGCCGACGAGGGTGCCGCTGAGCTGCTCGGCGCTGTCGCTCCCGCCCGAAGCGGTGTCGTTGCCGGTGTCCTCGTTGGAGGCGCCACAGGCGGCGAGAGCGAGGGATGCGGCGAGCGCCGCGGACACGGCCGTGGCGCGCGTCGTGGTGCTGAGCTTCAACTCAGTGCCTTTCGCTGGTGTGCCCGGACGTCGGAGCCGGGCAGGGGGAACCGAACGACGAGGACGCTAAGCAGGGCAGGTGGACGGATCCGGGTGGCTCGATGAACGAGGGATGAACGCGTCTTGAGACCTGGGCCACGACTCGGCCGACGGTGTACGTCCAACGGGTGAACCGGCCTCCCGGAGGGGCTCACGGAGGCGTCTGGACGCTGCTCAGCCCCGCGGGGCGCGCCGCCAGGAGACGTCGACGGCGTACCGGGTGAAGCCGCTCCGTTCGTACAGCGAGACGGCGGCGGTGTTGTCCTCCTCGACGTACAGGAGGACCTCCGCGAGCCCGCGGGCGCGCAGGTGCGCCAGCCCCACGTCGGTCAGCGCCCGGCCCAGCCGCATGCCCTGGGCGTCGGGGTCGATGCCCAGCACGTAGACCTCGCCGACCGGGTCGGGGCCGACGTCGCCGGCCGGGTGCACCTTCGTCCAGTGCGAGCCCAGCAGGCGCGGGCCGCCGGGTTCGTCCCGCCAGGCCAGGAACAGCCCGGCCGGGTCGAACCACGGCTCGGCCTCCCGCAGGGCGAGGTCGTCGCGGGTCCAGCGCCCCTGCTCGGGGTGGGCGGCGAAGGCCCGGGCGTTGACCCGCAGCCAGGCGTCCTCGTCCACGCCGGGGCGGAAGGGGGCGATCCGCACGCCCTCGGGCAGCGTGAGCTGCGGATCGGGGTCGACGCCCGCCAGCGGACGGCGCATCTGCAGCAGCACCCGGGCGCGCTCGTAGCCGCGACCACGGGCCAGCTCGGCCGAGCCGGGCAGCTCGCCGTGCGCCCAGACGCGCAGCGGCCGGTCGCCGGCCGTCGTCTCCAGCCGGGCGGCGAGCGCGGAGCCCACGCCGCGCCGGCGGGCGGCCGGGGCGACGACGAGCTCCGCTTCCGCCTCCGGCTCGGCCGGGGGGACCTCCAGCCGGGCGTAGCCCAGCAGCGTGCCGTCGGCGGCGCGGGCGGTGAGGTCGGCGCCGCCGGCCGGACCGCCGTGCTGCAGCCGCAGCTCCGCCTCCTCCGACACCGGCCGGACGCCGTCGGCGGCCGACGCCGCGGCCAGCAGGCCCCGCACCTCGGGGACGGCGGCGGCCGGCAGGCGGTCGACGGCCTCGACGAGGACCGGGTCGGTGCTCAGCGGACCGGGCTCAGGAGAGGGGGGCGCCGGTGTCGCCGGCCGCCACGTTCGCCGCGGCGGTCGCGTCGGCGACCTGCTGGTCGAGCTTGTAGCCGACGTTGCGGACGGTGCCGATCAGCGCCTCGTGCTCGGTGCCGAGCTTGGCGCGCAGCCGCCGGACGTGGACGTCGACGGTGCGGGTGCCGCCGAAGTAGTCGTAGCCCCAGATCTCCTGCAGCAGCTGGGCGCGGGAGAAGACCCGGCCCGGGTGCTGGGCCAGGTACTTGAGGAGCTCGAACTCCTTGTAGGTGAGGTCCAGCGGCCGGCCGCGGAGCTTGGCCGAGTAGCTGTGCTCGTCGATGACCAGCTCGCCGGCCTTGGTGACCCCGCCGTCGGCGCCGTCGGCCGGCGTCGCCGCGGCCAGCCGGCGGGCGGTCGCCCACTTGAGCCGGGCGTCGACCTCGGCCGGGCCCGCGGTGTCCAGGACGACGTCGTCGACGCCCCAGTCGGCCGACAGCGCGACCAGCCCGCCCTCGGAGAGGACGGCGACGAGGGAGGCGGCGACCCCGGTGGAGGCCAGCAGGGAGCAGAGCGTGCGGGCGGAGACGAGGTCGTGCCGGGCGTCGACGAGCACGACGTCGCCGGCGTCCCCGTCGAGCAGGCTGGAGAGCTCCGGGGCCACCACGCGCACCTGGTGGGCCAGCAGCCCCAGCGCGGGGAGGACCTCGGTGGTCGCCTGGCGGGCCGAGGTCATGAGCACGAGTCGCATGTCGTCTCCTCACTGGGGTGTGGTCCCAGGCCGTCGACCGCGCTGTCGAGGTGAGAGGGCAGGATAGCCGACGTGCACGCCCGTCCCCGTCCCGCCGCGGGCGACGTGTCACCGGCGCCCGGGCCGTCGGCCGCCGCCGGCCGGCGTGGCCGACCTGCTCGGCCGCGCGGCGCGGCCGGCGGGGGCGACACGGGCGGGCGCACGGTCCCGGCCGGCCCGGCCGTCTCTGCGACCATCGCAGGGTGAGCGACGCCGACGTGCACCCGACGCTGTCGCCGCGCGTCCACCACCTGCCGGCCGCCGGTGCGGTCGCCGTCCTGGTGCTGGTCGCCGCCGGCGTGCCGGCGCTGCTCGGTGACGCCGGCCGGGTGGCCGCGGTGCTCGCCCTGCAGCTCGCGCTGGTGGCGGGGTGGGTCGTGGCCACCGGCATCCGCGGCTTCGCCGGGTCGCTGGCGCTGGGCGCGGTCGCCGCCGTCGGTGCAGACCTGGCGCTGCTGCTGCCCGACCGTCCCGAGCTGGACGTCGTGCTGGCGGTGCTCGGCCTGGGCTTCCTGGCGGCCGTCGTCCACCAGATGACCCGGCCGGCGCCCCGGCTGTACCTGGTGGCGTCGCTGGCCGGCGTCGTGCTGCTGCTCAGCTCGGTGTGCGCTCTCGCCGTGCTGCTGGCCGTGGCCCGGCTGGACGGCGGCGCGCGGGCGGTGGACACGGCGGTGCTGGTCGTCGGCGCCGCGCTGCTGGTCGGTCACCTGGTCGACCTGGTGCTGCCGCGGCCGCAGATCGCCGCGGGCGTGCCGCGAGGGCTGCTCGGCCTCGCGCTGGCGGTGGCCACGGCCGTCGCGGTCGCCGTGCTGCGGCGCCCCGAGGGCGCGCTGCTGGACGCCCTCTCGGCGACGATCTACGGGGCGGCGCTGGGCGCGGTCGCCGCACTGGGGGCCCTCGCGGCGTCCTACGTCGCGGTCGAGCGGGGGGAGCGCAGCTGGGCGCTGCCGGTGGTGCAGGCGGTGATGCCGCTGGCCGTCGCCGCGCCGGTGGCCTACGCCCTCGCGGTGCACGGCACGAGCTGACCGGGCAGGCACACTCGGGAGCGTGAAGGCGCTGCTGGTCTCCCTGCTGATCGTCGTCGGCCTGCTGGTGGTCGCCGACCGGGTGGGCGTCCGGGTCGCCGAGGGGCGGGTCGCCGAGCAGCTGGCCGAGCGCGGTGGGCTGGCGGGCACGCCCGAGGTCGACATCACCGGGTTCCCCTTCCTCACCCAGGCGGTGGCCGGCCGGTACGAGGACGTGCGGATCAGCCTGACCGCCGAGCAGCTCGGGCAGCCGGCGGGCACCCGGGCCGACGTGTCGCTGCGCGGGGTGCAGGTGCCGCTCTCCGACGCGCTGTCGGGGTCGGTGCGGGAGATCCCGGTCGAGCAGGTCGACGGCACGGCCACCCTCTCCTACGAGCTGCTGGCCCAGCAGCTCGGCGGTGACACGGTGCTGGAGCAGGACGGCGACGGGCTGCGGATCACCCGGACGCTGGAGGTGCTGGGCGTCGAGTTCCCGGTCACCGCCACCGGCACGCTCGCGCTGGACGGGCAGGACGTCGTCGTGGACGTCGACACCGCGGCCGCGGCCGGCGTCGACGTGCCGGGGGTCGTCGTGGACCGGGCGGCGGACCTGCTCGACTTCTCCTACGCGGTGCCCGCGCTCCCGTTCGGGCTGCAGCTGACCGGTGTGGAGCCGGCGTCCGGCGGGGTGGACGTGCGGGTCGAGGCGACCGACACGGTGCTGCAGGGCTGAGCGGCGGCGGAATGCCCCCGGCGGAGCACCCGTTGCCGCTGGGGTGAGCCCGTCTGCCGCACCCGACGACCGGGTGCTCGCCGTCCTGGCCGGGCTCGGCGTGCGCCCGGGGAACGCCGAGCTGACCGCCGTGCAGTTCTCCACCGCGTTCTGCGGTCCCTGCCGCGCCACCCGGGCGCGGTTGCAGCAGCTGCAGCGCACCCGGCCGGGTCTGGCGCACGTGCACGTCGACGCCGAGAGCCACCTGGACGCCGTCCGGGCGCTGGACGTCCGGGTCACGCCCACCGTGTTCTGGCTGGACCGCTCCGGGGTCGTCGTCGTGCGGTCCACCGGCGCGCCGGGTGCCGCGGAGCTGGCCGCCCTGGCCGACGCCCACGCGCCGGTGCCGCGGTGATCCGATACCCTCGGCAGCCGTGGGCACCCTGCTGACCTCGCGCCGCACAGTCGACCTGTGCCGCCTTGGCAGCTGCCTCTGTCCGGCCAGCTGAGGGTCTTCCCGCCCGGACGTGCCCGTCGCATCGCGCCCGTCCCGCCGCTCCAGGGCCGCCGTCCGTCGCCGCCCCGTGCCACCGGCACCGTGGACCGGCTCCGTACCGCAGCACCGCACGACGTCCGCACCACCAGCCCCCACTGATGGAGGAACCACCATGAGCCGCAGTGACGTGCTCGTCACCGCCGACTGGGCCCAGGAGCACCTGGGTGACCCGGGCATCGTCTTCGTCGAGGTCGACGAGGACACCAGCGCCTACGACAAGGGGCACCTCGAGGGTGCCGTCAAGCTGGACTGGAAGACCGACCTGCAGGACGCCGAGTCCCGTGACTTCGTCGACCGCGAGGGCTTCAGCGCCCTGCTGTCGGCCAAGGGCATCAGCAACGACGACACCGTGGTGCTCTACGGCGGCAACAACAACTGGTTCGCCGCCTACGCCTACTGGTACTTCAAGGTCTACGGCCACCGCGACGTCAAGCTGATCGACGGCGGCCGCAAGAAGTGGGAGCTGGACAGCCGCCCGCTCTCCGCCGACGCCGTGCAGCGCCCCGCGACGCAGTACGCCGCCGCCGAGCCCGACACCTCGATCCGCGCCTTCCGCGACGAGGTCGTCTCGGCGATCGGCCAGCAGAACCTGGTCGACGTCCGCTCGCCCGACGAGTTCGCCGGCAAGCTGACCGCCCCGGCGCACCTCCCGCAGGAGGGCGCGCAGCGCGCCGGTCACATCCCCAGCGCGGTCAACGTGCCGTGGAGCAAGGCGGCCAACGAGGACGGCACCTTCAAGAGCGACGAGGAGCTGGCCAAGCTCTACGCCGAGGCGGGGCTGGACGAGGGCAAGGACACCATCGCCTACTGCCGCATCGGTGAGCGCTCGAGCCACACCTGGTTCGTGCTGCGCGAGCTGCTGGGCCACCAGAACGTCAAGAACTACGACGGCTCCTGGACCGAGTACGGCTCGCTGGTCGGCGTCCCGATCCAGAAGGGCGCCTGACCGTGTGCGGGGCCCCGGAGCAGGGCGGCGGTCTCGCCGGTGTCGACCTGAGCACCCAGACGGTGATCCAGGGCTCGGTCTGGCACGACGGGTCGCCCGTCGCCGGCGCCTACGTGCGGCTGCTGGACGGCACGGGTGAGTTCACCGCCGAGGTGGTGACCAGCCCGGAGGGCGAGTTCCGGTTCTTCGCCGCGCCGGGGCAGTGGACCCTGCGCTCGCTGTCGCCGGTCGGCCGCGCCGAGCGTGCGGTCGACGCCGAGGTCGGCCTGAACGAGACGACCCTCGCGATCGCCTGACGCAGCACCCCGCCGCTCCGTGGAGCGGCCCGATCAGCGCCCGTCCCGGCTCCGGCCGGGGCGGGCGCTGTCGTCTGCCCGCGCGCGCCGGCCGGCGGAGCTCGACCCGTCCTGGGCGGGGTGGAGCCGCGTGCGCCCCCGGCTCACCCCTGCCTCACGCGGGTCGACCCGCAGCAGGCGCGGCCCCCGGCAGGCCGACGAGCCCGGCCAGGTCGCGCATCGCGTCGTCGAAGAACGCGTCCGGGTCGGCGGAGGCCCCGGTGAGGTGGCCGAAGAGCTCGAAGCTGATGGTGCCGAAGACGCTGCTCCAGGCCAGCAGTGCCCGGCCCCGGACGGCGTCGTCCAGGCTCGGGTGCTCCCCGCCCAGCAGTGGCGCGACGCCCGGGGCGATCGTGCCGGTCTGCCGGCCGGTCGCCGGCGGCAGCAGCCCGGCCCGGGCGGCGTCCCCGAGGACCCGGCCCAGGGCGGCACCGACCCGGACCGCCGCCGGGACGGTGTCCCGGGGGGCGCGGTAGCCGGGCACCGGCGAGCCGTAGAGCAGGGCGTACTCGTGCGGGTGGGTCAGCGCCCAGCGGCGCACCGCCCGGCAGACGTCGAGCCAGCGCTGCACCGGCGGCGCCGCCGGGTCGTCGGCCTGCTCGGCGGCCTCTCCGAGGTCGTCGTAGCCGTCGATGATCAGCCGGGTCAGCAGGTCGTCGCGGCTGGGGAAGTAGCGGTAGACCGCCGAGGAGGCCATCCCGAGCTCGCGGGCGACGGCCCGCAGCGACAGGCCGGCGGCGCCGACGGTGGCCAGCTGGGCGCGGGCCAGGTCGGTGATCTCGGCGGTGAGCTCGGCTCGGGCGCGTTCGCGAGCGGTCGGCGGCACCAGCGCAGCGTGCCACTCCGGATCGGTGCTCGCAATCGAGAGCACCGCTCTTGACAGAGTCCGGCGGAGCGAGCACTGTCGGCTCGTCCGAGAGCGGTGCTCTCCCAGTGAGCGGAGGAGATCGAGATGGCGCGACACGTGGTGGTCGGCAAGGGGCCGGTCGGCTCGACGACGGCCCGGCTGCTGGCCGAGCAGGGGCACGAGGTGGTCGTCCTGTCGCGCAGCGGCGGCACGAGCACCGACGCGGTGCGGCACGTCACGGTCGACGCCGCCGACGCCGAGGCGCTGGTGCGCGCCGTGGGCCGGGCCGAGGTGCTCTACAACGCCGTCAACCCGAGGGACTACACGACCTGGACCCGGGACTGGCCGCCGATCGCCGCCGCGCTGCTGACCGCGGCCGAGCGCTCCGGCGCCGGGCTGGTGGTGATGGGCAACCTCTACGGCTACGGCCGGCCGGCCGGACCGATGACGCCGCAGACCCCGCTGTCCGCCACGGACGTCAAGGGGCGACTGCGGGCCCGGATGTGGAGCGACGCGCTGGCCGCGCAGCAGGCCGGCCGGCTGCGGGTCACCGAGGTGCGCGCCTCGGACTTCGTCGGCCCCGGTGTGCCCGCCGCCCAGTCACACCTGGTGCGTCAACTGGACACGTTGCGCCGCGGCCGGCGGGCCTGGGTGATCGGCGACCCCGACGTCCCGCGCAGCTGGACCCACGTGCCCGACGCCGCGGCCACCCTGATCGCACTGGGCGGCGACGACCGGTCCTGGGGGCGCGCATGGCACGTGCCCAGCTCGGCGCGCACCCAGCGGCAGGCGCTGACCGACCTGGCCCGGGCGATGGGCGCCCCGCCGGCGAGGGTCAGCGGCACCCCCTGGCCGGTGCTGCGCGCCGCGGGGCTCGCCGTCCCGCTGATGCGCGAGCTCGTGGCGATCCGGCACCAGTGGGACCAGGAGTACGTGCTGGACGCCGCCGAGACGACGGCGGTCCTCGGCCTGCGCGCGACGCCCTGGGACGACGTCGTCCGGGCGACCGTGGGGGCGGCGGTGCCGGCCTGACCCGGGGCACCGACTGCCCGGGGAGGGTGGCGCGGATACCGTGACGGGCATGGGTCTGGTCTCCGCCTGGGTGCTCATCACCCTCACCGGGCTCGCCGCGCTGGGGTTCGCCGCCTCCGCGTGGCGGGCGACGCGCTCCGATCAGCGACCGGAGCGGACGCGATGAGCGCCCCCGTCCCGCCCGGCCTGCCCACCGGCCCGGTCCAGGGCCCGACCGAGCTGCCGGTCGTCGACACCGTCGACGTGCGCGAGGGCCCGGAGGTGGCCCACGAGCTGCTGTCGGTGCTGCCCCTGCTGGGCGAGTGGCACGGCGAGGGACAGGCGGCCGGCGCCGAGGGCGACCACCGCTTCGGCCAGTGGGTGCGGTTCGCCCACGACGGTCGCGACTTCCTGACCTACGAGTCGCGGACCTGGCGGATCGGGGAGGACGGCCAGGTCACCGGCCCCGACCAGCGCGAGTCCGGTTTCCTGCGCCCCCGGGAGGGCGACGAGGTCGAGCTGCTGGTCAGCTCCCCGGCCGGCCTGGTGGAGATCTACGTGGGCACCGCCCGGACGACGACCAGCTGGGAGCTGGACACCGACGTCCTGGCCCGCACCCCCGACCACCCCGACACCAGCCGGGCCAAGCGGCTCTACGGCATCGTCGACGGGGCGCTGCTCTACGCCGTCGACCGCGCGGCCGGCGACCAGCCGCTGCGCCCCACCATGTCCGCCCGGCTCGAGAGGATCCGCTGACCGTGAGCGCCCCCACCACCCCGCGCCAGGTCGCCGACCGCTACGTCGACGCGGTCTGCGACCTGGACCCGATCGTCGCCACCCAGCTGGGCACCCGCCCCGGGGACGACCGGCTCCCGGACACCAGCCCGGCCGGTCTCGCCGCCGAGGCCGACCTCATGCGCGCCACCCTGGCCGAGCTCGACCGGGTGCTCGCCGCGGACCCGGGCCTGGACGACGACCCGGTCGAGCGGCGCTGCGCCCGGCTGCTGCGCGAGCGCCTCACCGCCGCCCTCGACCTGCACGAGGCGGGGGAGGACCTCCGCGCCGTCTCCAACCTGTTCTCCCCGGTGCACTCCATCCGGCAGGTCTTCTCC
Source organism: Modestobacter lacusdianchii (assembly GCF_054177765.1). Taxonomy (NCBI): domain Bacteria; kingdom Bacillati; phylum Actinomycetota; class Actinomycetes; order Geodermatophilales; family Geodermatophilaceae; genus Modestobacter; species Modestobacter lacusdianchii. The sequence continues at coordinate 100,802 of NZ_JBJJTJ010000011.1, read as the reverse complement.
ATGATGCCGACCCGGACCACCGAGGACTGGGCGGTGCTGGCCCGCCGGCTGGCCCGGGTGCCGGAGGCCTACCGCGGCTACCGCGAGTCGCTGACCGCCGGTGCGGCGCGCGGACTGTTCGCCGCCCCGCGCCAGGTGCTCACCGTCGTCGGTCAGCTCGACGAGTGGCTGGCCGGGCCGTACTTCGCCGGCCTCGTGGCGGCCGGCCCCGACGAGCTGCGCACCGAGCTCGACGCCGCCGCCGCGGCCGCCGACGGCGCGGTGGCCGAGGTGCGGGACTTCCTGCGCGACGAGTACGCCTGGCAGGCGACCGGCACCCCCGACGCGGTCGGCCGGGAGCGGTACGCCCGGTTCGCCCGGTCGTGGAACGGCTCGGACCTCGGTGCCGGCACGGGCCTGGAGGACGCCTACGCCTGGGGCTGGGCCGAGCACCAGCGGATCCTGGCCGAGCAGCGCACGGAGGCTGCGAAGGTGCTGCCCGGTGCCACCCCGATGGAGGCGATGCGCTGGCTGTCCGAGCACGGCGAGGCCGTCGAGGGCGTCGAGGCCATCCGGCAGCGGCTGCAGTCGATGATGGACGAGGCGATCGAGGCGCTGGACGGCGTCCACTTCACCATCGCCGGGCCGGTGCGGCAGGTGGAGGCGATGATCGCCCCGCCCGGCAGCGCCGCGGCGCCGTACTACACCCGACCGGCGCAGGACTTCTCTCGTCCCGGGCGCACCTGGCTGCCCACGCTGGGCAAGGAGCGCTTCCCGCTGTGGGACCTCGTCTCCACCTGGTACCACGAGGGCGTCCCCGGCCACCACCTGCAGCTGGCCCAGTGGGCCTACGTCTCCGGCGACCTGTCCAGCTACCAGACGTCGCTGGGCTCGGTCGGGGCCAACGTCGAGGGCTGGGCGCTCTACGCCGAGCGGCTGATGGACGAGCTGGGCTTCCTCGCCGACCCCGGCGCCCGGCTGGGCTACCTCGACGCCCAGCAGATGCGCGCGGTGCGGGTCGTCGTCGACATCGGCATGCACCTGGAGCTGCCGATCCCGGCCGACGCGGAGGGCGCCGTCGCGGCGTACCGCGGCCAGCCCTGGACGCCGGAGCTGGCGCGGGCCTTCTTCGGGGAGAACTGCGGCCGGGACGCCGACTTCCTGGACAGCGAGCTGGTGCGCTACCTGGGCATGCCCGGGCAGGCGATCAGCTACAAGCTGGGGGAGCGGGCCTGGCTCGAGGGGCGCGCGGCGGTGCAGGCGGCACGGGGCGCCGACTTCGACCCGAGGGCCTGGCACATGGCCGCCCTCTCCCAGGGCAGCCTCGGCCTGGACGACCTCGCCGCCGAACTCGCCCAGCTGTAAGGCCCCCTTCCAGGGGCCCGCCCTGAGCGTGCGAAGGGTGGGGAGGAAGGGGGTCCTTCTTCAGTCCGGGGCGTCGGCCGGGGTCGGGTTGACCTGGTCGGCGTCCCAGGTGGTGCGCTGGCGGAACTCGGCCGGCGCGGTCTCCAGCCCCTCGGTGGCCAGCACGTCGGCGATGCACCCGGCGCTGCCGGCGACGTAGGTGGTGACCAGGTCGATGTCGGTCATCACGCACCAGGCGCGGTCGGCCGGCCACCACAGGTTGGCGCTCTGCTCGAACGGCTCGGCCGCCATGTTCACCGCGGCCAGGGAGATGGGGCCGTTGACCACCCAGTACTCCCGGCCGGGCAGGCTCAGCGTCGGGTGGTCGGTGATCACCGCGCCGCCCTGCGCGACGGCGAGCCAGCACACGTCCGGCGTCGTCGTCCACCGGGTGAGCACCTCGACCAGTCGCTCGGCGACCGGGGCGGGCAGGTGGCCGCGCGCCGGGGCCCCGTGCCACAGCGGTGCCTGGTCGTCGTTCTCGAAGTACTCCATCGAGCCGGTGACCGACCCCCACTGCATGAGCGGGTGGGCAGCGGTACCGTTGGCAGCGGCGACGGAGGCCCAGGGCACCTCGACGTCGTCGTCCCCGACGTAGCGCACGGCCGGGTGGAAGACCCGGGCGACGGCCTCGAAGGAGGCGGGGACCAGTGCGGCGACCGTGTCGGGCGCGGCGGTGCGGGCGGCCTCGGCCAGCCAGATGCCGGCGGAGGTGTCGAGCGCGACGGACCGTCCGGCGAACTGCACGGTCGTCACCACCCCCAGACAACGGACAACCCCCGGGCTGCTCCGCGGCGCTGATCCCACCGTAGCGGGAGAGCTGCACACGGGCCGATTGGACAACATCGGCAGCCCGGGGGTCGGGTGACTGTCCGGTTCTCGCTCGCCGCCATCGACGGACGGGCGGGATGCCGCTGCTCGGTCGCCGTGGGTCTTCCACGGGTCCCGAGCGGGCGGCCCATCTGGACGGCGGCTAGCGGACAGCCACCTCACGCGTCCTGTAAGTCATCAACTTAGGGACCACCTCCTCTCTCGTGTACCTCGACGGTACGACGCGCAGAGAGGCTCGGCAACGACCTTTTCTCAGGACTCCGACGACGGGCCGGCGGTGCGCCCGGGCGGGGTCGTGCCGCTCCAGTCCGAGTCGTGGTTGGCCTTGTCGTCCACGGTGCGGATCTCGCGGCCGTCCTCGGTCTGGTAGACGTCGGGCACGCCGTCCCGGTTGCGGTCCTCGGTCTCGGTCGCGGCGATCCGGCGGTACCGGCGGTCACGGGTCTTGAGCAGGATCGAGGCCAGCAGGGCCGCCGTCAGGGTGCCGACGAGGACGCCGACCTTCACGTGCTCGTCGCGCAGCGACCCCTCCCCGTAGGCGAGTGCGCCGATGAGCAGGGAGACGGTGAAGCCGATCCCGGCGAGCATGGCCAGGCCGATCACGTCGGGCCAGCCCAGCGACTCGTCGAGCTCGGCCCGGGTGAACCGGGAGACCAGCCACGTGGCGCCCGTGATGCCGATCGTCTTGCCCGCCACCAGGCCGACCACGATGCCCACGGCCACCGGGTCCGACAGCGACTCGGCCAGGCCGGACAGGCCGCCGATGGTGACGCCGGCGGCGAAGAAGGCGAACACCGGCACGGCGAACCCGGCGGAGATCGGGCGGATGCGGTGCTCGAAGTGCTCGGCCAGCCCCGGCCCGGCGTCCGGGCCACCGGCGGCCTGACTGCGCACGACCGGCACGGTGAAGGCCAGCAGCACCCCGGCGACGGTCGCGTGCACCCCGGACTCGTGCACCAGCACCCAGGTGATGACGGCGAGCGGGATGAGCAGCCACCAGGAGCGGATCCGCTTCTGCACCAGGAAGCCGAAGACGGCGAGCGGGACGAGCGCGAGCAGCAGCGGCGTGATCGCCAGGCTCGAGGTGTAGAAGACCGCGATCACCGTGATCGCCAGCAGGTCGTCGACCACGGCGAGGGTCAGCAGGAAGGTGCGCAGCGCGGTGGGCAGATGGGTGCTGATCACCGCCAGGACGGCGAGGGCGAAGGCGATGTCGGTGGCCGTGGGGATGGCCCAGCCGCGCAGCGCCCCGTCGCCGGTGCCCAGGTTGACCAGCACGAAGAGCAGGGCGGGCACCACCATGCCGCCGACCGCGGCGGTGACCGGGAGGATCGCCCGGCGGGGTTCGCGCAGGTCGCCGGCGACGAACTCGCGCTTGAGCTCGAGGCCGACCACGAAGAAGAAGATCGCCAGCAGGCCGTCGGCGGCCCAGGTGCCGAGGGTGAGGTCGAGGTGCAGCGACTCCGGGCCCACCCGGGTGTCGCGCAGCGACTCGTAGGCCGCCGACCAGGGGGAGTTGGCCCAGACCAGGGCGATCACGGTGCCCACCAGCAGCAGTGCGCCACCGATCGTCTCCTTGCGGAGCACCTCGGCGATGCGCTTGGCCTCGGGGTAGGAGCCCCGGCTGAACAGGCGGGTGGGTGAGGTCACGTGGCGGCTCCGATGTGCGGGGTCGGGAAGGGAGTTGCCGACCAGACTTCCCGGCGCACCTCGGAGGACTCTACCGGGCGAGCAGCTCCTGCACCCGCCCGGTGAGCCCGCCGTCCCCGCGCTCGACGCCGTCCAGCCGGGTGACCGGGGTGGCGCCGCGGATGCCGGAGAGCAGCCAGACCGCGTCGGCCCGGTGCAGGTCGTCCACGGTCCCGGAGGTGACCGAGGTGGGCCAGCCGTCGGCCCCGGCCCGGGCGAACAGCCGGGCCTGGGTCGTGCCGGGCAGGATCCCGGTCTCGACCGGCGGGGTGTGCAACCGGCCCCCGGCCGCCCAGACGACCGTCGAGGTGGGCCCCTCCAGCAGACGGCCCTCCAGTGAGGTGAACACCACGTCGTCGGCGCCGGTGCCGTGCGCGTGCCGGAGGGCGGCCATGTTGACCGCGTACGACAACGTCTTGGCCCCGCCGAGCAGCCAGGGTGCGGTGGCCCGGAGGTCGGCCGGCACCCCCAGCGACAGGGTGACGACGGCGATGCCCGCGGCCCGCTGCCGCAGCGTCTCGGCCGGCACCGGCGCCAGCAGCGCCAGCAGGGTGGGCGGCGTGCCGTCGCCCAGGCCGCGGGTCAGGAACACCCGGCAGGCGCCCTCCGCGCCGGTGGGCCAGCCGTCGGTGACCGCGGCGACCACCGCGCGCACCGCGTCGTCCCCCGGGTGGGTCAGCCCCATGATCCCGGCGGAGCGGCGCAGCCGGTCCAGGTGCGCGTCCAGGTGCGGCGTCGTCCCGCCGGCGACGAGGACGGACTCGAAGACGCCGTCACCGCGGCCCAGGCCCAGGTCGAAGGCGGTCACCACCGGTTCGTCCGCGCCGACCACCGCGGCCGCGCCGTTCCGCCAGACCGCCACTCGAGAGGTGCTCACGGCTCCACCCTGCCGTACCGGCGAACTAGGCTCCGACCGTGTCCGGTGAGGAGAGCGCGCCACCGCTGGCGGCCGAGCTGCGCGCGCGTGGGCTGCGGCTGACCAGCCAGCGCCAGCGGGTGCTGGCGGCGGTGTCCGCCCTGGAGCACGGCACCCCCGAGGAGATCGGTGCCCGGCTGCGGGCCGACGCCGGCCCGGACGGCGCGGCCCCGGACACCTCGACGGTCTACCGCACCCTCGAGCTGCTCGAACGGCTCGGCCTGGTCTGGCACACCCACCTGGGCAAGGGCGCGCCGATCTACCACGCCGGCCGGCAGCACCGGCACGTGCACGTGGTCTGCCAGTCATGCGGGGAGATCAGCTCGGTCGACCCCACGGTGCTCGACGGGGCGGCGGAACGTCTGGGCGCCGAGCTGGGTTTCACCCTCGACGTGGGCCACGTGGCGCTGTCCGGCACCTGTCGAGCCTGCGCGGACAAGGAGAACGCATGAGCGCGGAGACGACCGGCGAGCAGGCAGCCACCGGGATCGGTCCCTCGCCCCTGTTGCGGCGCCCCGGCGCCGTCGCCCTCGACGTCGAGGGGGGTGGCCCGGTCGCGGCCCACTACGGGGAGCCGCTGCTCGAGCAGCGCCGGCTCGCCGAGGGTGCCGGGCTGGTCGACCGCAGCGACCGGGACGTGCTCGTCGTCCCCGGCGCCGACCGGCTGACCTGGCTGCACAGTCTCACCAGCCAGCACCTGGAGCGCCTCGGTGACGCCGCCGGCTCCGAGGCCCTGGTCCTCTCCCCGCAGGGCCACGTCGAGCACCACGTCGTCCTCACCGAGCTGGCCGGCACCGCCTGGGGCGACGTGGAGCCGGGCACCGGGGCCGCACTGGTGGCGTTCCTGCAGCGGATGCGGTTCATGCTCCGGGTCGACCCGGAACTGGTGACCGGTGGGTGGGCCCTGCTGTCCCTGGTCGGGCCGCGCGGCGACGAGGTGCTGAGCGCCGCCGGGTGGCCGGTGCCGCAGGGGCCGTACTCCGTCGTCCTGCTGGACGGCGGAGGCTGGGCCCGCCGGATGCCGGCGATCGGCGACGGGACGGCGGCGGTCGTCGACCTGCTCGTGCCCCGCGCCGAGCTGGCCGCCCGGGCCGACGCGCTGCTGGGCGCCGGTGCGGTGCTGGCCGGGCTGGACGCCTTCGAGGCGCTGCGGGTGGAGGCCCGCCGGCCGCGGGCCGGGGTCGACTCCGACCACCGCACCATCCCCAACGAGCTCGAGTGGCTGCACACCGCCGTCCACCTGGACAAGGGCTGCTACCGCGGCCAGGAGACGGTCGCCCGGGTGCACAACCTCGGCCGCCCGCCGCGGCGGCTGGTGCTGCTGCACCTGGACGGGATGAGCGAGACGCTGCCCGCCGCCGGCACGCCGGTCACCAGCGGCACCCGCGAGGTGGGCCGGGTGGGCACCGCGGTGCGGCACCACGAGCTGGGCATGGTCGCGCTGGCGCTGGTGAAGCAGTCGGTGGCCCAGGACGCGGCGCTGACCGTGGGGGAGGCGACCGCCGCCATCGACCCCGACGACGGCCCGGCCGGGCTCGACGACACCCGGGCAGCGGCCCGTGACCGCGTGCGCGCCGTCCGGTCTGCGACCATCGGCCGGTGACGCCCGGCACCCTCCTGACCCTCGCGCCCACCGGCGCGGAGTCGGCCAAGGCGGACGTGCCGGCGCTGCCGGTCACCGTCGAGGAGGTGGTCGCCACCGCCCGTGACTGCCAGGCCCTCGGCGCAGCCGTGCTGCACCTGCACGTGCGCGGCACCGACACCCGGCCGACGCTGGAGCTGCCCCGGGTCCGCGAGGTCGTCGCCGCGGTCCGGGAGGCCACCGACCTCGTCGTGCAGCTCTCGACCGGCGGTGCGGTCACCGACCCGGCCGAGGCCCGGCTGGCGGTGCTGGACGCCGAGCCGGACGCCGCCTCGCTGTCGCTGGGCACGGTGAACTTCGGCCGCGACGTCTTCTACAACCCCTGGGACCTCATCGTCGAGCTGCACACCCAGATGCAGCAGCGCGGGATCGTGCCGGAGTACGAGGTGTTCGACCTCGGCCAGCTGGCCACGCTCACCCGGTTGCTCGACCGGCACGGCCCGCCGCACGGTGGCCACGTGCACGTCGACCTGGTGATGGGCGTGCCGGGCGGCATGCCCGGGACGACGGCGGCGCTGGCCGCCTGTCTGCCGTCCCTCCCCGCCGGGGCCACCTTCGCCGCGACCGGCGTGGGCCGCACCTCGCTGCCGGTCATGCTCGCCGCGCTCTCGGCCGGTGGTCACCTCCGGATCGGCATGGAGGACACGCTCACCTACGCGCCCGGCGAGCCGGTGCGCGACAACGCCCAGCTCGTGGCGCGCGCGGCCGGGCTCGCCCGGATCGCCCAGCGGCCGCCGCTGTCCACCACCGAGGCCCGGCAGCTGCTGGGCATCACCCCCCGCACCGCTCCTGCTCCCGTGGAGGTCCCGCGATGACTGCCCCCACCCCCGCCCCGGCCGGCGGGGCGTCCGTCGACGCGCTGCTCGACCCGTCGTTCCTGGACGGCGTCGAGCAGCTGCCGATGACCGAGGTCCGCGCGCTGCGGCACCGGGCGGAGCAGGAGGAGGTCAACCTCTCCTACACCCGGCGCCTGCTGCAGGGCCGGCTGGACATCGTCCGCCGCGAACTGCAGCGGCGGGCCGAGCACGACGGCCGGTCGCTGGTCGACCTGCTGCCGGAGATCCTCTCGGAGAAGGGCCGCGGCCCGGCGCACGGCCTCGGCCGGCACCAGACCGTGCAGCCGACCTCGCCGGAGCAGTTCGAGACCTGGGTGAACGGGCTGGCGCCGGGGGTGGACCTCTCCGACGTCCCGTCGCTGTCCGACGAGCGGCTGGAGCAGGCCGCCCGCGCCCTCGGTGAGGGGGAGCGCAACCTCTCCGAGCGGCGCCGCGGGGTGCAGCAGGTCATGGACGCCGTCGCCGGTGAGCTGGCGCGGCGCTACCGCGAGGGCCTGGCCGACGTCGCCCAGCTGCTGGCCGACGAGTCCCGGCACGGCGCCTGATGCCGGCGGGCGCTGGCGGGCTGACCACCTGGCCCGAGGACCCGGTGCTCGTCGAGGTCTGGCGGGCCGGCTTCGACGACGAGGTGCTGGAGTCGGTGCACCGCGGGGCGCTGGTCGTCCTGGGCGCCGACGGCGAGCCGCTGCTCACGGCCGGGGACGTCGCCCGGCCGGTGCTGCCGCGCTCGTCGAACAAGCCGGTGCAGGCGACGGCCTACCTGCGGGCCGGGTGGCGCCCCCGCGACGACCGCGAGCTGGCGATCGCCGCGGCGTCGCACAGCGGTGAGGACGGGCACCGTGAGCTGGCCGCCGAACTGCTCGCCGCGGCCGGGCTGACCGCCGACGACCTGGGCTGCCCGCCCGCGCTGCCGGGCCACGAGGCGACCCGGGCGCAGTGGCTGGTCGCCGGCCGGGCGCCGGAGCGGCTGGCGATGAACTGCTCGGGCAAGCACGCGGCGATGCTGTCGGCCTGCGTGGCCGCCGGCTGGCCGACGGCGGGCTACCTGGACCCCGGTCACCCGCTGCAGCGGGCGATCGAGGCGCGGCTGGGCGAGGCCTCCGGTGAGCCGGTGGCCGCCGTGGTCGTCGACGGCTGCGGCGCCCCGCAGCACGCGATCTCGCTCACCGGGCTGGCCCGCGGCGTGCTCTCCCTGGTGCAGGCCGAGCCGGGCACCCCGGAGCGACTGGTCGCCGACGCGATGCGCGCCCACCCGTGGCTGATCGCCGGCACCGGCCGGGAGGACACCGAGCTGATGCAGGCGGTGGGCGGCCTGCTGGTCAAGGGCGGCGCCGACGGCGTGCACGTGGCCGCGCTGCCCGGCAAGGGCGCGGTGGCCCTGAAGCTGGACGACGGCGGCGACCGGGGCCGGACGCCTGCGCTGGCGGCGGGGCTGCTGCGGCTGGGCGTGCCGGCCGAGACGCTGTCCCGCTGGGTCAGCACTCCGGTGTCCGGCGGCGAGGGCGTGGTCGGCTCGGTGCGGGCGTCCGCCGTCCTCGGCTGACCGGGCTGCACCTCGTCGACCCGGGCGCTAGCCGACCGCTTGCAGGAGCTAGCACCCTGGGTTAGCGTGGTGCCGTGCAGCGACCCACGGAGTTCGTCCGGGAGCAGGTGACCGCGGTCCGGGAGACCGTGGCCACGGCTGCCGCCGAGGCGTCGACGGTGGCCTCGAACGTGCCGGCCGTCGGTTCCCAGGTCGGCGACTTCATCCGCAGCCAGCGCAGCGCCGCCCAGGTGTCCCTGCGTGAGCTCGCCCGGGCGGCGGGGGTCAGCAACCCCTACCTCTCCCAGGTCGAGCGCGGCCTGCGCAAGCCGTCGGCGGAGATCCTGGCGCAGATCGCCCGCGGCCTGAAGATCTCCGCGGAGACGCTCTACGAGCAGGCCGGCATCCTCGACCGCCGCTCCGGCACCGCCGGCACGGTCGCCGCGATCCGCGCCGACGAGGCGCTGTCCGAGCGGCACAAGGCGGTGCTCCTCGAGCTGTACGAGACCTACGCCCGCGAGCACGCCGCCCAGCTGGCCCGTGAGCAGGCCGCTGCCCCCACCACCCCGAACGACCAGGAGGAGACGGCATGAGCCGCACCGACACCCAGACCCTCAAGCAGCAGGGCGAGAACATCGTCCGCACCGGCCTGCTGGCCGCCCTCGGCGCCGGTGACGCGGCGGTCGACCGCGCCCGCTCCGTCGTCGGCACGTTCCGCTCGCGGGCCGAGGCCCTGCCCGGCGAGGCGCAGGTGCAGGCCGACCTGGCCGCCAAGGACGCCCGCACCCGCGCCGAGCAGGCCCGCGAGCGCGCGACCCGCGCCGCCGCCGAGGCGCGCGCCCGGGCCGGCCAGGCCCGCAGCCAGGCCGAGGACGCCGCCACGCAGGCCCGCGCCGCCGTGACCAGCGCAGCCTCCACCGTGCGCCCGGAGACGGTGCTCGGCACGGTCACCGGGCTGGTCGACACCGCCCGCGCCCAGGCCCTGTCCGCCATCGAGGAGCTCGCCGGCCGCGGCGAGAAGGTCGTCGGCGGCCTGCGCACCCAGCCGGTGTTCCGCAAGGTCGTCGCCCGCACCGAGCGCGCCGTCGACGCCGTCGAGGACGGCGTGGAGGACGTGCTGGCCGAGACCGGCGAGACCGTCGGCAAGGCCTCCGACCAGGTCACCTCGGTCGCGCAGAAGACCAAGGCGCGCACCGACAAGGCCCTCGACGAGGTCGGCCAGGACACCGAGGCGGCGGCCGAGTCGGCCAAGCGCACGGTCCGTGGCGCCGCCAGGACCACGAAGCCGGCCGCCGCCAAGCCCGCCAAGCCCGCGAAGGCCGCCAAGGCGACCCCGGCCAAGGCCGCCCCGAAGCGGACGGCGAAGGCCACCGCGCCCGCGGCCGCGACGCTGCCCGACCCGTTGTCCGTCCCGGCGAAGTCCCCCGACACCGCCGGCTGACGACGCCCCACCCGCTGCGCGCAGCGGCTCTCCGACACCGCGCCCCGGCACCCGCACCCGCGGGGGCCGGGGCGCGGTGCGTCTCACCCCGCCGAGGCATCCCAGGGGGCCGAGACGGGACACCGGACCGGTCCGGCCGTGAACGCGCCTATCCTGCTGGCATGGCCACCTTCGACGGGCTCGTCAACCTCGTCGTCGTCTACGCGACCCTCGCCCTCGCGGTGTGGGCCTTCGTCGACGCGTTGATCCGTCCGGCGGCGGGGTTCGTCGCGACCGGCAAGCTCACCAAGCCCGCCTGGATGGCGATCACCGGCATCGCCACGCTCGTGCTGCTGTGGCAGGGCCCGCTCAGCTTCCTCGGCCTGCCCGCCGTCATCGCCGCCGTCGTGTACCTGGTCGACGTACGGCCCGCCGTCCGCGGTCTCTCCCGGGGCAACACCAGCTGGTGAGCAGGCGCCCTGCGGTGGGCGTCAGTAGCGGTCGTCGGAGGGCATGACGACCCACAGCACGATGTAGGCGATGAACTGCGGACCGGGCAGGACGCAGGACACCACGAAGGCGATCCGCAGGCCGGTGCGGGACAACCCGAACCGCCGGGCGAGGCCTGAGCAGACGCCGGCGATGACCTTGTGCCGGCTGTCGCGGGTGATCCGTCGGGACGCGGGAGCAGTCATGCCCCGACCCTACGGCCGGACACCCGCGGGTGATCAGTCGAAGACCCCGGCTGGAGGTGGCGGCGAGGGCTGCGCGTCGGCGTCGGTGACCGGCGCCGCCTGGCCGACGAACCGGTCCAGCTCCTCCCCGCTGACCACCCGGGAGGGCATCGGGTCGCCCGCGCAGCGCCGGGTGAGCGCGGCGATCGGCAGCTCGCCGTCCGAGGCGACCGCCACGGTGTTGCCGAACCGCCGGCCGCGCAGCGTCCCCGGCTCGGCCAGCAGGGCCACGTGGCCGAACACCGCGCGCAGGGTCGCGGCCTCCGCGCGGGCGAACCGCAGCGGCGGGCCGTCGGAGACGTTCCAGGCGGTCGTGCCGCCCGGGCGCAGCACCCGGGCCACGTCGGTGGCGAACTCCACCGTGGTGAGGTGCGCCGGGGTGCGGGCACCGGCGAACACGTCGACCAGGACGACGTCCGCACTGGCGTCGGGCAGCGCCGCCAGGCCCGCCCGGGCGTCGATCCCGCGCACCCGGACCCGCGCGTTCCGCGGCAGCGGCAGCTCCCGGCGGACCAGCTCGGTGAGCGGTTCGTCCAGCTCCATCACCCGCTGCGCCGAGCCCGGCCGGGTGACCGCGACGTACCGGGGCAGGGTGAGCGCGCCGCCGCCCAGGTGGACGACGTCCAGCGGGGTGCCCGGCTCGGCCACCAGGTCGAGCACGTGGCCCATCCGGCGGACGTACTCGAACTCCAGGTACGTCGGGTCGGTCAGGTCGACGTGGGACTGCGGGGTGCCGTCGAGCAGCAGCTGCCAGGACCCGTCCCGGTCGGCGTCGGCCAGCAGCTCCGCCGTCCCACCGGCGACCTCGGTGGGCCCGGGCAGTGCGGTGAGGTGACCCCGGTCGCGCCGGCTCACGACACCACGGGTGCGACCGCGGACCAGCGGACGCTGACCTCGCCGTGCTTCCACCGCCGGGTCGGCCCGACCAGCGGCCAGCCGTCGGCGGCCAGGCCCTCCACCGCCGCGGCCCACCGCTGGCGGGGGCCGAACGTCGAGAACCCGGCGGCCGAGGCCCAGGCGGCGTCGAAGGCGCGGAGGAAGTCGTGCACCGGCTGGCCGGGCACGTTGTGGTGGATCAGCGCCTTGGGCAGCCGCTCGGCCAGGTCGGAGGGGCGCTCCAGGTCCGACACCCGGGCGGCGAAGGTGAGGGTGAGCGGACCGTCCTCGTCCAGGGCCACCCAGCTCGCCCGTCGTCCCCACTCGTCGCAGGTGCCCTCGACCAGCAGGCCACCGGGGGCCAGTGTGCCGCGCATGGTGTCCCAGGCACGGCCGGCGGACTCCTCGTCGTACTGGCGCAGCACGTTGAACGCCCGCACCAGCACCGGCCGCAGCCCGGCCAGCTCGAACCCGCCGACCCGGAAGTCGACCCGCGGCGGGTCGCGGTCGGCGGCCACCGCGGCCACCCGCTCCGGGTCGATCTCCAGGCCGACCACCTCGAGGCGGTCGCACTCCGGGGCCAGCCGGTCGACCAGCTCCAGGGTGGTCACCGCCGAGGCGCCGTAGCCCAGGTCGACGACCAGCGGCCGGGCGGCGTCGCGCAGCCGGGCGACCTGGGTGGCGACGAGCCAGCGGTCGACCCGGCGCAGCCGGTTGGCGTTCGTGGTGCCCCGCGTGGGCAGACCCAGCGCCCGCGCCCGGCCGGCGGCGAGTCGGGGGGCCTTGCGGACCGGGGGCAGCGACGCACGCTGGGTGTGGTCGCTCACGGTGGACGAGGTTAGCCGCCCGGCGGATTACGGTGGTGTCGTGCAGGTACGCCGCGACGCCCGACTGGCGGACCTCACCACCCTGGGGGTGGGCGGTCCGATCGACCGGCTGATCGAGGTGACCACCCGCGCGGAGCTGGTCGCCGCGGTCCGTGACGCCGACGAGGCGGGCACCCCGCTGCTGGTGCTGGGCGGTGGGTCCAACATCGTCGCCCCGGACGCCGGCTGGCCCGGCGACGTCGTCCTGGTGCGCAGCCGCGGCATCGCCCGCACCGACACCGACGAGGGCGTCGAGCTCGAGGTCGAGGCCGGTGAGCCCTGGGACGACCTGGTGGCGCACACGGTCGAGGCGCAGCTGGCCGGCATGGAGGCGCTCTCGGGCATCCCCGGCTCGACCGGGGCGACGCCGGTGCAGAACGTCGGCGCCTACGGCCAGGAGGTCGCGGCGCTGATCACGCAGGTCCGCGTGTACGACCGCGCGGCCGGTGCGGAGCGGGTCCTCCTCCCCGCCGAGCTGGGCTTCGCCTACCGGGACAGCCGGCTCAAGCAGCAGCCCGGCGCGTACGTCGTCCTCGCCGTCACGTTCGCGCTGCGGGAGTCCGCGCAGTCCAGCCCGGTCAGCTACGCCGAGCTGGCCAAGTCGCTGGGGGTCGAGCTGGGGGAGACCGCTCCGCTGGCGCAGGTGCGCGACGCCGTCCTGGCGCTGCGCCGCGGCAAGGGCATGGTCTGGGACCCGGCCGACCCCGACTCGCGCAGCGCCGGGTCGTTCTTCACCAACCCGGTCGTGCCGGTCGGCACCTCGGTGCCCGAGTGCCCGTCCTGGCCGGCCGGGATCGGCGCCGACGGCGCCGCCCAGGTGAAGCTGAGCGCCGCCTGGCTGGTGCAGCACTCCGGCTACGGCCGGGGCACCCGCGCCGGCAAGGTGGGGACGTCGTCGCGGCACAGCCTGGCGCTGACCACCGAGCCCGGCGCCACCGCCGCGGAGCTGATGGCCTTCGCCGAGCAGGTGGTGGCCGCGGTGCGGGAGCAGTTCGGCGTCACCCTGGTGCCCGAGCCGACGGCGGTGCGCCCGTGAGGCCGGACGAGTCGCTGCAGCTGGGCGCCCTCTACGACGCGCTCCGCACCCCGGCGCCCATGCCGGCCGATCCGGCGCAGCTGACCGGCTGGATGGCGCGGGTCGAGGCCGACGCCGCGCTGGCCGGGCTGATCTCCCGGGTGCTCAACGCCGGCACCGCCACCCCGGCCGAGGTCACCGACGCGCAGTCGCTGTTCGAGCGCAGCGGCACCTCCGCCGACCCCACCCGCGTCACCCGCGCCTACGAGCTGCTGCACCGCCACGCGGGCTGATCGATCGCCCGGGTCAGGGTGACCTGCTCCTCGGCGTAGCCCAGCCGGGCGTAGAGCTCACGGGCCGGCTGGTCGGCCGTGCCGGTGTCCAGGGTGACCCGGTGCAGCGCGCGGGACCGGGCCCACGCCTCGACCCCTGTGACGAGCTGCCCGGCGACACCGCGCCGACGTGCGGCCGGGGCCACGACGAGCTCGCCCAGGTGGGCCTCCCGCTCACCGCTGAAGTGCCGGTGGGCACTCGCCGCGGCGAAGCCGGTCCGGATCGAAGGGGCAGCGAGCTACGGCCAGTTGCTGGGTCGCGGGGCGCGGACCCAGCGGTGAGGTGCGTCTCGACGCAGGGTGGTCAGCCCTGGAGGACGTGCAGCGCACCACCCGCGTGGGTGAGCACGAAGCGGCGCGCGTGCGGTGACCCCTCCGCGCCTGCGGCGGCCGCCCAGGCACACGCCCGGGCCAGCCCGTCGCCGGTCAGCAGCCCGGCGACCACCGGCAGGTCGGCGTCCGGCACTGCCCAGACGTGCAGCACCAGCCGCTCGGACGGCATCCGCGCCGGCGCGGCCGCGGCCAGCCACCGGACGTCGAGGACCATCGGCTCGCCGAGCGTGACCGGCTCCGGGACGCCGAAGGCCAGCGTGCCGACCCGCGTGCCGGCCGAGGTGAGCGCGGCGTCCACCTCGTCGCGGCCGACCGGGTAGGACCAGCCGACCGGCAGCCGCTCGCTGCCGATCGAGCCCCAGGCGGGCACCGTCAGTCGGTCTCGCGGTGCACCTTGTGCTGGGCGGCCTGCGCCCGGGGCCGGACGACGAGCAGGTCGACGTTCACGTGGTGCGGCCGGGTCACCGCCCAGGCGATGCAGTCGGCGACGTCGGCGGCCACCAGCGGCTCGCGCACCCCGCGGTAGACGGCGTCGGCCTTCTCCTGCGACCGGGTGCGGTTGAGCGAGAACTCCTCGGTCTTGACCATGCCCGGTGCGATCTCGACCACCCGCACCGGCTCGGCCACGAGCTCCAGCCGCAGCGTCTCGACCATGGTGTGCACCCCGTGCTTGGCCGCGGTGTAGCTGGCGCCGCCCTCGTAGCTGACCAGCCCGGCGGTGGAGCTGACGAACACCAGGTCACCGGCGCCGGACGCCCGCAGGGCCGGCAGCAGCGCCTTGGTCACCCGCACCGTGCCCAGCACGTTGACCGCGTAGGTGTGCTCCCAGGAGCCCAGGTCGGCCTCGGCCACCGGGTTGGTGTCGAAGGCGCCGCCGGCGTTGTTGACCAGCACGTCCACCCGGTCCAGCCCCGCGGCGAGCGCGGCCACCGAGTCCGGGTCGGTGACGTCGAGCTGCACCGCGCGGCCGCCGATCCGCTCGGCCAGCTCGGTGAGCCGGTCGATCCGGCGGGCGGCGAGGACGACGTCGAAGCCGTCGGCGGCCAGCCGCTCGGCGGTGGCGGCGCCGATCCCGCTGGAGGCGCCGGTGACGACGGCGACGCGACCCTGCCCGGCGGAGGAGGCGGCTGCGCCGGACGGGGAGGCGGACGGCGGGGCGACGGGGCTGGACATGTGCCCATCCTGGCGCTGTTGCAGACTGAGAGCACGACAGGGTGCCCGCCACCGGGTGCCACACCAGCCACTGCGGGCCCACGACGGCCCCGCGACGTGCCCGAGCGGGAGGAGCTCCGTGCCCGCTCGACGCTCCCCGCGCCGGCCCACGCCGTGGCGTGCGGGCCCGGCCCCGGAGCCGCTGGCCCCGCTGCTGCCGCGCCGGGTGGCGACCCTCTCGGTGCACACGAGTCCGCTGGAGCAGCCCGGGGCCGGCGACGCCGGCGGGATGAACGTCTACGTCGTCGAGGTCTCCCGCCGGCTGGCCGCACGGGGCATCGCGGTCGACGTGTTCACCCGGGCCACCTCCAGCGAGCAGCCGCCGGTGGTCGAGATGGTCCCCGGGGTGACCGTGCGGCACGTCAGCGCCGGGCCGTTCGAGGGCCTGGGCAAGGACGAGCTGCCCGCCCAGATGTGCGCCTTCACCGCGGCGGTGCTGCGCGAGGAGGCCCAGCACGACCCCGGGCACTTCGACGTCGTCCACTCGCACTACTGGCTGTCCGGGCAGGTCGGCTGGCTGGCCCGCGACCGCTGGGGCGTGCCGCTGGTGCACTCCGCGCACACCCTGGCCAAGGTGAAGAACGCCGCGCTGGCCGAGGGTGACGCCCCCGAGCCGCGTGCCCGGGTGATCGGTGAGGAGCAGGTCGTCGCCGAGGCCGACCGGCTGGTGGCCAACACCGCCGAGGAGGCCCGGCAGCTCGTCGACTTCTACGACGCCGACCCGCGCCGCACGCTGGTCATCCCGCCGGGCGTCGACCTGCAGTGCTTCCGCCCCGGTGACCGGCAGCAGGCCCGCGAGCGGGTCGGGGTCGCCCCGGACGCCGTCGTCCTGCTGTTCGTCGGCCGGATCCAGCCGCTCAAGGCCCCGGAGATGCTGCTGCACGCCGCGGCCCGGATGCTCGCCACCGACCCGGCGTTGCGGTCGCGGCTGCAGGTGCTCGTCGTCGGCGCCCCCAGCGGGTCGGGGCTCGCCGAGCCGCAGCGGCTGCAGGAGCTCGCCGTCAGCCTCGGCGTCGCCGACGTCGTCCGGTTCCTGCCGCCGCAGGCGCCGGCTCAGCTGGCCGACCACTACCGGGCCGCCGACGTCGCCGTCGTCCCCAGCCACAACGAGTCCTTCGGCCTGGTCGCGCTGGAGGCGCAGGCCTGCGGGACGCCGGTCGTGGCCGCCGCCGTCGGCGGCCTGCCCACCGCGGTGGACGACGGCGTCTCCGGCCTCCTGGTGACCGGCCGCGACCCGGAGGGGTACGCCGCGGCGATCCGCCGGGTGCTGGCCCGCCGTGAGCTGCTGGCCGCCGGCGCCCGCCGGCACGCCGCCGCGTTCAGCTGGGACCGCACCACCGACTCCCTGGTCGACGCCTACGCCGCCGCGATGGCCGAGATGCGGGGTGCTGCGCTGCGGGGGCGCACCGAGACCAGGTTCCGGTCACCGGTGGGGCTGCGCGCACGATGAGCGGCGCCCGATGAGCGAGCGCAGCGTCGCCGAGCTCGACGCCGTCGTCGAGGAGACGCTGCGCGCCGCCGAGCTGGAGTACGAGCGCCCCGGTCTCGGCCGGTTCGTCGTCACCCTGCCGGGGGTCAAGAAGCTCAAGACCCTGGTCGGGCTGACGGTGGGGGAGCACGGCTTCCGGGTGGAGGCCTTCGTCTGCCGCCAGCCCGACGAGAACCGGGAGCAGCTGTGGGCCTGGCTGCTGCAGCACAACGCCCGGATGTACGGGGTGGCCTACTCGATCGACACCGTCGGTGACGTCTACCTGACCGGCCGGCTGGGCCACGCGATGGTGACGCCGGAGGAGATCGACCGGCTGCTCGGCGCGGTGCTCACCTACGCCGACGAGCACTTCAACACCATGCTGGAGATCGGCTTCGGCACCTCGATCCGCCGCGAGTGGGA
This sequence comes from Modestobacter lacusdianchii, assembly GCF_054177765.1. Taxonomy (NCBI): domain Bacteria; kingdom Bacillati; phylum Actinomycetota; class Actinomycetes; order Geodermatophilales; family Geodermatophilaceae; genus Modestobacter; species Modestobacter lacusdianchii. The sequence continues at coordinate 83,304 of NZ_JBJJTJ010000011.1, read as the reverse complement.
CTGGCGGGTCAAGCGCGGGGAGTCGCTGCGCAACCTGGAGGCGTTCGCCGCCTTCGCCGACCCGGAACGGCGGCCCCGGGACCCGCAGGGGTGAGCACCGCCGAGCACTCGGCCCCGGACGTCACGGCGCTGCCCACCGGGTACGAGCGCCGGTGGTGGGTGCTCGGCACCATGATCGTCTGCCTGCTCATGGTGATCATGGGCAACACGATCCTGAACGTCGCGCTGCCGACACTGCAGCGCGAGCTGGACGCCACCCAGGGCGAGCTGCAGTGGGCGATCGACTCCTACATCCTGGTCTTCGCCGGCCTGCTGTTCAGCTGGGGCGTGATCGGCGACCGGATCGGCCGGCGCAAGGTGCTGCTCGCGGGGTTGAGCATCTTCGCGGTCGGCTCGGTGCTGGCGGCCTTCAGCGGCTCGGCGCTGGAGCTGATCGGCTGGCGGGCGCTGATGGGCGTCGGCGGCGCCGCCGTGCAGCCGGCCACCCTCGCGGTGATCACCAACGTCTTCCCCGCCGGTGAGCGCGGCAAGGCGATCGGGCTGTGGGCGGGTGCCTCCGGGCTGGCCGTGGCCGGCGGCCCGCTGGCCGGTGGGCTGGTGCTGGAGCACTACTGGTGGGGCGCGGTCTTCCTGCTCGGCGTCCCGGTCGCCGCCGTCGGCATGGTCGGCATCCTGACGGTCGTCCCGGAGTCCAAGGACCCCGACCCCGGCCGGCTCGACGTCCCCGGGGTGCTGCTGTCGATCGCGGCGCTGGTCGGGCTGGTCTACGGGATCATCCGCGGGGGCTCGGAGGGCTGGGGTGAGCCGCAGACCTGGGGACCGCTCGCCGCCGGTGCGGCGCTGCTGGCCGTCTTCGTCTGGTGGCAGCGACGCACCACCCACCCGGCGCTGGACGTCTCGTTGTTCCGCAACCCGGCGTTCTCCGCCGCGGCCGGGGCGCTCGCGCTGAACTTCTTCGCCCTGCAGGGCGCCACCTTCTACCTCGTCTACTACCTGCAGGGGGTGCGCGGGTACTCGCCGCTGCAGAGCGGGGCCACGCTCGTGCCCGTCGCGCTGGGCATCGCGCTGATGGCGCCGCGCACCTCGGCGCTGGCCGAGCGGTTCGGGGCCAAGGCCGTCTGCGCGTTCGGGTTCACCCTCATCGCGCTCTCCTTCGCCGGCATCCAGCTGCTGGACGCCGACGCCCCGCTCTGGCTCGTGCTCGCCGACCTCGCGCTGCAGGGCATCGGGATGGGCTCGGTGATGGCCCCGGCGACCGAGTCGATCATGTCGGTCGTCCCGCGGGAGAAGGCCGGGGCGGGTGCGGCGGTCAACAACGCCGTCCGGCAGGTGGGTGGGGCGCTCGGTGTGGCCATCCTCGGGTCGGTGCTGGCCGGCGCCTACGCCAGCCGGCTCGGGGACGACGTCGACGCGCTGCCGGCCGGCGCGCGGGAGCAGGCCGGCGAGTCGATCGTGGCGACGCTGGTGGCGGTCGAGCGGGCCGAGGCCGCCGGCGGCGACGGCGCCACTGCGGCCGCGGCGGTGGTCGACCCGGCTCGGGAGGCCTTCGTCGGCGCGATGCACCTGACCGCGGTGGGCACCGCCGGGTGCGCGGTGGTGGCCGCGGTCGTCGTCCTGGTCTGGCTGCCGGGCCGGCGGCGCAGCACGGTCTGACCGCCCGCCCTCGGGCACCCCGCCGGCTGGCCGCCGCGCCGGCTGACCGCCCCGCTGGCTGACCGCCCCGCTGGCTGACCGCCCCGCTGGCTGACCGCCTCGCGGCTGACCGCCCCGCGTCCGAGCCTCCTGCCGACCGGGCACCGGCCGCTGCGCGCAGGCGCCGCCGGTCGGGGCCCTCCCGAGCGCCTCCCCGCCGGGTGTCACCCGAGCGGGGCTGTCGAGCTCCCCGCCCCGGTCACCGTCCGTCGAGGAGTGACCGGTCCCACGCCTGGTCGGGTGACCCTCGACCGAACTGCGTGACACCTGTTGACCACGGAGCGTGCCGACCGCCAGGGTCGGTCCTCGAACGGCTGCGATCCGCGCGCCGACAGTGGAGGAGCTGCCGTGCTCGACGTCGCACCGGTCCGATCCGTCCCGTCCCCGGTGGTCCGCCGGGACGCCTTCGCACCCCTGCTGGAGTGCAGCCGGGCCGAGATGATGCGCCGGCACACCAGGGAGGGGATGGCCACGCACTCGGTGCCGACCGCCGGGGCGCCGGAGCCGGTCACCGTCTTCGACGACGGCCGCGCGCGGATCAACCTGGGCACCAACAACTACCTGGGCCTGGCCGGGGACCCGCAGGTCGTCGAGGCCGCGGTCAGCGCGCTGCGGCAGTACGGCACCAGCGCCGCCGGCAGCCGGATCCTCAACGGCACCACCCGGCTGCACCTGACCCTCGAGCGGGAGCTCGCCGAGCACTTCGGCACCGAGGACGCCGTGCTCACCTCCGCCGGGGTCAACGCCAACGTCGCGATGCTCTCCACCGCCGGCGCCGCCGGGGACGCGCTGCTGGTCGACGCCCACGCGCACGCCAGCCTGCACGCCGCAGCGGCGGCCAGCCGGGGCACCGTGCTGCGCTTCACGCACAACTCGGTGGCCTCGCTGGAGCGCCGGCTGAACCGGCTGGACCCCGAGGTCGGCGCGGTCGTGGTCGTCGACGGCGTCTACTCGATGAGCGGGGAGTCGGCGCCGCTGGCGGCGATCGCCGGCCTCTGCCGGCGCTTCTCGGCCCGCCTGGTGGTCGACGAGGCCCACGGGCTGGGCGTCCTCGGCGAGCACGGGCGGGGCGCCGCCGAGGCGGCCGGGGTGCTCGACCGGGTCGACGCGGTCACGGTGGCCTTCAGCAAGGCGCTGGCCAGCGTCGGCGGTGCGGTGATGACGTCGCGGGCCATCGCCGACGGCATCCGTGCCTCGGCCATGCCCTACGTGTTCAGCGCGGCCAACGACCCGGCGGCCGTCGCGGCGGCGCTCGCCTCGCTGCGGGTGCTGCGCCGCGAGCCGGAGCGGATGCAGCGGCTGCGGGACAACGGCGACCTGCTGCGCCGGGTGCTCACCGAGCACGGCGCCCCGCCACTGCCGGGCAAGGGCGCGGTCATCGCCGTGCGCACCGGGGAGGACGAGGACACCCGGGCGGCCTGGGCCGCCGCGCACGAGGCCGGGGTCTACACCAACGCGGTCGGCTACCCGGCGGTCCCGCGGGGCCAGGGGGTGCTGCGGCTGGCGGTGATGGCCACCCACACCGAGGAGCAGCTGCGCCGGGCCGGTGAGCTGGTGGCCGACGCCGTCCGCCGGGTGCGCTCGCCCCAGCGGGCCGAGGCGATGGCGTAGCGGGTCGCCGGGCTGCCCGTTCCCACGCGCCCGGTGGCGGTCGGGCAGGATGGGCCGCGTGACCGACGCGACCCCCACCGGGACCCTCATCCTGCTCCGTCACGGCGAGAGCGAGTGGAACAAGGCCAACCTGTTCACCGGCTGGGTGGACGTCCAGCTGTCGGAGAAGGGCCGCGCCGAGGCGGTCCGCGGCGGGCAGCTGCTCGTCGAGCACGACCTGCTCCCCGACGTGCTGCACACCTCGCTGCTCAAGCGGGCCATCACCACCGCCGAGCTCGCCCTCGGCGCCGCCGACCGGCAGTGGATCCCGGTGCGGCGCTCCTGGCGGCTCAACGAGCGGCACTACGGCGCGCTGCAGGGCAAGGACAAGGCCGCCACCCTCGCCGAGTACGGCGAGGAGCAGTTCATGACCTGGCGGCGCAGCTACGCCACCCCGCCGCCGCCGATCGAGGCCGGCAGCCAGTACAGCCAGGACGCCGACCCCCGGTACGTCTTCCTGCCGCCGGAGGCCCGCCCGGCCACCGAGTGCCTGGCCGACGTGGTCGCCCGGATGCTGCCGTACTGGTACGACGCGATCGTCCCCGACCTGCGCGCCGGCCGGACCGTCCTGGTGGCGGCGCACGGCAACAGCCTGCGTGCGCTGGTGAAGCACCTCGACGGCATGGGCGAGGACGAGGTCGTCGGGCTGAACATCCCGACCGGCGTCCCGCTGCGCTACGACCTCGACGCCGACCTGCGCCCGGTCACCCCGGGCGGTCAGTACCTCGACCCCGCCGCCGCGGCCGCCGCCATCGAGGCGGTCAAGAACCAGGGCAAGAAGTAGTCGACCAGGCCACGTGACGAGGGCCCCGGGAGCATCGCTCCCGGGGCCCTCGTCGTGTGGCTCGGTCCTGCCGCTCAGTCCTGCGAGGCGGCCATCGCCTTCTCGCCGGTGACCAGGTAGACCACCCGGCGCGCGACGCTGACCGCGTGGTCGGCGAAGCGCTCGTAGTAGCGACCCAGCAGCGTCACGTCGATGGCGGCCTCGATGCCGTGGCCCCAGGTGGGCAGCAGGAGCTCACGGAACAGCTGCTTGTGCAGCTGGTCCATCAGGTCGTCCTCGGCCTCGAGCTCGGCGGCGGCCTCGACGTCGCGCTTGGCGATGACCGTGCCGGCCTTGGTGACCAGGCCCTCGGCGACGTGGCCGGCGTCGAGGAAGATCGGCCGGACCTCCTGCGGCACCGCGTGCTCCGGGAAGCGCATCCGGGCCACCTTGGCGATGTGCTCGGCCAGGTCGCCCATCCGCTCCAGGTCAGCGACGATCCGCATCGCGGTGGTGATCACGCGCAGGTCGGTCGCGACCGGCTGCTGGCGGGCCAGCAGGGTGAAGCAGCGCTCCTCGATGCTCTCCCGGACGGCGTCGATCCGCTCGTCGCCGGCGATCACCAGGTCGGCCAGGGCCACGTCGGCGTCCAGCAGGGCGGTGGTCGCCGTGCTCATCGCCGACCCGACCGAGTTCGCCATCTCCACCAGGCAGGCGTTGATGTCGTCCAGTTCCTCGCGGTAGCTCTCCCGCAGCATGGCCTCTCCTCGTCCCGTCGCCGCGTCCAGGGCGGTGCCCGGGGGCGACGCCGTCCCCGCAGCACGTCGGCGACCCGCCCGACGCGCGCGACACGTGTAGGACCGAGGGTAGAGACCCGCGCGCCGGCCGGAGGCAGCCACCAGGTGAACGGGCAGGTGCGGGCCGGTGAACAGTCCCGCCCCGACCGGGTGACGGTCACCGGACCGGCTGGTCAGCGGGGCATCGATGTCTAGCATCGACGTCGTGGACCCGGTGGTCGCCCTGCTGGTGGGCCTGGTGATCGGCCTGCTGCTGACGGCGTCGGCGGCACTGGCCGTGCCGTCGCTGCGCGCCCGGGTGCGTGGCGCCGCCGGCCCGAGCGACGCCGCCCCGGTCGAGCGCCTCGCGCCGGGCGGCGACTCCGACGCGGTGCTCAGCCGCCGGCTGGTCGACCTGATGGACCCGGCCGTCGTCCTCCTCGGCCCCGACGAGGGCGTCCTGCTGGCCAACCCCTCGGCCCGGGCGCTGGGCATCCTGCGCGGCGACCGGCTGCTGGTGCCCGACCTGGTCGAGGTCGCCCGCGACGTGCAGGCCTCGGGCAGCCGGCGCGCCGACGTCTCCCTCCCCGGCGACCTGGGGGGCAGCGGCCCGCGGATGGTCGGCGTGCACGGCATCCGGCTGGGCAGCGGGCCGGTCGGCGCCCCGGGCCCGGTCGCCCTGGTGCTCCAGGACGTCACCGAGGCCCGTCGGGTCGAGGCCGTCCGCCGGGACTTCGTCGCCAACGTCGGGCACGAGCTCAAGACACCGGTCGGTGCGCTCGCGCTGCTCGCCGAGGCGGTCCAGGGCGCTGCCGACGACCCCGAGACGGTGCAGCGCTTCGCCACCCGGATGCAGCACGAGGCCGACCGGCTGGCCCGGCTGGTGCGCGAGCTCATCGACCTCTCCCGGCTGCAGGGCGCCGAGCCGCTGCCCGAGCTGGTGCCCGTCGCCGTCGGCACCGTGATCGGCGAGGCGGTCGACCGGACGCGCGCCGCCGCCGCCGCCAAGGACATCCAGCTCGCCGTCGCCGCCCAGCCCGGCCTCGTCGTCCGCGGGGCGGAGGCGCAGCTGGCCACGGCGCTGACCAACCTGCTCGCCAACGCCGTCGCCTACAGCCCCGGCGGCACGACCATCGCCGTCGGTGCCCGGGCGCGGGCCGGCTTCGCCGAGATCGCCGTGACCGACTCGGGCATCGGCATCCCGCGCCAGGACCGCTCCCGGGTGTTCGAGCGCTTCTACCGGGTCGACCAGTCGCGGGCCAGTGCCACCGGCGGCACCGGGCTGGGGCTGGCCATCGTCAAGCACGTGGCCAGCAACCACGGTGGCGCGGTCACCGTGTGGAGCGAGGAGGGCCTCGGCTCGACGTTCACCCTGCGCATCCCGCTCGCCGCCGGTGAGGAGGCGCTGGACGAGGGCGCGCAGGAGCGCCCGCCGGTGCCACCGTTGCGCGGCCGCCAGACAACCGACGACGGCCCCGCCGGGGCCGATGACGGGCCCCCCGGGGCCCTGCAGAAGGGACGGTCATGACCCGAGTGCTCGTGGTGGAGGACGAGGAGTCCTTCTCCGACGCGCTGTCCTACATGTTGCGGCGGGAGGGCTACGACACCGTCGTCGCCGCCACCGGGACGGACGCGCTCGTCGAGTTCGACCGGGCCGGGGCCGACATCGTGCTGCTGGACCTCATGCTGCCCGGGCTCTCCGGCACCGAGGTCTGCCGGTCGCTGCGCGCCAAGAGCTCCGTGCCGATCATCATGCTGACGGCCAAGGACGCCGAGATCGACAAGGTCGTCGGCCTGGAGCTCGGCGCCGACGACTACGTCACCAAGCCCTACTCCGCGCGGGAGCTCGTCGCCCGCATCCGGGCCGTGCTGCGGCGCGGCACCGAGGCCGAGCCGTCGGCGGAGGCGGCCCTCGCCGCCGGCCCCGTGCGGCTGGACGTCGACCGGCACGTCGTGGCCGTCGACGGTGAGCCGATCTCGCTGCCGCTCAAGGAGTTCGACCTGCTCGAGCTGCTGCTGCGCAACGCCGGCCGGGTGCTGACCCGCGGCCAGCTCATCGACCGGGTCTGGGGCGCGGACTACGTCGGGGACACCAAGACCCTCGACGTCCACGTCAAGCGGCTGCGCGCCAAGCTCGAGCCCGACCCGGCGAACCCGCGCTACCTGGTCACCGTCCGCGGGCTGGGCTACAAGTTCGAGGCGTGACGCCACCCGCCCGCACCGGTGGGGTCGGGTGAGTGACGTCCTGGTCTCCCACGTCGCGGCGTTGCCGTGGGAGCCCGATCTCGTGGCGGTCGGGGCCCACGAGCGGCGGGTGGAGGTCTGGTCACTGGCCCGGCTCGCGCCGCTGGCCGTCATGGACACCGTCCTGGACTTCGGCGGTCAGCGGCTCGCCCTGGTCACGGACGGTCAGGCCGAGCCGGTGGTCGTCGCCGGGGCGTGGGCCCGGCACGGCGTCTGTGGCCACGCGCTGAGTGGTGAGCGGATCTGGCAGTACCGGGAGCGGTCCCAGGTCCAGTACGTCACCGCCCTGGCCGGTGGCCGGGTCGCGGTCGGCTTCGAGCGTGGGTCGGCCATCGTGCTCGACGCGGCCACCGGGCGCCCCCGTGACGAGCTGCGGGCGGTCGTCCAGGTGGTGGCACTGACCCCGGAGATGGTGCTGCTGGTCAGCAGGACACACGTCCAGGTGACCGGCGCCGACCTGGTGCCGCGGGGCAGTCGGGTCGCCCTGCGGTCCTTCTCGGTCCTGGACGCCGCCGCCGGTGACGGCCTCGTGGCACTGGCAGAGGCGGCCGGTGACCTGCGGTTCCTGCGCCTGGACGGCAGCGAACGGGCGGCGTACCCGGTGCCGGGTGGACACGTGCGTCGGGTGGCGTTCGACGCCAGCACCGGGACCTGGCGAGCGCTGACCAGCGTGGACCAGGGGGATCGCGTGGGCTGCGCGCTCATCCGGCTCACTCCGGACGGCGAACTGCTGGAACAGCGGCCACTGGACTCCGTGACCGACGCGGCCTGGCTGCGTGACAGCGCCGCTCTCGTGTACGTCAGCGAACGCGGCGTCTTCCTGCTCGCCGATGACGAGGTCGTCCCGCTGCGGCTCACGCAGCCGGACACGAGCGACCCACGCCGCGACTGACTCCGCGTCCCCGGCCGGCCGCCATCGGCACCCGGTGATGGCGGGAGCGCGGCTCGGCACTCGCTGCCCGGAGCCGGCGCCGCGGGCAGCGAGCGGACCGGCTACTGGCCGCGGCCGGTCTCTTCCTGGAGCTCGTCGATCTTCTTGGAGGCGTCGGCCTTGCTGATGTCGTCGGGGACGTCCTCCTGGGCCTCGCGGGCCAGGGTGTTCAGGTAGCTCTTCTGCGCGCCGGTGGCCGGCTCGCCGCCGGTGACCCAGTCCGCGGGGTCCTTCTCGGTGCTCTGCGGGCTGTCCGGGCCGGTGCTGTTCGCTTCGCTCATGTGTTCGAAGTTACGCCGGGACGCCGGTGCGCGCAGCGCGAGCGGCGTCGGCGATCGAGGCCTGCGCGCCCGCCCGGGAGGCGGCGCGAGCGCGGGCGGCCTCCCACCGGCGTCCGGTCCGGTAGACGTGGCTGCCGCCGCAGGCCGGGCAGTCGACGGCGACGGCGATGTACGTGGGGTGGTTGGCGACCGACCTGATGCGCCGGTGGGCGACCAGCTCGTCGGTCCGGGTCACGGGGCAGGTGATCAGCAGCATGGACAGAGCCTGCGCGGACGCGAGTGACCCGACGAGTGGCAGGACCGACCACGGTCGCAAGGTTCCTGCCATGATGTGTCCATGAGCACATCGGACCGTCCGCTGGTCGTCAGCCTCGTGGTCACCGACGGCGTCGTGGGCAGCTTCGGGATCGGCGTGGCCGTCGAGGTGTTCGGCTACGACCGCCGGGAGATGGGGCTGCCCCGGTTCGACTTCGCGCTCGTCTGCCAGCGACCGGGCGTGCTCCGCAGCGACACCGGGCTCGCGATGCTCGTCGACCACGGGCTGGACCGGCTGGCGGTCTCCGACATCGTGCTGATCACCGCCTGGGAGCAACTGGACCAGCAGCCGCCGGCGGAACTGCTCGACGCGCTGCGCGCCGCCCACGCCCGCGGGGCGATGGTCGTCAGCCACTGCACCGGGGCGTTCGTGCTGGCCTGGGCCGGGCTGCTCGACGGCCAGCGGGCGTCCACGCACTGGAAGTACGCCGGCGAGCTGGCCGCGCGGTTCCCGCAGGTGCAGGTCGACCCGGCCGTCCTGTACGTCGACAACGGCCAGGTGATCACCGGCGCGGGCACGGCCAGCGGCATCGACGCGCTGCTGCACCTGGTCCGCCGGGAGTGGGGCGCTGCCGCCGCCAACGCGCTGGCCCGGGAGATGGTCGTGCCCCCGCACCGCGACGGCGGGCAGGCGCAGTTCATCGACACCCCCGTCGCCCGCGTCCAGGACGACCTGCTCGGCGCCGTCCTGGAGTGGGCCCGGGCGCACCTGGCCGAGGAGCTCACCGTCGACCTGCTCGCCCGGCGGGCGCTGATGAGCCCCCGCAGCTTCGCCCGGCGGTTCAAGGCCACCACCGGGACGACGCCGCACGCCTGGCTGCTCGGCCAGCGGCTGGCCGCGGCCGAGGCGCTGCTGGAGGGCAGTGACGCCCCGGTCGAGGAGATCGCCCGGCTGGTCGGCTTCGGCACCGCCGCCGGGCTGCGCGAGCAGTTCGCCCGCCGCCGCGGGGTGTCCCCGCGGGCCTACCGGCAGACCTTCCGGGCCGCCGGCTCAGTCGGGACGGCGCCGGAGCAGCTCCACGGGCACCGGCCGGGGGCTGGCGGGGTGGGGCGCGACGAGGCCGGCGTCGAGGCGGGCCTCGGTCAGCCGGCGTAGCTCGGCGTAGGCGGCCGGGCCGAGCAGCGCGGTGAGCTCCGGGCCGTAGGTCGCGACCAGCGGCTCGGCGGCGACGTGTGCCGTCGGTGAACCGGTGCACCACCAGTGCAGGTCGTGCCCACCGGGCCCCCACCCGCGGCGGTCGAACTCGCCGATCGTCGAGACCAGCACGCGCGTCTCGTCCGGCCGGTCGACCCACTCCTGCTCCCGGCGCACCGGCAACTGCCAGCAGACGTCGGGCTTGGTCTCCAGCGGGTGCCGGCCCTGGCGCAGGGCCATGGCGTGCAGCGCGCACCCCTGGCCGGCCGGGTGGCCCGGCCGGTTGAGGAAGACGCAGGCCCCGTCGACCACCCGGGTGCGCAGCGCCTGCTCGGCGGTCTCGCCAGGGGCCGGCTCGGTGAGCGTGTCCGGCTCGGTCCAGTCGTCGCGCCCCGTCGCCCTCCCGGGGTGCCGCTGCCAGTCGGCCGGGGTCAGCTCCGCGACCGCGGCCTCGACCCGGTCCAGGTCGTCGGTGTCGGTGAAGAACGCGCCGTGGTTGCAGCAGCCGTCCTCGGCGCGACCGGCCACCACGCCGGCGCAGCCGCGGCCGAACACGCAGGTCCAGGCGCTGGTCAGCCAGGTCAGGTCGGCGCGGACGAGGTGCTCGGGGTCGGCCGGGTCGAGGAACTCGACCCACTCGCGGGGGAAGTCCGGACCGACCTCGGACGGGGGGTCGGCGGAGGTGCTCGGGTCCACCGGCGCAGCGTAGTGAGAGACCCCCTCCTCCTCACACCGCGCTCCGCTCGGCGCGAGCCTCTGGAGGGGGCCAGGCAGACTCTCGGGCATGCGACTCGGGGTGCTGGACGTCGGCTCGAACACCGTGCACCTGGTGGTGGTGGACGCGCACCGCGGTGCGCACCCGACGCCGATGCACGACGACCGCTCGGTGCTGCGCCTGGCCGAGCAGATCGGCCCGGACGGCAAGCTGTCCAAGGCGGGGGAGAAGTCCCTGCTCAACGCGGTGGAGAGGGCTCGGCAGCAGGCGGCCGAGCGGCGCTGTGACGAGCTGATGGCGTTCGTGACCTCGGCGATCCGCGAGGCCGACAACGGTGCGGCGGTGCTCCGCCGGGTGCGCGAGCAGACCGGGGTCGACCTGCAGGTGCTCTCCGGCGCGGACGAGGCGCGGCTGACCTTCCTCGCCGTCCGCCGCTGGTTCGGCTGGAGCGCCGGCCGGCTGCTGGTGCTCGACATCGGTGGCGGCTCGCTGGAGCTGGCCACCGGCGTGGACGAGGACCCCGACGTCGCCCTGTCGGTGCCGCTGGGGGCGGGGCGGATGACCCGCCGGTTCCTGCCCCGCGCCGAGACGGGCGGTCGGCCGGACCTGGCCGCCCTCGCCGACCTCGACCGCTACGCCGCCGAGCTGCTGGCCCCGGTCGGCAAGGAGCTGCGTGGCGCCGGTGACCCCGACCTGGTCGCCGCGACCTCCAAGACGTTCCGGACCCTCGCCCGGCTGGCCGGCGCCGCGCCGTCCGCCGCCGGGCTGCGCGCCCCCCGGGAGCTGACGGACACCGGGCTGTCCCAGGTGCTCGGCTTCGTCTCGCGGATCGAGTCCTCCGCGCTGGCCGAACTGCAGGGCGTCTCCGCCCAGCGGGCGCACCAGGTGCCGGCCGGTGCCGTCGTGGCGCAGGCCGCGATGCGGGCGGTCGACGTACCGTGCGTGCGGATCTGCCCGTGGGCGCTGCGTGAGGGAGTCATCCTCCGCCGCCTGGACCAGCTGGAGGGAGCCTGATGTCGCAGCCCGACTCAGGGGAGTACAGCGTCCGCTCGCTGGCGGAGATCCTGCGCGAGCACGGGCTGGAGAGCGAGCTGGGCACCCGCCCGGGCCGGCGGCGCAAGACCGGCGAGGACCCGTCGGCGACCGGCCGCAACGCCCGCGTGCCCACCACCGGCCGCAACGCCCGCGTCGACGCCGGCCGCGCCGACCCGGCCCCGCAGGCCCCCCGCCCGTCGCGGGCCCCTGGTGCGGCCGCCCGCGGCACGGCCGCCGCGCCGGCCCCCGGCCGCTCGCAGCCGGTCTGGACCCCGGCGCCGGAGCCCGCGTGGCGCCCGGCCGCCGGGCTGGCCGGCCCGGACGCCCCGCCCCGGACCCCGACGCCACCCCGCGCCCCGGCTGCCGCACCGCAACCCGCGCCGGCCGGGCCGGGGCCGCTGTCCGGGACCGGGCCGGTCGGATCGCGGAGCGACGCGGCGTCCCCGCCCGCCGTGCCGGCCCGCCGCAAGAGCGACGTCGACCCCGGGCACGCGCTGTACGGCCAGGGCCCCTCGACGTCGGCGATCCCGGCCGGCTCGCCCAGCACGGGCTCGTCGGCGGCCACGGCGCGGTCCACCCCGCAGTCGAAGGCGGCGGAGGCGGCCGCCCGGGCCCGGCGGGCCGCCGACCACCCGGTCACCGGACCCATCCCGGTCGTCGCGGCGCAGGCGGCGGCCGACGCCGCGGAGCCCGAACCGCTCACCGGCCGGGACGGCGCGCTGGCCTGGGCGCGGTTCGTGGGGGAGCTGGTGGTCGCCCTGGCCGTCGGGGTCGGCGTGTACTTCCTCTTCACCGTGCTGTGGGAGCTGGTGCCCTACGGCGCCCTGGTGGCCGCGCCGCTGACCATCACCGGGTTGATCGCGGGCGTGGGCGCCTGGCGGCAGCGCCAGGGGCAGGGCCCGGTGGGCGTGCAGCTGCTCGCGGTGCTGCTGCTGGCCGCCACGGTGCTGGTGATCGCCCCGGCCGCCGGCCTGCTCGCGGCCGGCTGACCGGGGCGCCCGGCGTCAGCCGGCAGCGGCGAACTGCTCGACCAGGGTCCGCCCGAAGGCTGGCAGGTCGTCGGGCTTGCGGCTGGTGGTGAGGTTGCCGTCGACGACGACCTCCTCGTCGACCCACTCCGCCCCGGCGTTGCGCAGGTCGATCTGCAGGGACGGCCAGGAGGTCATCCGGCGGCCACGGACGACGTCGGCCTCGGCGAGCACCCAGGGTGCGTGGCAGATCGCCGCCACCGGCTTGCCCGCGTCGAAGAACGCCTTGACGAACGAGACGGCGGCCGCGTCGGCCCGGACGAAGTCACCGTTGATCACCCCGCCGGGCAGCACCAGCGCGTCGTAGGACGAGGGGTCGGCGTCGGGCAGGGCGACGTCGACGTCCTTGGTGTCGCCCTCGTCGATGTGGTCGTAGGCGGTGATGCTCCCGGCGGCCAGGCCGATCAGCTCCGGCCGGGCCCCCGCCTCGACCAGGGCCTGCCACGGCTGGTCGAGCTCGACCTGCTCCACGCCGTCGGTGGCCAGCACCGCCACCCGCTTGCCGTTCAGTTCTCCAGACATGGGCGGCGCCTACCCCGCCGGTCCGCGGCACACACGGGCGGGCACTACCGTCGCGGACATGATCACTGCGGGACGCGGCGACTCGGGCGCCCAGCTGGCCATCATCGGCGGCGGCAAGATCGGTGAGGCGCTGCTCGCCGGTCTCGTGCGCCGGGCCGGTACCGGCGAGGGCGTGCTGGTGGTGGAGCGGAGCCCGCAGCGGGCCGCGGAGCTGGCTGCCCGGCACGGCGTGGGCACCGCCGACCTCGCCGAGGCCGCGGCTCGCGCGCGGGTGCTGCTGCTGGCGGTGAAGCCGCAGGACATCGACGCCCTGCTGGCGCTGCTGGCGCCGCACGTGACCACCGACCACCTGGTGGTCTCGGTGGCGGCCGGGGTGCCGACCGGCCGGATCGAGGGGTTCCTTCCCGCCGGGACGCCGGTGGTCCGGGTCATGCCGAACACCCCGGCCCTGGTCGAGGCCGGCATGAGCGTGCTGTCGGCGGGTGCGCACGCGACCGAGGAGCACCTGGACGAGGCGGAGGCCCTGCTGGCACCGGTGGGGCAGGTGCGCCGGGTGCCGGAGAGCCAGCAGGACGCCGTGACGGCGCTGTCCGGCAGCGGTCCGGCGTACTTCTTCTTCCTGGTCGAGGCGATGATCGACGCCGGGATCCTGCTCGGCCTGCCGCGTGACCTCGCGGCCGACCTGATCGTGCAGACCGCCTACGGCTCGGCGGTGATGCTGCGCGACTCCGGTGAGCACCCGGTGCAGCTGCGCGAGGCCGTGACCAGCCCCGGGGGGACGACGATCGCCGCCGTCCGGGAGCTGGAGCGGCACGGCGTGCGTGCGGCGCTGATCGCCGCGATCGAGGCGGCGCACCACCGGTCGGTGGAGCTCGGCCGCACCGACGGCTGACCCGCGCGACGCCGCGATCGGTCACCGGTCGGGCGCACACTGCAGCCGACGCGCCTTGAGAACTCGTGTCGGTCCGTCCCAGAGGTGCTCAGCTGAATCACAAGCCTGTGTTTTTCCACAGTTTCCTGTGGATCGACGGCTGGTCGGACGAGTCGACTTGGGGACAACACGCCGTTACTGGTGTGTCACAGGGTGTCTCTGTCCACTTGTGCCCAGACGGACCGGTCCGCCTGTCCGTTTCACCCATCGCTTCTGTCACTCCGGCCCCCATATGGTCTTTCCAGCGCGAACGTGACACGCCCGCCGGTGGGGAAGCCGGTGGCCGCGGGAGCGCTGAGACCGGAGACGATCGACGTGACCATGCCCCAGCGCGCCGCCATCCAGACCACCCGCCCGGGTGTCCCGGCCCCGCGTCCGATGGGTCGCCCCATCAACGCCGCTGCCCTGTCCCGCCCGGTGCCCGCGGCCCACCCCGCCGCCGTCCCGGTCGGCCGTCCGGCCGCCGTGCCGGCCCCCCGCGCCGCCGTCGCCTTCCTGACCGTCGCCGAGGTCGCCGCCCTGATGCGCGTCTCGAAGATGACCGTCTACCGCCTCGTCCACGGTGGCGAGCTCTCCGCCGTCCGCGTCGGCCGCTCCTTCCGCGTGCCGGAGCGCGCCGTGCACGACTACCTGCGCGACGCCTACACCGACATCGCCTGAAGAAGTCGAAGGACCCCGTCCTCCTCACCCCTCGCGAGCTCGGGGCGAGCCTCTGGACGGGGCCGACCGGAGGCTCACCCGACGGTGGTGGCGGCCGTCCCGGCTCGCCGGCGGTCCGCCGGGTAGGCTCGGGCGCTGAGCGGTCGATCCCCCTCTCGTGGGGGCGGCCGCGCACGAGCAGATCACGCGCACGAGCAGATCACTCGCCCGGTACCCGGACCACGGAGCCGTGTGACCACCCCGGTCACGCTCCCCGGCCGCTGGGCGGACACGACGTCGGGAGCAGGACATGGGTTCGGTCATCAAGAAGCGCCGCAAGCGGATGGCGAAGAAGAAGCACCGCAAGCTCCTCAAGAAGACCCGCGTGCAGCGGCGCAACAAGAAGTGAGCTGACGCTCGTGCCGCCCGCGGTCGTCCTCGTCACCGGCGTGAGCCGGTGGCTGGGCGGCGCGCTGGCGGCCGAGCTCGCCGCCGACCCGGCGATCGACCGGGTCATCGGGGTGGACACCGTCCCCCCGGCCCCCGAGGTGCTCCGCCGCCTCGGACGCACCGAGTTCGTCCGCGCCGACATCCGCAGCCCGTTGATCGGGAAGGTGATCGAGTCGGCGTCCGTGGACACCGTCGTCCACATGAACATCAGCGCGACCCCGGCCGGTGCCGGGGGGCGGGTGTCGATGAAGGAGCTCAACGTCATCGGCACGATGCAGCTGCTGGCTGCCTGCCAGCGGTCCCCGCAGGTCCGCCGGCTCGTGCTCAAGAGCACGAGCGCGGTCTACGGTGCCAGCTCCCGAGACCCGGCCGTCTTCACCGAGGCGATGCAGGCCCGCCGGGTGCCCGGCGGTGGCTTCGCCAAGGACAGCCTCGACATCGAGAGCTACGTGCGCGCCTTCGCCCGCCGCCGGCCCGACGTCGGGGTGGCCGTGCTCCGCTTCACCAACCTCATCGGCCCGCGGATCGACTCGCTGCTGTCGGGCTTCCTGCGCATGCCCGTGGTGCCCACGGCGCTCGGCTACGACGCCCGGGTCCAGCTGCTGCACGAGGACGACGCCGTGGCCGTGCTGCAGCAGGCGGCCACGGGTGACTTCGTCGGCACGGTGAACGTCGGCGCCCAGGGCACCGTGCTGCTGTCGCAGGCGATCCGCCGGCTCGGCCGGGTGGCGCTCCCGGTGCCGGAGGCCGCGATGGGCTCCCTCGGCCGGCTCACCCGCCGCGGCGCCCTGGTCGACTGGTCGCCGGAGCAGATGCGCTTCCTCAACTTCGGCCGGGTCGTCGACACCCGCGTGCTGCGCGAGGAGTTCGGCTACCGCCCGCGGTACACCACCGCCGAGGCGCTGGCCGACTACGCCCGTACCGTGCCCCCGGTGGTCGATCCGCAGCTGGTCGCCGAGGTGACCGGCACCGCCCGCTCGGTGGTCGGCCGGGTCGCCGGTGGCCTCACCGCTGTCCCGGGCCTGCTCGGCGACCGGCGCCGGGCCGCGCCCCCGGTGCCCGGCCTGCGGGCGGTGCGCGATGCCTGAGGCCCGGGTGATCCCGCTGCGCCCGGACGACGAGCAGCCGGCCCCGCCGCGACCCGAGCCCAGCTGGGACGAACAGCTGGCCGGTGGGCTGGAGTTCCTGCGGCGCCGGCTGACCGGGGAGTACGACACCGACGAGTTCGGCTTCGACCCCGACCTGACCGACCACGTCCTCCTGCCCGGGCTGCGGCCCTTGTTCCACCAGTGGTTCCGGGTGGAGACCCAGGGGCTGGAGCACGTGCCCGACGTCGGCGGCGCGCTGGTGGTGGCCAACCACTCCGGCACCATCCCGGTCGACGCGCTGATGGCCACGGTCGCCCTGCACGACGAGCACCCGGCGGCCCGCCGGCTGCGGCTGCTGGGCGCCGACCTGGTGTTCCAGGTGCCCTTCATCGGGTCGCTGGCACGGAAGCTGGGCGTGACCCTGGCCTGCAACGAGGACGCCGAGCGGCTGCTGTCCGGCGGGGAGCTGGTGGGCGTCTTCCCCGAGGGCTTCAAGGGCGTCGGCAAGCCGTTCCACGAGCGGTACACCCTGCAGCGGTTCGGCCGCGGGGGCTTCGTCAGCGCCGCCCTGCGCACCGGCACCCCGATCGTGCCGTGCGCGATCGTGGGCGCCGAGGAGATCTACCCGATGATCGGCAACGCCCGCACCGCCGCCCGGCTGCTCGGCCTGCCGTACTTCCCGATCACCCCGACCTTCCCGCTGCTGGGCCCGCTGGGTGCGGTCCCGCTGCCGTCGAAGTGGTTCATCGCCTTCGGTGAGCCGATCGAGACGGCGTCCTACGGCCCGGCGGCCGCCGACGACCCGATGACCGTGTTCAACCTGACCGACCAGGTCCGCGAGACCATCCAGCACTCGCTCTACCGGCTGCTGCTCCAGCGCCGCAGCGTCTTCAGCTGACGAAGGACCTCGCTGCCCTCTCGTACTCGCTCCGCTCGACCCGGAGCCCTGCGCCAGGCCGGGGGCTGAGGCGGGGTCAGAACGGCCAGCGGTTGCGGCGCCGGAGGGAGATGAGGCCGCCGACGACGCCGCCGGAGACCGCGGCCGCGCCGACGGTCGGGACGCCGATCCGGGCGGCCTTGCGGCCGGTGCGGAAGTCCTTCACGGTCCACCCGCGCGAGCGGGCGACGGCGCGCAGCTCGGTGTCGGGGTTCACCGCGACCGCGGAGCCCACCAGGGTGAGCATCGGCAGGTCGTTGGTGGAGTCGCTGTAGGCGGTGCAGCGGGACAGGTCCAGGCCCTCCCGCTCGGCCAGGGCCCGCACCGCCTGCGCCTTGGACTCCCCGTGCATCATCTCGCCGACCAGCCGGCCGGTGTAGCGGCCGTCGACGACCTCGGAGACGGTGCCCAGCGCGCCGGTCAGGCCCAGGCGGTGGGCGATGATCGAGGCGAGCTCGACCGGGGTGGCGGTGACCAGCCAGACCCGCTGGCCGGCGTCGAGGTGCTGCTGGGCGAGGTTGCGGGTGCCCGACCAGATGCGGTCGGCCATCAGCTCGTCGTAGATCTCCTCGCCGGCGTCGATGATCTCCTGCACCTCGCGGCCGGCGACGAAGGCCAGCGCGTTGTCCCGCACGGTGTGCATGTCGGTCGCGCTCTCGCTGCCGGCGATCCGGAACTTCGCCTGCTGCCAGACGAACGAGGCGACGTCCCGGGAGGTGAAGTACTTGCGCGCGGCCAGCCCACGGGCGAACCAGAACAGCGAGGCGCCCATCATCATCGTGTTGTCGACGTCGAAGAACGCCGCGGCGGTGCGGTCGGGCGCCGGGGTGGTGGGCTCGGTCTCCGCGGCGGCCGCCGAGGCGGCGCCGGCGACGAGGGCGCGGGCCTCCTCGTCCTCGAGCTCGGCGGGTGCGGAGGCAGCACGGCCCCGGAACGGCACTCGGACCACTCCGGACCACCTCCGTGCGTCTGCTCCTCGTCGCTGGCGACCCTAGCCTCGCTGGTCCTCCCGCCGGCCGCCGGTCGGCGCGTCCGCGGTGCGTGGCGGCCCGGTCACCGGAGGCCGTCGGGCAGGAGGGCTGCGAGCCGGCGCACCGCCCGGTGCTGCAGCGCCTTGACCGCGCCGTCCTTGCGGCCCATCACCGCGGCCGTCTCGGCCACCGACAGCTGGTGCAGGAACCTCAGCACGAGGCACTCGCGCTGGTCGGCGGACAGCTGCTGCACCCCGGCGAGCACCTCGGCGGAGGCCAGCCTGCGCAGCACGGCCTCCTCCGGGCCGTCGGTGGCCCGGTCGACCTCCCGCATGTCAGCGGTGCTGACCTCCAGCCGGTACCGGCCGCTCTTGAGGTGGTCCAGCACGAGGTTGCGGGCGATGGTGACCAGCCAGGCACCGACGTCCCGGCCCTGGGCGGACAGCGTGTCGATCCGGCGCAGCGCCCGCACGAACGTCTCGCTGGTGAGGTCCTCCGCGGTCGCCCGGTCGGCGACCCGGGGGAGCAGGTAGCGGAAGACCACCCCGACGTAGCGGTCGTACAGCCGGCCGAACCCCTCGGGGTCGCCGGCCTGGGCCCGGCGGACCAGCTCCCAGACGTCCACCTGCCCGGCAGGGACGACGGGCACGTCGACGGGCGTGGCGGCCTGTCGACGGTCGACCGGGACCAGGCCCCCACGGGAGCTCGTGCTCTGCTGCCCGGGAGGCAGCAGAGCACGAGCCTCGCGAGGGGTGCTGTCGTCGGCCGCCGGACGCGGGCGGGGGCCCAGGCGAGGACGTGACCCCGGACGGGCGGCGGCCGGCGTCGGAGGCGGCGCAGCGGTGCCGGCCGCGGGCCGGGGGTGGGTCATGCCGGCCGCACCTCCTCCCGCCTCGCCGAGGCAGCCGGTCCGGTCCCTGCCGCCCGGGCGCGCGCGTGGGGCGGCTGCGGCGCGCGGGCTCGGATGACACCATCGTGCCGCTGCGTCCACGTTCCTGCCGTCCGAGACGGCGCTGCCCCGCGGAGGTACCTGTGCCGGTCGACGACGTGCCGGGCGGCAGGGCGCCGGACGGCGAGGTGGGCAGGGCGCCGGACGGCGAGGTGCGCACCTTCTCCGCGCTGGTCCGGCGGGCCGCGCGGACGGCGGGCAGCTCCCCGGCCCTGGTCGCCGGCCAGCGGCGGCTGACCTGGTCGGAGGTCGACGCGCTGGTCGACCGGTCCGCCGCCGGGTACGCCGCCCGGGGTCTGGCCGCCGGCGACCGGGTCGCCGTCCAGCTGCCCAACGGCGTGGACTGGGTGGTCGCGGTGATGGGCGCGCTGCGCGCCGGGCTGGTCGTCGTGCCGGTCAACACCGCGTTCACCGACCCCGAGGTCGAGCACCTGCTCACCGACTCCGGGGCCCGGCTGCTCGTGGTGGCGGCGGTCCGGCCGGAGCTGGCCGGTGTCCCGGTGGCCGTCGGCCCACCGGCGGCCGACGGCCCGGCACCGGCGGACCCCGACGACCCCGCGGCCCTCGCCCTGCTGGCCTACACCAGCGGCACCACCGGCCGGCCCCGCGGCGCGATGCTCACCCACGGCGCCCTGCTGGCCAACCAGCGGCAGCTGCTCGCCCTGGACCCACCGCCGGTGCGGGCCGGGGACCGGGTGCTGCTGGTGCTGCCGTTGTTCCACGTCTACGGCCTCAACAGCGGCTGGGGCCTGGTCGCGGCCACCGCGGCCTGCGCGGTCGTCGTCGAGGAGTTCGACCCGGCCGCCACGCTCGCGCTGATGGCGGCCGAGGAGGTCAGTGCGGTGCCGGGGGCCCCGCCGATGTACGCGGCCTGGCTGGCGGTGGCCGACGCCGCCGGCAGCGACGCCGTGCTGCGTCGCGGGTTCGCCGCCGTGCGCACCGCCAGCTGCGGCGCCGCCCCCATGCCGGGTGCGCTGTTCGAGGCGATGCGCACCCGCGCCGCGGTGACGGTCTGGGAGGGCTACGGCCTCACCGAGGCGGCGCCGGTGCTGGCCAGCACCCTGGCCACCGGCCGGGCCAAGCCCGAGTGCATCGGCGGGCCGCTGCCCGGCATCGAGCTGGTGCTGCAGGACACCGCCGGCGGGCCGACCGCCGGCCCCGACCCGGGCAGCCGGGTGCGCGCCGACGTGTTCGGCGACCCCTTCGCCGACGAGGACGGCGACGGCGAGGAGGAGGCCGGGGAGATCCGGGTCCGCGGTGCCAACCTGTTCAGCGGCTACTGGCCCGACGGCGCCGACGGGCCGGACGCCGAGGGCTGGCTGCTCACCGGTGACATCGCCTACCGGGACGCCGCGGGCGACCTGAAGCTGGTCGACCGGCGTCGCGACCTGGTGCTGGTCAGCGGGTTCAACGTCTACCCCGGCGAGGTCGAGCGGGTGCTGGCCGAGCACCCGGGCATCGCCGAGAGCGCGGTGATCGGCGTCCCGGACCAGCGGACCGGTGAGGCGGTGCACGCCGTCGTCGTCCGGGCGCCGGGCGCCGAGGTCACCGAGGCCGAGCTGCGGGAGCACGCGGGCCGGTCGCTGGCCCGGTTCAAGGTGCCGGTCGCCGTGCACTTCGTGCCCGAGCTGCCGCACTCGCTGGCCGGCAAGGTCAGCCGGGCCCGGCTGCGCGAGCTGGGGCTGGAGCGGGCCGCCGCTGCCGCGACCGGGACGGAGGACGCCGGTGCCTGAGGAGCGCCTGCAGCTGCTCACCCGGGCGGGCTGCCACCTGTGCGTCGTCGCGGCCGAGACGCTGACCAGGATCGCCGGGGAGGCGGGTCTGGGCGTCGAGCTGGTGGACGTCGACGCCGACCTGGAGCTGCGTGTCGAGTACGGCGACCGGGTGCCGGTCGTGCTGCTGGACGGCCGGGAGCACAGCCACTTCACCGTGGACGTCGTCCGGCTGCGGCGTGACCTCGGGGTGCCCGGCCCGAGCTGACCGGCCACCCGTCCGGGTGCCGGGCAGGGTGGTCCTCACCACAACCGACCCCGCCGACCTGCGCAGACGCGGTCGGCGACTTTGTTCAGGCGTTCACAAGCGGTTACCGTGGCGTTTGCCGGGCGCCGATGCGCCCGTCTGCCCCTGAGTCCCCCCGGTCGTCCCCGGCTCCCGCCGGTCGCGGTCGGATCGCTGTGGAGTCTGCCCGTGCCCGAGTCGCGGCCCCGGATCGTCCCGGAGGCCACCGTCGCCCGGCTGGCCGTGTACCTGCGCGTGCTGGCCGGTCTCGCCGACGGCGGTCGCAGTCACGTCTCCTCGGGAGAGCTCGCCTCCGCAGCCGGGGTGAACCCCGCCGGCCTGCGCAAGGACCTGTCCTACCTGGGCCCGTGTGGGGTGCGCGGCGTCGGGTACTCCGTGGCCGGCCTGCGTGACCGGCTCACCGAGGCGCTGGGCGGGGAGCGTTCCCGGGCCTGCGTGCTGGTCGGCATCGGCCGGCTGGGGTCGGCACTGGCCGACTACAGCGGGTTCGCCAGTCGCGGGTTCCAGTTCGTCGGGCTGCTCGACACCGACCCGGCCACGGTCGCGCACCAGGTGGGTGGGCTGACCGTCCGCCCGGTGGCCGAGCTGGAGGGCCTCGTCGCCGAGACCCAGGCGACCATCGGGGTCATCACGACACCGGCCGACGTGGCCCAGTCGGTCTGCGACCGCCTGGTCGCGGCCGGGGTGAGGAGCATCTTGAACTTCGCGCCGGTGGCGTTGTCGGTCCCCGCCGGGGTCGACGTCCGGAAGGTGGACCTCTCGGTGGAGCTGCAGGTGCTGGCGTTCCTCGACCAGCAGCGGGACGGCGCCCCGCCGGTGCTCGCCCCGGTGCGGGCGACTGCCCAGGGGGCGCTCCGATGAGCCTGCTCGCCGTGGGCATCAGCCACCAGACCGCCCCGGTCTCCCTGCTCGAGCAGGTGAGCATGACCGGCGACGACAAGGTCAAGACGCTGCACGAGCTGGTCGACAGCGACCACGTCAGCGAGGCCATCGTGCTGGCCACCTGCAACCGCATCGAGGTCTTCGCCGAGGTCGACCGCTTCCACGGCGGGGTCACCGACGTCAGCCGGGTGCTCGCCCGGCACGCCGGGGCCACGGTGGAGGAGCTCTCCCCGTACGTCACCGTCTACTACGAGGACCAGGCGATCGGGCACCTGTGCACCGTCGCCGCGGGCCTGGACTCGATGGTCGTGGGCGAGACGCAGGTGCTCGGCCAGCTCCGGGCGGCCTACGCGCTGGCCCAGGAGGAGGGCACGGTCGGGCGCGAGCTGCACCCGATCGCCCAGCGGGCGCTGCGGGTCGGCAAGCGGGTGCACGCCGAGACCGGCATCGACCGGGCCGGGGCCTCCCTGGTGTCGGTGGCCCTGGACCGGGTGACCGAGGCCCTCGGCGAGCTGTCCGGCCGCCCGGTGCTGGTCGTCGGCGCCGGGTCGATGGGCGCCCTGGCCGCGACCACGCTCGCCCGCCGCGGCGCCGCGGTCACCGTCAGCAGCCGGACGCCGGCCAGCGCCGCCCGGCTGGCCGAGGCCATCGGCGGCCGGCAGGCCGACCTGGAGCAGCTGCCGCAGGAGCTCGCCGCGGCCGACGTGCTGGTCACCTGCACCGGCGCCACCGGCACGGTCATCGGCACCGACGTGGTCAGCACCGCGCTGGCGGCCCGGGCCGGCCGGCCGCTGGCGATCGTGGACCTGGCCCTGCCCCGGGACGTCGACCCGGGCGTCGCCGCGCTGCCCGGCGTGCACGTCGTCGACCTGGCGATGCTGCAGGGCGAGCGCGCCGCGCACCCCGGCCGGCCGGTCGAGGGGTCGGTGGCCGCCGACGACATCGCCGCCGCGCACGCCCTGGTCGAGCTGGAGACCTCCCTGCTGCGCGCCGAGCGGCAGGCCGCCGCGGTGGCCCCCACCGTCTCCGCGCTGCGCAGCCAGGCCGCCGAGGTGGTCGACGCCGAGCTGCTGCGGCTGTCCACCCGGCTGCCGGACCTGGACGCGAAGGCGCGCAGCGAGATCGCCCGCACCGTGCGCCGGGTGGTCGACAAGCTGCTGCACGAGCCCACCGTGCGGGTCAAGGAGCTGGCCGGCGCCCCCGGCGGCACCGACTACGCCGACGCCCTGCGCGCCCTGTTCGGCCTCGGCCTGGACGGCGACCGGGCCACCCTCTCCGACGCCGTCGCCGTCGACCCGCAGCTGCCGGCCGGCACCCCGCTGTCGGCGCTGGACCCGCGGATCGACGCCGCCCGCGACGGCGGTGCCCCGTGACCGCCGCGCAGGCCCCGCTGCGGCTGGGCACCCGGGCCAGCCAGCTGGCGCTCACCCAGTCCCAGCACGTCGCCGATGCGCTGACCGCGGCCAGCGGCGTCCCCGTCGAGCTGGTGCACGTCAGCACCTTCGGCGACCGCTCGACCGAGGCGATCAGCCAGCTCGGCGGCACCGGCGTCTTCGTCAGCGCCCTGCGCGACGCGCTGAACGCCCGCACCGTCGACCTGGCCGTGCACAGCTTCAAGGACCTGCCGACCGCGGCCGCCCCCGGGCTCACCGTGGCCGCCGTCCCGCCGCGGCAGGACCCGCGGGACGTGCTGGTGGCCCGCGACGGCCTCACGCTCGGCGAGCTGCCCCCCGGCTCCCGGGTGGGCACCGGCGCACCGCGCCGCATGGCGCAGCTGCGGGCCCTCGGGCTGGGGCTGGACGTCGTGCCGATCCGCGGCAACGTCGACACCCGGATGGGCAAGGTCACCTCCGGTGAGCTGGACGCCGTCGTCCTGGCTCGGGCCGGCTTGGCCCGGCTCGACCGGATGGCGGCGGTCACCGAGGTGCTCGACCCGATCCAGGTGCTCCCGGCCCCGGCGCAGGGCGCACTCGCCGTCGAGTGCCGCACCGACGACACCCGGGTCCGCGACCTGCTCGCCGCCCTCGACGACCCGTCCGCCCGCGCCTGCGTGGCCGCCGAGCGCTCGGTGCTCGCTGCGCTGGAGGCCGGGTGCAGCGCCCCGGTCGCCGCGCACGCCGAGTTCGCCGAGGCCGAGGACGGCACCGCCGAGCTCTACCTCCGGGCCTCGGTCACCGCGATCGACGGCAGCGACGGCGTCCGGGGCTCGGTCACCGGGCCGGCCGTGGAGGCCGAGGCGCTGGGCCGCCAGCTCGCCGAGGAGCTGCTCGACCGCGGCGCCGCCACCCTCATGGCGCTGGGCCGATGAGCTCCGCTGTGCCGATGAGGCCCCACCCCGCGGCCGGCGCCCGGTGCGCCGCCCGCCCCACTCGTCCCGTACCACCCGCAGCGACCCCCACCAGGGGCAGGAACAGGAGCACGCGATGACGCGCTCACGCAAGCAGAACGGCAACGGGAAGGGCACGGTCGTCTTCGTCGGCGCCGGGCCCGGTGACCCGGAGCTGCTGACCGCCCGGGCCAGCGCCGCGATCGCCGGCGCCGACACGGTGCTGGCCGACCCGGACGTCTCCGCCGCCGTGCGCGAGGCGCTGCAGGAGGCCCACCCGGACCTGGAGCTGACCACCGTCAGCGGCGAGCCCGCCGACGTCGCCAAGGGCGCGGTCGCCGCCGCCAAGAACGGCTCGGTCGTCGTCCGGCTGGTCGCCGGTGACCCGTTCACCAGCGACGCCGTGGTGAAGGAGGCGCTGGCCGTCACCCGCACCAGCGTGCCGTTCGACGTCGTCCCGGGCGTCGCCGTCGGCACCGCGGTGCCGGCCTACGCCGGCGTCCCGCTGGGCGCGGGCTCGGTGCACGCCGACCTGCGTGCGGTCGACGCCGCCGTGGACCTGGCGGCGCTGGCCGCCGCCGCGACCGGCACCGGCAGCCCGCTGGTGCTGCAGGCCAACGCCGAGCAGCTGGCCGGCACGGCGGCCGGCCTGGTCGAGGGCGGCCTCTCCGGCAACACCCCGGTGCTGGTCACCACCGAGGGCACCGGGACGGCGCAGAAGAGCGTGGCCGCCAAGCTGTCCGCGGTCGCCGAGAAGAGCGCCGGGCTGGACTCGCTCAGCGGCGCGGCCGTGGTCACCGTCGGTGCGGCCGTCGACAAGCGCGCCAAGCTCTCCTGGTGGGAGAGCCGGCCGCTGTTCGGCTGGCGGGTGCTGGTGCCGCGCACCAAGGAGCAGGCCGGCGACATGAGCGAGCGACTGCGCGCCTACGGCGCCGTGCCGGTCGAGGTGCCGACCATCGCCGTCGAGCCCCCGCGCAGCCCGGCCCAGATGGACCGCGCCGTCAAGGGCCTGGTCACCGGTCGCTACGGCTGGATCGTCTTCACCTCCACCAACGCCGTCCGCGCGGTGCGGGAGAAGTTCACCGAGCTCGGCCTGGACGCGCGCGCCTTCGCCGGGGTCAAGGTCGCCTGCGTCGGGCAGCAGACCGCCGACGCGGTGCGCGAGTTCGGCATCGTGCCCGAGCTGGTGCCCTCCGGGGAGCAGTCCAGCGAGGGCCTGCTGGCCGACTTCCCGCCGTACGACGACGTGTTCGACCCGATCGACCGGGTGCTGCTGCCCCGCGCCGACATCGCCACCGAGACCCTCGCCGCAGGGCTCAAGGAGCGCGGCTGGGAGATCGACGACGTCACCGCCTACCGCACCGTCCGGGCTGCGCCGCCGCCGGCCGCCGTGCGCGAGGCGATCAAGGGCGGTGGCTTCGACGCCGTCTGCTTCACCTCGTCCTCCACGGTGCGCAACCTGGTCGGCATCGCCGGCAAGCCGCACGCCCGCACCGTCGTCTCGGTGATCGGCCCGGCCACCGCGGCCAGCGCCACGGAGTTCGGTCTGCGGGTCGACGTCCAGCCCGAGACGGCGGCCGTGGGGCCGCTGGTCGACGCGCTGGCCGAGTTCGCCCAGGCCCGGCGGGCCGAGGCGGAGGCCGGGGAGTCGAAGTGACCTCCGGCCAGGGCGGGGCGAACCCGGGCTTCGCCCGGGGGCGCCGGCTCCGGTCGACCCCGGCGATGCGCCGGTGGACGGCGCAGACCCGGCTCGCGCCGGCCGACCTGGTGCTGCCGGTGTTCGTCAAGCAGGACATCACCGAGCCGGTGCCGATCACCTCGATGCCCGGCGTCGTCCAGCACACCCTGGACTCGCTGCGGAAGGCCGCCGCCGAGGCGGCCGAGGCGGGGATCAGCGGGCTGATGCTGTTCGGCATCCCGGCGGAGAAGGACGCCGTCGGCTCGCAGGCCGACGCCGCCGACGGCATCGTCAACGTCGCCCTGCAGCAGCTGCGCGCCGACCTCGGCGACCAGCTGGTGCTGATGGCCGACCTGTGCCTGTGCGAGTACACCGACCACGGGCACTGCGGCGTGGTCACTCCCGCAGGGGTCGTGGACAACGACCCGACGCTGGACCGGTACGCCGCCGTGGCGATCGCCCAGGCCCAGGCCGGAGCGCACGTCATCGCCCCCAGCGGCATGATGGACGGCCAGGTGGCGGCGATCCGCGCCGGGCTGGACAGCGCCGCGTTCACCGAGACGCCGATCCTGGCCTACGCCGCGAAGTACGCCTCCGGCTTCTACGGGCCCTTCCGCGAGGCAGCCGAGGGGGTGCCGCAGTTCGGCGACCGCTCGACCTACCAGATGGACCCGCCGAACACCGACGAGGCGCTGCGCGAGGTGGCGCAGGACCTCGCCGAGGGCGCCGACGCCGTCATGGTGAAGCCGGCCGGGCCGTACCTGGACATCGTGGCGAAGGTGGCCGACGCCGTCGACGTCCCGGTCAGCGCCTACCAGGTGAGCGGGGAGTACGCGATGGTCGAGGCGGCCGCCGCCAACGGCTGGATCGACCGCGAACGGGCTGTCCTGGAGACGCTCACCGCGATCCGGCGGGCCGGTGCCGGCTCGGTGCTCACCTACTGGGCGGTCGAGGCCGCCCGCTGGCTGCGCTGACGAAGGTGGAAGGACCCCGCCCTCCGCACCCCTCGCACGCTCGGGGCGAGCCTCGGGACGGGGCCTTCCCCCACGCCTCGCACGCTCGGCGCGGGCCCCTGGAGGGCGGCCGACCCATCACCGTGGAGGGCGGAGGGACCGTGGACGCGACCTACGTCGAGCCCGGGGGCTCGTGGCGGCCGTTCTGGCTGACCGCGGCCGCGCTGGCGGTGCTGACCGTGGGCGCGCTGGCCCTGGGCGTGCCCGGTCTGGTGGTCGCGGCCGTCGTGGCGCTCGTGCTGGGCCTGGTGGCCGCCGGCTGCCTGGCGGCCCGCCGGACGTGGACCGTCCGGGTGGAGGGACGTGGCCCCGAGGCCGCGCTGCGGGTGGGCCGGGAGCGGGTGCTGCTCACCGCGGTGGACGCCGGGCACCTGCAGGCGGTCCGTGCCGGCACGGCCGGGGTGGACGCCGGGGCCCCCGTGCTCGGCGGCGGCTGGTCGCTGCCGCGGGGCCGTGCCGGGCTGCCGCTGCGGCGCACCGACGGGACGACGGTGCTCGTCCCGACCCGTGCGCCGCGCGAGCTGGACGTGGCGCTGCTCACCGCCCACCCCGCCGGCGGCGCGGACACAGCCGGGCCTGGGAGAGTGGGGCCGTGACTGAGCCCTACCCGTACGAGGCCCCGGTGTCGGCAGAGCTGTTCGAGCGGGCCGGCCGGGTGACGCCCGGTGGCGTCAACTCCCCGGTGCGCGCATTCCGGGCCGTCGGGGGCACCCCGCGGTTCATGGCCTCCGCGTCCGGGCCGTGGCTGACCGACGCCGACGGCCGCCGCTACGTCGACCTCGTCGCCTCCTGGGGGCCGATGATCCTCGGGCACGCGCACCCCGAGGTCGTCGCCGCCGTCACCGCCGCGGCGCGCAACGGGTTCACCTTCGGCACGCCCACCGCCGCGGAGGCCGAGCTCGCCGAGGAGATCGCCGGCCGGGTCGCCCCGGTCGAGCGGGTCCGGCTGGTCAACTCCGGCACCGAGGCGGTGCTGTCGGCGGTGCGGCTGGCCCGCGGGTACACCGGCCGGCCGCTGGTCGTGAAGTTCGCCGGCTGCTACCACGGCCACGTCGACGCGCTGCTGGCCTCCGCCGGGTCGGGCGTCGCCACGCTCGGGCTCCCCGACACCCCCGGCGTCACCACCGGGGCCGCGGCCGACACGATCGTGCTGCCCTACAACGACGTCGCCGCGGTCGAGGCGGTGTTCGCCGAGCGCGGTGACCAGATCGCCGTCGTCGTCACCGAGGCCGCGCCGGGCAACATGGGCGTCGTCCCGCCGCTGGACGGCTTCAACGCCCAGCTGCGCCGGATCACCGCGGCGCACGGCGCGCTGCTGCTGGTCGACGAGGTGATGACCGGCTTCCGGGTGTCCCGCGCCGGCTGGTACGGCCTCGACCCGGTGGACGCCGACCTGTTCACCTTCGGCAAGGTCATGGGCGGCGGCATGCCGGCCGCGGCCTTCGGCGGCCGGGCCGACGTGATGGACCACCTGGCCCCGGCCGGCCCGGTCTACCAGGCCGGCACGCTGGCCGGGAACCCGGTCGCCGTCGCCGCCGGGCTCACCACGCTGCGGCTGTGCACCGAG
Organism: Modestobacter lacusdianchii; assembly: GCF_054177765.1. Taxonomy (NCBI): domain Bacteria; kingdom Bacillati; phylum Actinomycetota; class Actinomycetes; order Geodermatophilales; family Geodermatophilaceae; genus Modestobacter; species Modestobacter lacusdianchii. Next base: position 54,767 of record NZ_JBJJTJ010000011.1, on the reverse strand, counting down.
GACGTCTACGCGCACTGCGACCAGGTCGCCGCCACCCTGCGCGGCGCGGCCAGTGCCGCGCTCTTCTCCGCCGGGGTGCCGCACCGGGTGCAGCAGGCCGGGTCGATGTTCTCGGTGTTCTTCGTGCCCGACGAGCGGCAGGTGCGCGACTACGCCGACGCCCGCACCCAGGACGTCGCCGCGCACACCGCCTTCTTCCACGCCATGCTCGCCCGCGGGGTGTACCTGCCGCCGTCGGCGTTCGAGGCGTGGTTCGTCAGCGCTGCGCTGGACGACGAGGCGGTGGAGCACGTGCTCGCCGCGCTGCCCGCCGCCGCGCAGGCCGCCGCGGCCGCCGCCGGTGGCCCCGCGCCCTCGCCGGTCTCCACCGACGCCCAGGAGCTGCAGCCGTGACCGACCCGACCCCGGGCCAAGATCGCGACTTCGGCCCTTCACGGACCGTCGTCCACCTGATGCGGCACGGCGAGGTGCACAACCCCGCCGGCGTGCTCTACGGCCGGCTGCCCGGCTACCGGCTGAGCGAGGCCGGCGAGGGCATGGCCCGCACCGCGGCCGCCTGGTTCGCCGACCGGGACGTCACGCACCTGGTGGCCAGCCCGCTGGAGCGCGCCCAGCAGACCGCGCGGCCGATCGCCGACTCCCTCGGCCTGGAGATCGCCACCGACGAGCGGCTGATCGAGGCGGGCAACTCCTTCGAGGGCAAGACCTTCGGCGTCGGTGACGGGGCGCTGCGCCACCCGGCCAACTGGTGGCGGCTGCGCAACCCGTGGACGCCGTCCTGGGGCGAGCCGTACCGGGAGATCGCCGCCCGGATGCTCGGCGCGATCACCACCGCCCGGGACGCCGCTCGCGGGCACGCCGCGGTGTGCGTGAGCCACCAGCTGCCGATCTGGACCGTGCGGCTGCACCTGGAGGGCCGCCGTTACCTGCACGACCCGCGCCGGCGCGAGTGCGGCCTGGCCAGCGTCACCTCGCTGACCTACGACGGTGACCGGCTGGTCGGGATCGACTACGCCGAGCCGGCCGGCGCCACCGACCCCGACGCGGTGCCCGGTGCGTAGCCGGCTGGCGGCCGCTCTGGGGGCCGCGGCGCTGCTGGCCACCGGGTGCTCCACCGGCGGCGACGCGGTGGACGTGAACAACGGCGGCGAGTTCCGGTTCGTCGAGGCGACCCCGAGCGGCGAGGTCATCCCGGAGGACGAGCGCGCCGCGGCCCCGGAGTTCTCCGGCGAGCTGCTCGGCGGCGGCCGGTTCGACTCCGCGGAGCTGTCCGGGGACGTGGCGGTGCTGAACTTCTGGGGCTCCTGGTGCCCGCCCTGCCGGGTGGAGACGCCGGAGTTCCAGGAGGTCTACGCCGACGTCCGGGACGAGGGGGTGCAGTTCCTCGGCCTGAACGTCAAGGACAGCGAGCAGCTGGCCCAGGCGTTCCTGGACAGCAAGGCGATCACCTTCCCCTCGCTGTACGACCCGCGCGGTGAGGTGGCGCTGGCCTTCCGCGACTACCCGGCCAACGCCATCCCGTCGACGATCGTGCTCGACCCGGACGGCCGGGTCGCGGCGGTGTACACCGGTGAGGTGCGCCAGGACGACCTGCGATCGGTGCTCGCCGCCCTGACCGGGGAGGCCTGAGCCGTGGTCGACGGGATCAGGGAGCTGATCGGTGACGGCCCGCTGCTGGTCGCCGCGGCCGTCGCCGCGCTCGCCGGGCTGATCAGCTTCGCCTCGCCGTGCGTGCTGCCGCTGGTGCCCGGCTACCTGTCCTACGTCACCGGCCTGGTCGGCAGCGGCACCCGGAGCACCGCCCCGGTCGCCGACGTCCCGGCCGGGGGAGGCGGGGCGACCGTGGCCACCGCCGTCCGGCCGGTCGACGAGCGCGCACCGCGCGGCCGGATGGTGCTCGGCGCGTCGCTGTTCGTGCTCGGCTTCACCGTGGTGTTCGTGGCGATCAGCAGCGCGGTCGGCGGGCTGGGCCGGCTGCTGCTCGAGCACAACGACGTGATCACCCGGGCGATGGGCCTGGTCACCGTCGTCGTCGGGCTGGGCTTCCTGGGCTGGCTGCCCTTCCTCCAGCGCACCGCCCGGCTCACCGCGCGGCCCGCGGTGGGCCTGGCCGGCGCGCCGCTGCTGGGCGTCGTCTTCGGCCTGGGCTGGACGCCGTGCCTGGGCCCGACGCTGGCCGCCGTGCAGAACCTGGCCTTCAGCGAGGCGACGGTGGGGCGCGGTGCGTTCCTGGGTCTCGCGTACTGCCTGGGTCTGGGCGTGCCGTTCGTGCTGGTCGCGCTGGGTGCCCGGTGGGCGGTCGGGGCGATGTCGTTCCTGCGCCGCAACGCCCGCACGGTCACCCGGGTCGGTGGCTTCGTGCTCATCGCCGTCGGCCTGCTGCTGGTGACCGGCGCCTGGACCGAGATGATGCAGTGGCTGCGCTCGTGGATCGGCGCCGCCGGGCTGGGGGAGTCCTTCCTGTGACCACCACCGCCCCGCCCCGGCCGGCCGCGCCGGCCACCCCGCCGTCCCCGCCCTCACCCGGCCGCCGGGTGCTGGCCCGGCTGCTGCGCTGGTGGCGCCAGCTCACCGCGATGCGCACCGCACTGGTGCTGCTGTTCCTGCTCGCCGTCGCGTCGATCCCGGGCTCGCTGCTGCCGCAGCGCTCCCTGTCGCAGAGCAACGTCACCCAGTACTTCGCCGACCACCCGACGCTGGCGCCGTGGCTGGACCGGCTGTTCCTGTTCGACGTCTTCAGCTCGCCGTGGTTCGCCGCGATCTACCTGCTGCTGTTCATCTCGCTGATCGGCTGCGTGCTGCCCCGGGCGCTGGAGCACGCCCGCTCGCTGACCGCGCCGCCGCCGATGGCCCCCCGGCACCTGCACCGGCTGCCCGAGCACGCCGAGCTGCCCACCCCGCTGGCCGGCCCGGCCGCGCTCGACGCGGTGGAGGAGGAGCTGCGGGTCCGCCGGTTCCGGGTGGCCCGCCGGGACGGGAGGTCCGGTCCGGAGGTGTCGGCGGAGAAGGGCTACCTGCGCGAGACCGGCAACGTGCTCTTCCACCTGTCGCTGCTCGCCCTGCTGCTCGGCCTGGCCGGCGGGAAGATGTGGGGCTACGAGGGCAGCATCCTGGTCACCGAGGGCCAGGGCTTCTGCAACGCCTTCCAGCAGTACGACACCTACTCCGCCGGCCCGCTGGTCGACAGCGCCGAGCTCTCGCCGCTCTGCGTCGACCTGGCCGACTTCCGGGCCGAGTACGAGGACGACCTCACCGCCGCCTCCTACACCGCCGACCTCACCTACGAGCTGGACGGCGGCGAACCGGTGGACACCACGATCGGCGTCAACGACCCGCTGCGGGTCGACGGCGACCGGGTGTACGTCACCGGCCACGGCTACAGCCCGGAGTTCAGCGTCACCCTGCCCGACGGGACGACGTTCTCCGACCTGTCCGCGCCGTTCCTCCCGGCCGACCAGGGCACGATGCTCAGCCAGGGCGTGCTGAAGCTCCCCGACCTGGGCGCGGGCCGCACCGACCAGCTGGCCATCGAGGGCTTCTTCGCCCCCACCGGTGTGCTGCAGGCCGGGGTGGTCACCTCGGTCGACCCCCGGCCGCTGGACCCGCAGGTCGGGATCATCGTCTACACCGGCTACCTGGGCCTGGACTCCGGGCTGGCGCAGTCGGTCTACTCACTCGACCAGCGGCTGATCGACCGCGGCTCGCTGACCGAGCAGGCCCGGGCGAACCTGGTGGTGGGGGAGTCGCTGACGCTGCCCGACGGCACGGTGGTCACCTTCAGCGGGTACCAGCAGTTCGCCGCGCTGCAGGTCTCGCACGACCCCGGCCAGGTCTGGGTGCTCGGTGCCTCGATCGCCGTGCTGGTCGGCCTGCTGGGCATGCTGCTGGTGCGTCGCGAGCGGGTCTTCGCCCGCGTCGGCCCGGCGCCCGACGGCGGGGGTACCGTGCTCTCGATCGGCTCGCTGACCCGGGGCAGCGCCGACACCGGGCCACGGTTCGCCGCGCTCACCGACGACCTGCGCACCGCCCTGGCGGCTCGCGCACCCGCATCCAGCCCGTCCGCCGAGGAGGCACCGCCGTCGTGATCGACGAGTCGCTGGCCACGCTGTCCGACACGTTCTTCTCCATCACCGTCGCGCTGTACTCCCTCGCGGTGGTCGCCTTCTGCGCCGAGCTGGCCTTCGGCCGCCCGGCACGTGCGCGCCAGCTGGTCGCCGCCGGCGGCGCGCCCGCGGACGGCGCGACCGTCGCCGGGCCGGACGCCGCAGCGGCCGAACCGGCCCGTGCCCGCCGGCTGGGTCTGGTGGCGATGGTGCTCACCGGCCTGGGCGCGCTCACCCACACGGCGGTGCTGGTCTGCCGCGGGCTGGCCGCCGACCGGTTGCCGTGGGGCAACATGTACGAGTTCTCCACCGCCGTCGTGCTGGTGGCCGTGGTCGCCTACGGCGTGCTCGCCGTCCGCGCGCCGGCCCTGCGGCACATCGGCGTCTTCGTGCTCGGCCCCGTGGTGCTCTCCATGGTGCTCATCGGGCTCTTCCTCTACGTCGAGACCGGCCCGCTGGTCGCCGCGCTCCGCTCGTCGTGGCTGGCCGTGCACGTCAGCACCGCGACGCTGGGCTTCGGCATCTTCTTCGTCAGCGGCATCGCGAGCCTGCTGTTCCTGCTGCGCTCCCGGCACGACGAGCGCGTCGCCACCGGGGAGGTCGCCGGCGGGTCCTCGCTGCTGGACCGGCTGCCCTCGGCCGCGGCGCTGGACCGCACCGCGCACCGCACCGCGGTGTTCGGCTTCCCGATCTGGACCTTCGCCGTCATCGCCGGCGCGATCTGGGCGGAGAGCGCCTGGGGCCGCTTCTGGGGCTGGGACCCGAAGGAGACCTGGGCGTTCATCGCGTGGGTGGTCTACGCCGCCTACCTGCACGCCCGGACGACCTCGGGGTGGCGCGGTCGCCCGTCGGCGTGGGTGAACGTAGTCGGGCTGGTCGTGATGATCTTCAACCTGCTGTTCGTCAACCTGGTCTCCACCGGGCTGCACAGCTACGGCGGGGTCAGCTGACCCGACCGGGCGACCCGGCCGCTCACTGACCGTCACGCACGGGTGAAACGACACCGTGCGGTACGTCCGCGGCTCGCCCGTGGCATGCGGATCGTGGCATCCTGACCGCATGACCGAGCGCCGTGGGGATCACCGTGGGTAGGCACGCGGCCGGCGACGGGGCCGGTGTGCACCCGCTCGTCGCAGCCGCGCTGCAGCAGTCGGCGACCGTCGAGCCGGGGGAGCCGCGGCACCTGGCCGGTGCACCCCGGGCCTCCGACGGGCAGCCGGGCGGCCTCGGCTGGCCGGGTGAGCCCGGCGAGGGCACCGGCCTCGGCTGGCCCGCCGGCACCGAGGACGCCGCCGGCACCGAGGACGCCGCCCGCACCGCGGCCGACCAGCCGGCCGACGCCCGGGCCGGCGCCGAGACACGGCCGGCCCGGCGCAAGCTCGGCTGGCGACGCCTGTTCGGTGGCGGCGCCCCGGCGACCACCGACCCGGCCCAGGAGACCACCGCCGCGTAGCCGGCGCGGCCACCGGCCGACCGGGGACCGGGCCGGGCGCCGGGCCTGGCCGGAGCACCTGGTGGAGCACAGTCGGCGCACAGCCCGGCCACGAGACGCCACGAGCCGTCAGCCCAGGGAGGGCTGACGGCTCGTCGTCCGTCGGGAGCGGCCCCCTCGGGGGCCGGCGGTCAGCTCAGGCTGCCGTCGTCCCGGCGGGTGCGCCGTTCGAGCTCGCGCAGGAACTCCGGGTCGTCGTCCGGCGCCACCGGCCGGGTGGGGCGCTGCCCACGGGGCGGACGCGTCGGCCGCGGCGGGCGACCGGGCCGGTCGACACCCCCGGGACCGCCGCCCTGCGCGGACGCCGCCCGCATCACCAGCACGACCACGGCCACCGCGATCACCAGCATCACCAGGAAGACCATCAGGCCACCCCCCCCTCGTCGCCTCCCAATGTACGACCGCGGCGATACTCGGACCCGGTGATCTCGCCCCACGGGGGCCGGACCCGTCCCAGCACCGCCACGACCGGGCGTCGTCGGCGCACCCGCAGACCAGACCGGAGGCCGTCATCGACGCGGTGGACGAGCAGTTGATCAGCCTGCTGCGGGCCAACGGCCGGGCCAGCTACGCCGAGCTGGCGCGGCAGGTCGGCCTCTCGGCGCCCTCGGTGCACGAGCGGATCGGCAAGCTCGAGGCTGCCGGGGTCATCACCGGCTACCGCGCGGTCGTCGACCCGGCCGCGGTGGGCCTGGGGGTCACGGCCCTGGTCGGGGTGATTGAGAGCGACCAGGTCGACGACACCGGCCTGGAGGAGGCCCTGGGCGAGCTGCCCTCGGTCGAGGACTGCTGGCGGGTCGCCGGGAGCGAGGGGTACGTGCTCAAGGTGCGCGTCCCCGACATCCGGGCACTCGAGGACACCATCAGCGCGTTGAACCGGATCAGAGGGGTGGCGCGCACCCGCACCACCGTCGTCCTCTCGACCAAGTGGGAGGGCCGTCGTGGCTGAGCAGGACAGGGCACCGCAGGGCAACGCGACCGGGGCGACCGCGCCCGCGGGCGGGGCGACGGGTGAGCCGAAGGTGGCGCAGTGGCTGGCGCTCTACACCCTGGGCCGGCTGGCGATCGCCGCCGCGCTGGTCGCGCTGCTGTGGGTGCTCGGGCTGCCCGGCACCCCGGGTTTCCTCTTCGGCGTGCTGCTGGCGATGCCGGTCTCCTACCTGGCGCTGGGCCGGGTGCGCCAGCAGCTGACCAACGCGCTGGTGCTCCGCGCCGAGCGCAAGGAGGCGCTGCGCGCCGAGCTCCGCGGCACCGACCCCGACTGAGGAAGGACCCCGCTGCCCCCCGCCACGCGCTCCGCACGCGGCGGGGCCCTGCAGCGGGGCCGAGGGCAGCGGGACGAAGGACCCCGTCCTCCCCACCCTTCGCACGCTCAGGGCGGGCCCCGGGACGGGGCCTAACTGAGGGCGAGGCCGAGGCCGAGGAGGACGCCGGTGGCCAGGGTGACCTGGCCGGTGGCCTTGAGCGCGCCGATCAGCACCGGGCCCCGGCCGCCGCCGAGGACGGTGCGCACCGGTGGGACCGCCAGCGGCGCGGCCAGCAGCGCGAGCAGCGCCCACGGCCGGGCCACGCCGATCGCGACCACCACGGCGAAGGCGACCACCAGCAGCCCGGTGAAGAACACCCGGGTGCGTGCCTCGCCGAGCAGCACGGCCAGGGTGCGCTTGCCGACGGCGGCGTCGCCGTGCACGTCGCGCAGGTTGTTGACCACCAGCAGCGCCACCGAGCACAGCCCGATCGGCACCGCGGCGGCGAAGGCCAGCCCGTCCAGCGACTCGGTCTGGGCGAACGTCGTCCCGACGACGGCCACCAGGCCGAAGAACACGAAGACGAACACCTCGCCCAGCGCCCGGTAGCCGTAGGGGATCGGCCCGCCGGTGTAGGTCCAGGCGGCCAGGATGCTCACCGCACCCACCGCGACCAGCCACCAGCTGGACACCGCCGCCAGCGCGAGCCCCGCCAGGCCGGCCACCGCGAACGACAGCAGCGCCGCGACCAGCACCTGCCGCGGGGTGGCCGCCCCGGAGCCGACCAGCCGCATCGGGCCGACCCGGTCGGCGTCGGTGCCGCGCTTGCCGTCGGAGAAGTCGTTGGCGTAGTTGACCGCCACCTGCAGCGCCAGCGCGACGACCAGGGCGAGCAGCGCCGGCAGCAGCCGGAAGCCGTCGAGCGCGGCGGCGGCGCCGGTGCCGACGAGCACCGGCGCGAGCGCGGCGGGCAGCGTGCGGGGGCGCGCCCCCTCCAGCCACTGGGCGGGGGTGGCCATCAGTCGGTTCCCTTCGGCGTGCGTCCGGTGGTCGTGCGTTCGATGAGCAGGGCGGCGACCGCCCGGCGGTCGGGCTTGCCGGTGTGCAGGGTCGGGACGGCGCCGATCAGCACGAGCTCCCGGGGCGCCGCGGCCGCACCGAGGCGGGCGGCCACCCATGGCCGCAGCCCGGCCAGCTCGGGCACCGCACCGGGGGCGGCGACGACGGCCGCGACCACCCGCTGGCCCCACTCCGGGTCGGGCAGCCCGGTGACCACGGCGTCGGCGACCGCGGGGTGCTCGCGCAGCACCGCCTCGACCGCCTGCGGGGCGACGTTGACCCCGCCGCTGATCAGCACGTCGTCCAGCCGGCCGTGCACGGTGAGCCGGCCGCCGTCCACCGCGCCGGCGTCCCGGGTGCGGAACCAGCCGTCGACGAACGCGGCGGCGGTGCCGGCCGGGTCGCGCCGGTAGCCGTGCGCCAGCACCGGGCCGGCCAGCTCGACGCCCTCGGCCACCCGCACCGACACCCCGGCCAGCGGCACGCCGTCGTAGACGCAGCCACCGGCGGTCTCGCTCATCCCGTAGGTCTGGAGCACCCGCACCCCGGCCGCCCGGGCGTCGTCCAGCAGGCCGGGGTCGGTGGCGGCGCCGCCGACCAGCACGCCGTCGAAGGAGGCGAGCACCTCCGGCTCGTCGGTGAGGTACCGGCGCAGCTGGGTGGGCACCAGCGCGGTGTACCGGCGGTCCCCGGCCGGCAGCCGGCCGGCGGCCTCGGCCAGGGTCGAGCCGCGGGTGAGGACGGCGGGCTCCCGGCCGGCCAGCGCGCTGCGCACGAGCACCTGCAGCCCGCCGATCGCCGAGGTCGGCAGCGCCAGCAGCCAGCTGCCCGGGCCGCCCAGCCGGTCGAGGGTGGCGGTGGCCGAGGCCCGCAGCGCGGCGGCGGACAGCAGCACGCCCTTGCCGGTGCCGGTCGACCCGGAGGTCACCACGACCAGGTCGGTGCCGGGCTCCAGCGGGTGGTCGGGTGCCAGCACGGCGCGGGCGGTGTCGGCCGGGCCGGTGCCGGCGGGCAGCACGGCCAGCGGCGCCGCACCGTCCAGGGCGTGGCGCAGCGCCGGCCACACGGTGGTCAGCACCGCCGCGGCCGCCTCGGGCGGCGGCGCGGCCACGAGGGTCAGCTGGCGGTGCACGAGGAGTCAGGCTACGGCGGCCTCCCCGAACAGGTCGGACGCAGCTCAGAACAGGTCGGGCACCAGCGCGAGGACGACGAACCGGATGGCGCGCCCGGCCAGGCAGGTGACGACGAACGCCCGCAGGCTCATCTTCGAGGTGCCCGCGTAGAAGGCGATCGCCAGCAGCGGCGGGATGCCGACCGACCCGCTGAGCAGCACCACGCCCGGGCCCCAGCGGCCGCTCAGCAGCCGGATGCCGACGGCGTTGACCCGCGTGAGCCAGCGCCCCACCGGCCGCAGCGCCCGCTTCACCGGTCCACCCGGTGGCGGCTCCCCGGCCTCCTCGGCGGCGGCGATCTCCGCGGCCTCCTGGGCGCCGCGGTCGCGCAGCTTCTGCGACCACCGGGAGGTGGCCGCCCCCCGGGCCGCGGTGAACAGCACGACCTTGCCCACGGTCTGGCCGATGGCCGCGGCGACCGCACCGGCGACCGCCACGGGCGGGGACTCGGCGACGGCCAGGCCGATCACGTAGGCCTCGACCGGGAGGAACGGGGTGACGGCGGAGACCGCGCCGACCACCAGGCCGAGCGCGATCAGGCCGATCGTGCCGGCGTCAGGCACGGGTGGCGGCGCCCTGCGGCACGTGCGGCGTGTCCGTCGGGACCTGCAGGCGCAGCACCCGGCCCAGCGACCAGATCTTGATCGCCAGCACGGTCGACGCGGCGACCAGGGCGACCCACTGCTGGTCGGGCAGCACCACCAGCAGGGTGATCAGCAGGGTGGTGTTGGTGACCTTGGCGACCACGTGCCAGTTGAGCGTGTAGGCGAGCCGGTCGATCAGGAAGAAGTAGTTCGGCGAGAGCACCGGCCAGCGCATCGGCAGCAGCGTCAACGGCAGGTCGACCACCACGAACTGGAACAGGAACACCGCGATCGGCCAGGGTGCGTCGACGAACTGGAGGAACACGATCGCGCAGCTCACGCAGTTGACCCGGTCGCAGACCACGTCGAAGACGGCGCCGAAGCGGGTCTCCTGGTCGCGCCAGCGGGCGATGTTGCCGTCGGCGGAGTCGCCGATCCAGTAGGTCAGGTAGCCGGCCAGCAGCCAGGGCCAGGAGTGCTGCACGGCGGCGGTGGCCACCAGCGCCAGCGAGGCGACCGTGCGGACGACGGTGACCACGTTGGCGGCGTTGAGCAGCTGCCGCGGGTCCTCGCAGGCGCACCCGCGCACGCCGCAGCGCACCGGCAGCCCGGGACCGCGGGGGCTGCGGTCGGCGGGGACGGTCCGTGGGGCCGTCGAGTGGGCCACGGTGACCTCCGGGTTCTCGGGCGCCGGACGGCGCGGACTGCACGCTAGGCGGCGCCCGGTCGGCGCACCAGCAGCGTCGCCGGGTGTCCGCCGGACCGCGCCTAGGCTGTCGTCCGTGGTCACCGCCCCGTCCGACGCCGTCGACCCGCTGGCGGCGCACGTCTGGTCGGTGCCGATGCGCACCCGCTTCCGCGGCATCGACACCCGCGACGGCGTGCTGGTGCAGGGCCCGGCCGGCTGGGGCGAGTTCTCCCCGTTCTGGGACTACGACGTCGCCGAGAGCCGCCGGTGGTGGCGGAGCGCGCACGAGGCCGCCGTCCTGGGCTGGCCCGACCCGGTGCGCGCGGCGGTGCCGGTGAACGTGACGGTGCCTGCGGTGGGGCCGGCGCAGGCGCACGCGATCGTGGCCGCGTCGGGTTGCCGCACGGCGAAGGTGAAGGTGGCCGAGCCCGGGCAGTCCGAGGCCGAGGACGAGGCGCGGGTGGAGGCGGTGCGCGACGCGCTCGGGCCGGACGGCGCGATCCGGGTCGACGCGAACACCGCCTGGGACGTCGACACCGCGGTCCGCCGGATCACCGCGCTGGACCGGGCCGGCCTGGAGTACGTCGAGCAGCCCTGCGCGACCGTCGAGGAGCTGGCCGCGGTGCGCCGGCGGGTCGACGTCCGGATCGCCGCCGACGAGGTGGTCCGCCGCGCCGCCGACCCGCTGCGGGTCGACCTGCGCGAGGCCGCCGACGTGGTGGTGCTCAAGGTGCAGCCGCTGGGTGGGGTGCGGGCCGCGCTCGCGGTGGCCGAGGCGCACGGGCTGCCCTGCGTGGTCTCCTCCGCGCTGGAGAGCTCGGTCGGCATCGCCGCCGGGGTCGCGCTGGCCGCGGCGCTGCCGGAGCTGCCGTTCGCCTGCGGGCTGGCCACCGTGGCGCTGTTCACCGGCGACGTGACCAGCGAGCCGCTGCTGCCGGTCGACGGTGCGCTGCCGGTGGTGCGTCCGGTGCCCGACCGGCTGGCCGAGGTGGCCGCCGACCCGGACACCCAGCAGCGCTGGCGCGCCCGGCTGGCGGCGGTGCAGGCCCGGTGAACCCGAGCACCGCCTTCGCCCGGGTGCTGGTCGACGAGCTGGTCCGCGGCGGCGTCACCGACGCGGTCGTCGCGCCCGGCTCGCGGTCGGCACCGGTGGCGCTGGCGCTGGCCGACGCCGAGGTGGCCGGCCGGCTGCGGCTGCACGTGCGGATCGACGAGCGGACGGCGTCCTTCCTGGCGCTGGGGCTGGCCAAGTCCGCCGGCCGCCCGGTGCCGGTGCTCACCACCTCCGGGACGGCGACCGCGCACCTGCACGCGGCGGTGCTGGAGGCGCACGAGAGCGGGGTGCCGCTGCTCGCGCTCACCGCCGACCGGCCGCCGGAGCTGCGGGCCACCGGCGCGAACCAGACGATCGACCAGGTCGGGCTCTACGGCGGCGCGGTGCGCTGGGCGCTGGACGTCGGGGTGCCCGAGCCCGGCCGGGAGGCCGCGCAGAACCGGTACTGGCGGTCGGTGGTGGCCAAGGCGCTGCTGGTCGCCCGCGGCGAGCTGTCCGGTGACCCGGGCCCGGTGCACCTCAACCTGGCCCTGCGCGAACCGCTGATGCCCACCGACGCCGCGCCCGGCGTCCGGCCGGCGCTGCCCGCGGGGGAGTTCGCCGGCCGGCCGGGCGGGGCGCCGTGGACCACGGCGGTCACCGACGGCAGCGCCCGGCGCAGCGCCCCGCTGACCGGCGTCGACCCGGCCGGGGGCGCCCGCACGCTGCTGGTCGCCGGCGATGCGCCGTCCGCGGTCGGGCGGGCTGCGGCGGTCGTCGCCGACCAGCGCGGCTGGCCGGTGCTGGCCGAGCCGAGCAGCGGCGCCTGGGGTGCCGCCGGTGCGCTCCGCGGGCCGGCGCTGCTGCTGGGCGCCGCTGACTGGCTGGCCGCGCACCGCCCCGACCGGGTCGTGGTGGTCGGCCGGCCGACGCTGTCCCGGCCGGTCAACGCGCTGCTGGGCGACCCGGCGGTGAGCGTGGAGACCTACGGCCCGACGCCGCGCTGGGCCGACCCGGGGCGGGGGAGCAGCGTGGTCGGCAGCGCGCAGCTCGACCCGGGCCTGGCGCTGCGCGAGGTGGGCCCGCGTCCGGCGGCGGGTTCGGTGGCCGGGGGCTGGGCCGCGGCCTGGGCCGACGCGGCCGCCCGGGTGGGCCGGGCGGTGGACGCCGAGCTCGACGAGCACGCCGGCCGGGGGCTGACCGCCGCGCGGCTGGCCCGCGACCTGGTCGCCACGCTGCCCGCCGGGGCGCTGCTGGTGCTCGGCTCCTCGACGCCGGTGCGTGACGTCGACCGGCTCGCCGTCCCGCGCCCGGGGTTGACCGTGCTGGCCAACCGGGGCGTCGCCGGGATCGACGGCACGATCTCCACCGCGGTCGGTGCGGCGCTGGCCCACCAGGGCGCCGGTGGCGGCCCGGCGTTCGCGCTGATGGGCGACCTGACCTTCCTGCACGACCTGACCGGGCTGCTGCCCGGCTCCGGCGAGCCGCGGCCGGACCTCACCGTCGTCGTCCCGGACAACGACGGGGGCGGGATCTTCGCCCAGCTGGAGCCGGGGCAGCCGCAGTACGCGGCCAGCTACCAGCGGGTGTTCGGCACGCCGCACGGCCGCGACCTGGTCGCGGTGGCCCGGTCGCTGGGCTGGGCGGCGACCGCGGTCAGCGACGCCGCGCAGCTGGTGGCGGCGCTCGGCGCAGGCGGGCCGCGGGTGGTCGTCGTCCGCACCGACGCCGCGGCCGAGGCCGCGCTGGCGGTGCGGCTGCGCGAGGCTGCCGCGGCGGCGCTGGCCGAGCTGCAGCCCTAGCTCTGGGCGAGCGGGCGCAGGTCGGTCGCCGGGGCCGCCTGGGACTGCAGCAGCTGCTCGGCCTCCGCGGCCTCCAGCGGCTTGGCGAACAGCCAGCCCTGGGCCAGGTCGCAGCGCTCGGCGCGCAGCAGGTCGCGCTGGGCGCCGGTCTCCACGCCCTCGGCGACGACCTCCAGCCCCAGCGTGCGGCCCAGCTGGACCAGGCCGTGCACGATCGCGGCGTCCGCGCCGGCCTCGTCGAGCAGGCCGACGAAGGAGCGGTCGATCTTGAGCACGTCCACGTCGAACTGCCGCAGGTAGCTCAGCGACGAGTAGCCGGTGCCGAAGTCGTCCAGCGCCAGCCGGGTGCCCAGGGCGCGCAGCTCCGACAGCCGCTCGGCCACCGCGTCCGGGTCGGTGACCAGCGCCGTCTCGGTCACCTCCAGCACCAGTGAGGACGGCGCGATGCCGCTGGCGGTCAGCGCCTCGGCGACCTGCTCGACCAGCGTGCCGCCGGCCAGCTGCCGCGCGGAGACGTTCACCGCCATCGACAGCGGCGGCGACCCGGGGTGCGCGCGCTGCCACCGGGCGGCGGTGCGGGTGGCCTCGGCCAGCACCCAGCGGCCGATCGGCACGATGTGGCCGGAGTCCTCGGCGACCGGGACGAACCGGTCCGGCCCGATCGCGCCCAGCGTGGGGTGCTGCCAGCGCAGCAGGGCCTCGAACCCGACGACCCGTTCGGTCTGCAGGTCCACGACCGGCTGGTAGACCAGCCGCAGCTGGCCGGCGGCCAGCGCCCCGCCCAGCTCCCGCTCCAGCTCGATCCGCTCCAGCGCGGCGGCGCGCATCTCCGGGTCGAAGACCACCCAGGTGGCGCGGCCGGCGGCCTTGGCCCGGTACATGGCGATGTCGGCGTCCCGGAACAGCGACAGTGGGGTGGCCTCGGGTTCGGCGGCGACGATGCCGATGCTCGCGCCGACGGTCACCCGGTGGCCGCCCAGGTCCACCGGCTCGCCGATCACCCGCAGCAGCCGTTCGGCCAGCGAGGCGGCGGCCGGCAGCCCGCCGCGGGTGTCGTCGACGAGCACGGCGAACTCGTCGCCGCCCAGCCGGGAGACGGTGTCCGCGGCGCGGACCACGCCGAGCAGCCGGCCGGCGACCGTCCGCAGCAGCTCGTCGCCGGCGAGGTGGCCGAGGCTGTCGTTGACGTCCTTGAAGCCGTCGAGGTCCAGGCAGAGCACGATCGGGGCGGTGCCGTTGCGGCCCGCCCGGCGCAGCGCCTGCTCGGTGTGGTCGAGGAACAGCGAGCGGTTGGCCAGCCCGGTCAGGCCGTCGTAGAAGGCCTGGTGGGCCAGCTCCTGCTCGGCCTCCTTGCGGGCGGTGATGTCGTACACGCCGACCACGATCCCGCCGACGTCCGGGTCGCTGAGCAGGTCCACCGCCCGGCCGCCCAGCCACACCACCCCGCCGCGGGGGTGTCCGCCACGCAGCTCGAGCTCCACCGGCTCACCCGGCACGGAGCCGGCCCGGTCCAGCACCGCGCGCACGTCGGCCGGGTCGATGCCCAGCCCGCCCAGCAGGTCGGGCAGCGAGCACCCGGCCGACGCCGGCCGGCCGAGCATGTCGGTGAGCGTGGTGGAGTCGGCGGTGAGCCGGCCGGCCAGGTCGACGACCACCACGGCGTCCGAGGAGTTGACGGCCAGCGCCTCGAACCGCCGGGCCTGGGAGTCCACCAGCGCCCGGGCGCGGGCGCTGTCGGAGAGCAGCCGCTGGGCACGGACGACCATCAGGGCGGTCAGCGTGACGGTGGCGAGCAGGCCGGGGAGCGGGTCGATGTCGGTGCCCGTCAGCCACGCCCGCACCTCGAACGCGCCGGGGACCAGCAGCGGCAGGAACGCCAGGACCATCCGCACCCGACCGACGACCGTGTCCGACGACTCCCGCGCCCGCCCGGCGGGGCCCTGCCGCGTCGCCCACGGCACGGCCGCCAGCAGCAGCGCCCCGACCAGCCAGCCGGCGTCCAGCCAGCCGCTGACGGTCTCCGCGGAGGCCAGCAGCAGCCAGGCCATGTCCGAGCCCAGCCACGCCGCCGTGCCGAGGCCCAGCAGCAGGGCGGGCCGGGTGAGCTGCGAGCGCAGCACCACCCCGCGGACGACGAGCCCGAGGGCCACCGCGTCCAGCACCGGGTACGCCGCCCAGGCGACCTTGGTGAGGAGCGGCAGGGTGTCGTCGGTCAGGGTGGACTGCACCGAGCTCTGCCAGACGACGAGGAGGGCGACCACGAGCACGGCGGCGCCGTCGAGCAGCGAGTGGAACCGCGCCCGGTCGCCGGCGTCGTCGTCGCGGGCGTACAGCGTGAGCGCGATGCCCAGGGCGACGTAGGAGGCGAGGTAGGCCGGGTCGCCCAGCGACACGTCCGGTGCGCTGCCCGCGACCCAGGACTGCACCTGCCAGACCACGTCGCCGACCGCGTTGAGGGTGACGGTGGCGGCGAACCAGCGGCCGGCGCGGCCGGCCGAGCGGCGCCGCACCCCGACCCAGGCGGCGACGGCGGCCCCGACGGTGACGACCTGGTAGGTGACGGAGGCGAACGTCGTCCCGTCGGTCACGACGACCACCGAGACCAGGACGGCGGCGAGCAGCAGCCACGCGGTGGCGACGGTCCTGCCGCGGTGGTGCGCCGTCCAGCTGGCCATGTCCTGGGTCCCTCGGTCGGTGATGCTGACCTGGAGCGTTTCGGAACATCGACGCGCTGTCTTCACCTGACCGGGTCATCCGCCGGTCCGTCCACCCCGTCCGGGGGAGGTCGCTCAGTCCTCCAGCGCAGCCTGGAAGGCGGCGAACTTGGCCTGGGTCTCGGCGAGCTCGGCGATCGGGTCGGAGCCGGCGACGATCCCGCAGCCGGCGAACAGCCGCGCCTGCCGGCCGCCGTCGGCGCCGGTCAGCTCCGCGCAGCGCAGCGCCAGCCCGAACTCGCCGTCCCCGCGGGAGTCCAGCCAGCCCACCGGGCCGGCGTACCGCCCGCGGTCCATCCCCTCCAGCTCGCCGATCACCCGGGCCGCCGTGGCCCGCGGGCTGCCGCAGACCGCGGCGGTGGGGTGCACGGCGCCGACCAGCTCGAGCAGCCCGGCGGCGTCGCCGTCCCGCTGGCGGCCGCGGACGTCGCTGGCCAGGTGCCGCACGTTGGGCAGCGTGAGCACCTCCGGCTGGGCGGGCACGACCAGCTCCTCGACGTGCGGGCGCAGCGCGTCGGCCAGGGAGTCGACGGCGTAGGCGTGCTCGGCGTGGTCCTTGGCCGAGGCCTGCAGGTCGGCGGCCAGGCGGTCGTCCTCGGGGCCGGCGCCGCGGGGGGCGGTGCCGGCCAGGACCCGGGAGTCGATGTCGCGGCCGGTGCGCCGCAGCAGCAGCTCGGGGGTGGCGCCGAGCAGGCCGTCGACCGCGAAGGTCCAGGTGTCGGGGAACCGGTCGGCCAGCCGGAGCAGCAGCCGCCGGGGGTCCAGCGGGCGGTCGGCGGTGACCAGCAGGTCGCGGGCGAGCACCACCTTGTCCAGCTCCCCGGCGCCGATCCGGGCGACCGCCCTGGCCACGGCGCCGCACCAGGCCATCGGGTCCAGGGCGCCGTCGGCGTAGGCCAGCCGGCCGATGGAGGTGGCGGCGTGCTGCGGTGAGGTCTCGACCACCGCGTGGTGGTCGTCGGCGTCCCCGGTGACGGTCACCCAGGTCTGCCCGTCGCGCCGGCCGACCACGACCTCCGGGACGACGAACACCGACGTCCCGGCCGCGGTGTCGAAGGCGATCGAGCCGAACACGACCGGGCCGGAGCCGGGCACGCCGAGCGGGTCGTCGACGACGGTGCGGGCGCAGCGGTCGGCCCACCAGGCGGCGGCCTCGGCCAGCGCGCCGGGCCCGGAGACCTCCAGCCGGTCGGCCTCGCCCCAGGCGACCAGGCCCTCGCCGCGGCGCACCCAGGCCAGGGCGCCGTCCCGGGGGAGCAGGGTGAGCAGCGGGGTGCGGCGGGCGCCCAGCGGGGTGGTGGTGACGGCGGCCTTGCCCTCGGTGGTGCTGACGGCTGCCGTGGTCACCGCTCCAGCGTAGGAGGGGCGCAGGTAGCGTCGCCGACGTGGCGACCTTTGGAGGACCTGAGGCGGCGGGGGTGCGGGCCGGGCTGGACAAGCGCCCGGCGGAGGTCGCCGCGATGTTCGACCGGGTCGCCGGCCGGTACGACCTGACCAACACGGTGCTCTCCGGCGGCCTGGACGCCGGCTGGCGGCGGGCCACCCGCGAGGCGCTCGGCGCCCGCCCCGGCTCGACCGTCCTGGACGTCGCCGCCGGCACGGCCGTCTCCACCGTCGAGCTCGCGGCCGGCGGGGTGCACGCCATCGCCTGCGACTTCTCCCAGGGCATGCTCCGGGCCGGGGCCTCGCGCCCGGTGCCCAAGGTCGCCGGCGACGCCATGGCGCTGCCGCTGGCCGACGAGAGCGTGGACGGCGTGGTCATCTCCTTCGGCCTGCGCAACGTGGCCGACCCGCAGGCGGCGCTGCGCGAGTTCGCCCGGGTGACCCGGCCGGGCGGCACGCTGGTGGTCTGCGAGTTCTCCAGCCCGGTGTGGCGGCCGTTCCGCACCGTCTACACCGAGTACCTGATGCGCGCGCTGCCGCAGATCGCCCGGGCGGTGAGCAGCAACCCGGAGGCGTACGTGTACCTGGCCGAGTCGATCCGGGCGTGGCCGCCGCAGCCGGAGCTGGCGCGCTGGCTGCAGGGTGCCGGGTGGGGCGGCGTCGAGTGGCGCGATCTGACCGGCGGGGTCGTCGCCCTGCACCGCGGCACCCGCCTCTAGTCCTCGGCCCGCCCGCCGGCCGCGCCTACGGCCGATGCGGGCCTGCGCTCGGTGGGTCCCAGGACGGCCGCCAGCGTCGCCGCGGCGCCGCGCTGCTCGACCGCGTTCGTCCCGATCAGCCCGGCGTGCACGATCAGCGACTTCCACAGCGCCCAGCCGCGGCCGCGGGCCCAGGTGCCGTCGTCGACGTCCAGGCCGGCGCGGAACGCCTCCCGGCTGTCGCCGTCCAGGAGCGTCCACGCGATGACCAGGTCGCACGCCGGGTCGCCGACGCCGCAGGTGCCGAAGTCGAGGACGGCGGCCAGCCGGCCGTCGCGCACCAGCAGGTTGCCGGCCGCGACGTCGCCGTGGAACCAGCGCGGCGGCCGGTCCCAGCTGGTCGACAGGGCGTCGGCCCAGACCGCCGCGGCGGCCGCGCCGTCGATCGTGTCGCCGAGCACCTCGATCGCCTGGCGGGTCTGCGCGTCGTACCCGGTGAGCGGGGCGCCGCGGAGCCAGGTGTGCGGTCCGGCCGGTGGGCCGCCCGCGGGGTCGACG
This sequence comes from Modestobacter lacusdianchii, assembly GCF_054177765.1. NCBI lineage: Bacteria > Bacillati > Actinomycetota > Actinomycetes > Geodermatophilales > Geodermatophilaceae > Modestobacter > Modestobacter lacusdianchii. The sequence goes on along the minus strand of NZ_JBJJTJ010000011.1, from coordinate 36,234 downwards.
TCCTGCAGGGCGGTCAGGAAGGCGGCGAGGTCGGTGGCGAGCGCGACCCGGTCGGCCACGGGGGCGGCGGCCGCGTCCTCGCCGTCCAGCCAGCGGTGCACCGACCACGGCCACGGGAAGCCCTCGCCCGGCGTGCCCCGTCCGAGCGGGACCGGGATCGGCAGCGGCAGGTGCGGGGCCAGCCGGGGCAGCCACTCCTGCTCCTTGCGCACCTGCGCGGCGTAGGCCTGCGCGCTGGGCAGCCGGACGAGCAGCTCGGTGCCGAGCCGGAAGGTGCGGTTGTCCCAGCCACCCGGCTCGACCCGCACCACCGGCAGGTCGGCCCAGGCGGGGAACTGCGCGGCGACCAGCCGGCGCACCAGCGGGACGTCGATCCGCACGTCGGTCACGGCGTCACCGTGCCCCGCGGCGGCCGGCGCGGCCACCGGTTTCCGGTGTCATGGGGAGTCGCCGAACCCCCGTAGGGGACGGCCGGTACCTGGAGTTCGCTGTCGGCGCGCTGTGCTGTGCATCTGACAGGCGTCGGCCCTGCTCTGTCTGGCCCTTCCGCTCCACCTGGCCGCCTCTGCTCCGTCTGCCTGGTCGCTCTGCTCTGTCTGGTCGCTCTCCTCTGTCCGGTCGCCTCTGCTCTGTCTGGTCGCTCTGCTTCGTCCGGTCGCCGTCTGTCCGGTCGCCGTCTGTCCGGTCGCGTTGCTCCCTCCGGTCGCCCTGGTCCGTCTGTCCCTTCCGTTCCACCTGGCCGTCTCTGGTCCGTCCGGCCGCCCCTGCTGTGTCCGGTCGCGCTGCTTCGTCCAGCCGCCCGCATGGAGGTCGGACGGTGCCCGAAGCGCAAGCCCGGACTGCCGCGATGAGCTGCAGGAACTGTCGTACCCCGGCCGTAGGTTCGGGGTGTGTTCGAGGCCGGTGGGTTCGGGGTGGGGGTGACGGTGTCGCGTGCCCGCCGGTCGGCGCCGGCTCCGTTGCCTCCGTTGCCGCCGGGGGTGACGCGGCGTCGGAGCCGGTTGTCGGAGGTGTTGGAGCCGGCGGGGTTCTCCGACGCTGGTCTGGCTGGTGAGCTGGCCTCGATCGCGGATGTGCGGGCGCAGTTGGCCGCCTATGAGGCGGCGGTGGTGGCGGAGTTGGCCCGCCGTCGGCCGGCCTGCTCGGATCCGGGTGACGGTGAGCCGGGGCATGCGGTGGCGGGCTGGTTGCCGGAGCCGGCTCCGGTGGGGGTGGGGGAGTTCTTCGCCGATGAGCTGGCGGTCGTGGCTGGGGTGTCGCGTACGGCGGCGACGGTGCTGGCGGAGCGGTCGCTGGTGTTGGTGCACGAGCTGCCGGCGACGTGGGCTGCGTTGGCCGATTCGCTGATCGATCCGCCGCGGGCGAGTGCGATCGCCAGGGCGCTGGGTGGGCAGTCGGTGGATGCCGGTGGGGTGGTCGACCCGGGTGTGGTGGCGGAGGTCGAGGCGCAGGCGCTCGGGTGGGCGCGTGCGGGGGAGACCCCGCGCCGGCTGCAGGAGCGGGCGGCGGCGGCGTTGATCGCGGCGGATGAGGCGGCGGCGGACCGGCGGCGGAAGAAGGCCGAGCGGCTGGCCGACGTGACGGTGCGTGGTCTGCCGGATGGGATGGCGGAGCTGACCGCGACCCTGCCTGCCCCGGTGGCCGCTGCATGCCGGGAGGCGGTGGACGGCTACGCCCGGATGGCCAAGGCAGACGGGGACGGGCATCCGGTCGGGCAGCTGCGGACGATGGTGCTGGCCGATCTGATCCTGCGGCCCTGGGACACCTCGCGCGAGCCGGTCACCGCGCACCTGTCCGTCCTCGCCCCGCTGCCGGTGTTCCCCACCAGCCCGACCGGGCATGGCGGCCCGACCGGGCACGCAGGCCCGTCCGCGCAGGCAGGCCCGACCGCGCCGGCCGGCCCGACCGGGCATGGGAGCCCGGCTGGGTGTGCAGACCCGGCTGCGTACGCCGAGGCGGATGCGGCGACGGTGGACGGGGCGCCGATCACCGCCGCTCAGCTGCGGGAGCTGCTCGAGCAGCTGGACGCGCTCTGCCCGGGTGGGTTGCAGGCGCCGGCCGGTGGCACGTTGGGCATCTCGCTGGTCGATCCGGCCACCGGCGGACTCCGCGCGACCGTCAGCCGCCCAGAACTCGAACGACTGGCCCGCCGCGGCTGCCCTGACCACCCGCCGGAAACCGAGTGCGGCTGCGCGGTACTGGACCGGCCACCACCGGTCGACCGGTACGAACCGACCCCGGCGCAACGCCGGTTCCTCCAGGCCCGGGACCGCACCTGCCGGCATCCCGGCTGCCGTCGACCGGCCGCCCGCACCGACCTGGACCACGTCTGCGCCCACCGCGACGGCGGCGCCACCGACTGCACCAACCTCTGTTGCCTGTGCCGCCGGCACCACCGGCTCAAGACCCACGCCCCGGGCTGGCGGTACCGGATGACCCCCGACGGCACCCTGCACGTCACCACGCCCTCCGGCGTCACCCGCACCACCCGACCACCCGGCCTCCGACTCGCCGCCCAGCTGATCGGCACCGGGGCACCACCGGACGCCGACGACCCGCCACCCTTCTGACTCCTCAGCTGTGGGCAGCGCATGTGCCGGGTCGCGTGCGCTCTCACGTCGATGCCCTCGCCACCGGGTGGGCGGCTCGGCGTGGGCCGCGCGTGCGCTGGACCGGGCTCGCCCCCAGATCGATGACCTCGCCGGCGCTCGGGCGGTTCGCCGTGAGCGGAGCGTGCGGCGGTTTTCGCGGTGGGGCACCGGGCACGGGAGGCGGCATGACCACTCCTGCGCCCCAGCCGCCCTCGCCGTCCCCGTCGCCGACCGACCCGGTGTCCCCGCCGTCCCCGGCGCCGGTCCCGACCCCCGGCCCCACCGACCCGACCGCCCCGCCGCCGGCCCCCAGCCCCGGCCCGCTGTGACCTGACGTCCCAGCTCAGCACGGCATCAGGACCCTCGGTGTGAACTCGGTCACCGGGGGTCCTGGCGTTCCGGTGCGTTGCATGGATAGGCTTCGACCGCTCGACTTTGTGAAGTAGTTCACAAGCACTGCTCCGGTGTCCCGGGGCCGAGTGGAGGTCGTCTCCGTGGTCTGCACGACGAGGTGCACACCCGACGCGGGTGCCGCAGCGATGCCTGCTGCGGCCACCGCCGAGGGGGTGAGTCGCCGCTGATGCTGTCGAACTACGTGCCGCTCGTCGGCCTCTTCGTGCTGGCCGCGGGGTTCGCGCTCTTCTCGGTGACGGCCGCCCCGTTCATCGGCCCACGCCGGTACAACCGCGCCAAGCTCGAGGCCTACGAGTGCGGCATCGAGCCGGTCGACCAGCCGCTCACCGGCGGCCGGGTCCCGGTCAAGTACTTCCTCACCGCGATGTTGTTCATCGTCTTCGACATCGAGATCGTCTTCCTCTACCCGTGGGCGGTCGCCAACGACGCCCTCGGGCTCTTCGGCCTCATCGAGATGGCCGTCTTCATCGCCACCGTCTTCATCGCCTACGCCTACGTCTGGCGCCGCGGCGGACTGGAGTGGGAGTGACCGGCCTGCGCCGGGCCCCGGCGACGGCCGCACCCGGACCGACGGCAGCCCGCGCCACGGCACCCGGACCGACGGCAGCCCGCGCCACGGCACCCGGACCGACCGCAGCCCGCGCCACGGCACCCGGACCGACCGCAGCCCGCGCCACGGCACCCGGACCGCCCGCAGTCAGGCCGGCGGCACCCCGTGCGACCGCACCCAGGGACGGAGGGTCCTGATGGGCCTCGAGGAGAAGCTGCCCAGCGGCGTCCTGCTCACCAGCGTCGAGAAGCTGGTCAACTGGACCCGCAAGTCCTCGCTGTGGCCGGCCACCTTCGGCCTGGCCTGCTGCGCGATCGAGATGATGGCCTCGGGCGCCGGCCGCTACGACCTGGCCCGCTTCGGGATGGAGGTCTTCCGCGCCTCCCCGCGCCAGGCCGACCTGATGATCGTCGCCGGCCGGGTCAGCCAGAAGATGGCGCCGGTCCTGCGCCAGATCTACGACCAGATGCCCGAACCCCGCTGGGTGCTCGCGATGGGCGTGTGCGCCAGCTCCGGCGGCATGTTCAACAACTACGCGATCGTCCAGGGCGTCGACCACGTCGTCCCGGTGGACATGTACCTGCCCGGCTGCCCGCCCCGGCCGGAGATGCTCACCGACGCCATCCTCAAGCTGCACCACAAGATCCAGCACGAGCCGCTCGGCGCGAAGCGGGCCCGCCAGCTGGCCGCCGCCCGGGCCGACGGCACCGCACCCGACCTGCACCTGGAGATGCCCTCCAGCGTGCGGGTCGACCCGGCGGCCCGGCGGGCCTACGAGCAGGCCGCCGCCGAGGGGCGCACCGGGCAGTTCGCCATCGAGCAGCGGGGCGGCAACGCCGTCGTCCTGCCCGGCTCCGGAGCCCCGCGATGACCGACGGCTTCCGCCGGGGCGCGTTCGGCGTCACCGGCAGCGGGGACACCTCCGGCTTCGGCGGCCTGGTGCGGGTGGAGCCCGGCGGCGCCGTCGCCCTGCACTCGACCGACCGGCCCTACGGCGGCTGGTTCGACGAGGTCGCCGACGCCCTGGCCGACGCCGTCGGGCACGCCACCTACGCCGCCGCCGTCCAGCGGGTGCTGGTCGACCGGGGCGAGATCACCTGGTTCGTGCACCGCGAGCACCTGCTCACCCTGCTCCAGGCACTGCGGGACGACGAGTCGCTGCGCTTCGAGCTGCTCTCCAGCGTCTCCGGCGTCGACCACGCCGACAGCGGCGGCCCGGCCGCGACGCCCGGCCGCCCCCGGCTGCACGTCGTCTACCACCTGACCTCGATGACCTACCGCCGCCGGATCCGGCTGGAGGTCGCGGTCACCGCCGAGGACGCGCACGTCCCCTCCGCCGTCCACGTCTACCCGACGGCGGACTGGCACGAGCGGGAGACCTGGGACATGTTCGGCGTCGTCTTCGACGGCCACCCGGCGCTGACCCGGATCCTCATGCCCGACGACTGGGAGGGCCACCCCCAGCGCAAGGACTACCCGCTCGGGGGTGTCCCGGTCGAGTACAAGGGCGCCCAGATCCCGCCGCCCGACGAGCGCCGGAGCTACCGATGACCACCACGCAGGACCCGTACGCCGGCTCCCGGCAGACCACCGAGGGCCGGGTCTACACGGTCACCGGCGGCGACTGGGACCAGACCTTCGGCGCCGACACACACGACGACGAGCGGCTGGTCGTCAACATGGGCCCGCAGCACCCCTCCACGCACGGGGTGCTGCGGCTGGTGCTCGACCTCGAGGGCGAGACGGTCACCAAGGCCCGCGTCGTCATCGGCTACCTGCACACCGGCATCGAGAAGACGGCGGAGTACCGCACCTGGACCCAGGGCACGACGCTGGTCACGCGGATGGACTACCTGGCCCCGCTGTTCAACGAGACCGCCTACTGCCTGGGCGTGGAGAAGCTGCTGAGCATCGAGGTGCCGCAGCGCGCGCAGACGATCCGGGTGCTGGTGATGGAGCTCAACCGGATCGCCTCGCACCTGGTGGGCCTGGCCACGTTCGGCATGGAGATGGGCGCGCTCACCGGCATGACCAACGGCTTCCGGGAGCGGGAGCTGGTGCTCGACCTGCTGGAGGAGATCACCGGGCTGCGGATGAACCACGCCTACGTCCGTCCCGGCGGCCTGGCGCAGGACCTCCCCGAGGGTGCCGTCGAGCACGTCCGCGAGTTCCTCACCGTCATGCCCGAGCGGATCGCCGGCCTGCACCGGCTGCTCACCGGCCAGCCCATCTGGCAGCGCCGGCTCAAGGACGTCGGCTGGCTCGACGTGACCGGCTGCGTCGCCCTCGGGGTGACCGGGCCGGTGCTGCGCTCGGCCGGGCTGCCCTGGGACCTGCGCAAGGTCGAGCCCTACTGCGGCTACGAGACCTACGACTTCGAGGTGCCGACCGCCGACAGCTCCGACGCCTGGGGCCGCTACCTGGTGCGGGTGGCCGAGATGCAGGAGTCGCTGAAGATCGTCGCCCAGGCGCTGGACCGGCTGGAGCCCGGCCCGGTGATGGTCGAGGACAAGAAGATCGCCTGGCCGGCCCAGCTGTCGCTCGGCGCCGACGGCATGGGCAACTCCCTCGACCACGTGCGGCACATCATGGGCCAGTCGATGGAGGCCCTGATCCACCACTTCAAGCTGGTCACCGAGGGCTTCCGGGTGCCGGCCGGCCAGGTCTACGCCGCCGTCGAGTCACCCCGCGGCGAGCTCGGCTACCACGTGGTCAGCGACGGCGGCACCCGCCCGTTCCGGGTGCACGTCCGCGACCCCAGCTTCGTGAACCTGCAGGCCACCGCGGCGATGAGCGAGGGCGGCATGATCGCCGACGTCATCGCCGCGATCGCCTCGATCGACCCGGTGATGGGGGGCGTCGACCGATGAGCCAGCGCGCATCCAGGCAGCACAGCAGCGCCGCGCCAGCGGCGTCGACGAGCGCCAGCGAGGTGACGACGTGAGCGCCCTGCCCGGTTCGTACGAGGGGACGGCGGTCACCGGGCTGGACTCCAGCCCGGTGGAGCCCGCCGCCCCGGACCTGCCGCCGCTGACCGCGCAGACCGAGGCCGAGGCGCGCGAGGTCATGGCCCGCTACCCGCAGCCCCGCTCCGCGCTGCTGCCGATGCTGCACCTGGTGCAGTCGGTGCAGGGCTACGTCTCACCCGAGGGCGTCGGCTTCTGCGCCCGGCTGCTCGGCCTGACCAAGGCCGAGGTCGGCGCGGTCGCGACCTTCTACACGATGTACAAGCGGCACCCGACCGGCCGGCACCTGGTCAGCGTCTGCACCAACACGCTCTGCGCCGTCCTCGGCGGGCAGCGGATCTACGACGCCGTCTCCGCCGACCTGGGCGTGGGCCACGACCAGACCGCCGCCGACGGCTCGGTCACCCTGGAGCACGCCGAGTGCCTGGCCGCCTGCGACTACGCGCCGGTGGTCACCGTCGACTACGAGTTCTACGACCAGCAGGACGTCGAGTCGGCCCGTGCGCTGGTGGCCGCGCTGCGCCGGGGCGAGAAGCCGGCACCGACCCGGGGCGCGCCGCTCACCGACTTCCGTGGCATCTCCCGCCAGCTCGCCGGCTTCTCCCAGCACGCCGACGCCGCCGCCGAGCGCGCCGCGATCGACGCCCCGTCGGCCGGTGAGCCGACGCTGGTCGGGGTCCGGCTCGCCGCCGAGCGCGGCGAGGTGGCCCCGCCCATGGGCGATGCCCACCCCGAACAGGCACCCGAGCCGGACGTCGAGCCCGCGGCAGGGACGGGGGAGACGCAGAGCGAGCAGGCCGCGGACACCGCCGTCGCCTCCGCGGACACCCCGGCCGAGCGGGCCGGCGCCGCCCAGCACCACCCCGACGCCCCCGAGCCGGCCGGCCGCCAGCCGGCCGAGCGCGGCCGCGAGGGCACCGACACGCCGGCCGGCCACTCCCAGGCCGTGGCCGGCGACGCGAGAGAGCGGGAGGCCTGAGATGCCGCTGACCCCTGTGCTCACGGCGCGGTTCGCCGAACCGCGGTCGTGGACGCTGGACACCTACGAGCGCACCGACGGCTACCGGGCGCTCCGGTCGGCGCTGGCGATGGCACCGGACGACGTCGTCGCCCTGGTCAAGGACTCCGGGCTGCGCGGCCGCGGCGGCGCGGGCTTCCCGACCGGCATGAAGTGGAGCTTCATCCCGCAGCCCAAGCCGGGGGAGACCCCGACCGGCCCGGCCGCGGCCCCCAAGTACCTGGTGGTCAACGCCGACGAGGGCGAACCCGGCACCTGCAAGGACGTGCCGCTGATGATGGCCGACCCGCACTCGCTGGTGGAGGGGGTGATCATCACCGCCTACGCGATCCGCTCGCACTTCGCCGTCATCTACGTCCGCGGCGAGGCGGTGCACGCCCACCGCCGGCTGATGGCCGCCGTCCAGGAGGCCTACGCCGCGGGCTACCTCGGCAGCGACGTGCTGGGCTCGGGCTACGACCTCGAGCTGGTGGTGCACGCCGGCGCGGGCGCCTACATCTGCGGCGAGGAGACCGCGCTGCTGGACTCGCTGGAGGGCTACCGCGGCCAGCCTCGGCTCAAGCCGCCGTTCCCCGCCGTCGCCGGCCTCTACGGCTCCCCGACGGTGATCAACAACGTGGAGACGCTGGCCAGCGTCCCCTACGTCGTCCGCGGCGGCGCCGAGTGGTTCAAGACGATGGGCCCGGAGAAGTCGCCCGGCCCGAAGATCTACTCCCTCTCCGGCCGGGTGGTGCGCCCCGGCCAGTACGAGGCCCCGATGGGGACGACGATGCGCGAGCTGCTGGCCATGGCCGGCGGCGTGCGGCCCGGGCACGAGCTCAAGTTCTGGACGCCGGGCGGCAGCTCCACCCCCTACTTCACCGCCGAGCACCTCGACGTCCCGCTGGACTTCGACTCGGTGGCCAAGGCCGGCTCGATGCTCGGCACCACCGCGCTGATGGTCTTCGACGAGACCGACTCCATCGTGGAGGCGACCCTGCGGTTCACCGAGTTCTACGCGCACGAGAGCTGCGGCAAGTGCACCCCGTGCCGGGAGGGCACCTACTGGCTGGTCCAGATCCTGGACCGGCTGGTGCGCGGGGAGGGCCGGGCCGCCGACCTGGACCTGCTCACCGACACCTGCGACAACATCCTGGGCCGCTCGTTCTGCGCCCTCGGCGACGGCGCGACCAGCTGCATCGCCAGCTCGCTGAAGTACTTCAAGGACGACTACGTCGCGCTGCTGCCGGCTGACGAGCAGGCCCGTCTGGGCCGGTCGCTGCGGCTCGAGCCGGTTGGAGCACCCTCATGACCCTCACCCCGGCCACCCCGGAGCCCGCGCCGGCGCTCCCGCCGGGCGCTCCCGGCCCGCACACCCCGCCGGACGCCGTGCACTGCACCATCGACGGCTTCCCGGTCGCGGTGCCCAAGGGCACGCTGATCATCCGGGCGGCCGAGATGATCGGCGTGCAGATCCCGCGGTTCTGCGACCACCCGCTGCTCGACCCGATCGGCGCCTGCCGGCAGTGCCTGGTGGAGGTGGAGGGCCAGCGCAAGCCGGTCGCCTCCTGCACCACCCCGGTCGCCCCGGACATGGTGGTGCAGACCCAGCTGAGCAGCCCCGTCGCGGACAAGGCCCAGCAGGGCACGATGGAGCTGCTGCTGGTCAACCACCCGCTCGACTGCCCGGTCTGCGACAAGGGCGGCGAGTGTCCGCTGCAGAACCAGGCGATGAGCAACGGGCGCGCCGAGACGCGGTTCGTGGAGACCAAGCGCACCTACCCGAAGCCGCTGCCGATCAGCTCCCAGGTGCTGCTGGACCGCGAGCGCTGCGTGCTGTGCGCCCGCTGCACCCGGTTCAGCCAGCAGGTCGCCGGCGACCCGTTCATCGAGCTGTTCGAGCGCGGCGCCCTGGAGCAGGTGGCGGTCTACGAGGACGAGCCGTTCGAGTCCTACTTCTCCGGCAACACCACCCAGATCTGCCCGGTCGGCGCGCTCACCAGCGCCACCTACCGGTTCCGCGCCCGCCCGTTCGACCTGCGCAGCGAGCCCAGCGTCTGCGAGCACTGCGCCAGCGGCTGCGCCCAGCGCACCGACTACCGGCGCGGCACGGTGACCCGGCGGCTGGCCGGCGACGACCCCGCGGTCAACCAGGAGTGGAACTGCGACAAGGGCCGCTACGCCTTCCGGTACGCCAGCAGCAACGAGCGGCTGATGACGCCGCTGGTCCGGCGGGACGGCGAGCTGCAGCCCGCCTCCTGGCCGGAGGCCTGGGCCGCCGCGGCCGACGGGCTGCGCCGGGCGCGGCAGGCCGGCGGGGTCGGCGTGCTGCCCGGCGGCCGGCTGACCGTCGAGGACGCCTACGCCTACGCCACCTTCGCCCGGGTCGCGCTGGGCACCAACGACGTCGACGCCCGGGCCCGCGCGCACTCCGCCGAGGAGCTGGCCTTCCTGACCACCCACGTCGCCGGCACCGCCCCGGGCGCCGGGGCGGTCACCTACGACGACCTGTCCGCCGCACCCGCGGTGCTGCTGGTCGGGTTCGAGCCGGAGGAGGAGTCGCCGATCGTCTTCCTGCGGCTGCGCCGGGCGGTCCGCACCGCCGGCCTGCAGGTGTTCGACGTCGCGCCGTTCGCCACCCGGGCGGCGGAGAAGCTGCAGGCCACCGTGCTGCCGACGGTCCCCGGCCAGGAGACCCGGCTGCTGGCCCGGCTCGCGGCCAACCCGGTGGACGGCGTGCTGGCCGAGGTGGCCACCGCGCTGTTCCGGCCCGGCGCGGTCGTGCTGGCCGGCGAGCGGCTGGCCGAGGTGCCCGGCGCGTTCAGCGCGCTGACCGCACTCGCCGCCGAGACCGGCGCCCGGATCGGCTGGGTGCCGCGCCGGGCGGGCGAGCGGGGCGTGGTCGAGGTCGGCGCGCTGCCCACCCTGCTGCCCGGCGGCCGCACCGTGACCAGCGCCGCCGACCGTGCGGCGGTGGCCCAGCGGTGGGGGGCCGAGGTGCCGGCCACCCCGGGCCGTGACCTCACCGGCATCCTCACCGCCGTCCGGGACGGTGCGCTGGGCGGCCTGCTCGTCGGCGGGGTCGCCCCCCCCCACCTGCCCGACCCGCTGCTCGCCGAGCAGGCGCTGGCCGCGGCCGGGTTCGTGGTCAGCCTGGAGCTGTTCCCCTCCGCGGTCACCGCCCGCGCCGACGTCGTCCTGCCGGTCGCCGCCGCGCCGGAGAAGGCCGGCGCCTACCTCGACTGGGAGGGCCGGGTCCGCCCGTTCGACGCGACGCTGCACGGCACCGGCCAGCTCAGCGACGGCCGGGTGCTGCAGGGCATCGCCGAGCACCTGGGCCTGGACCTGCGGCTGGGCTCGGTCAGCGAGGTCCGGGCCGAGCTGGTCGCCCTCGGCGGCGCGGCCTCCGCCCCGGAGGTGCCCGCGGCCGACATCGCGCCCGGCCCGCTGCCGCAGCTCGCCGAGGACGAGGCGGTGCTCGCCTCCTGGCGGCAGCTGGTCGACGTCGGCACCCTGCAGCGCGAGGAGCCCGCGCTGGCCGGGACCGCCCGCCCGCCGGCCGCCCGGCTGGGCAAGGACGCCGCCCGCCGGCTGGGCGTCGCCGACGGCGATCCGCTCACCGTCACCGGTCCGGCCGGGGCGATCACCCTGCCGGTGCGGCTGGTCGACATGCCCGACGGCGTCGTCTGGCTGCCGATGCGCTCCCCGGGCAGCGAGGTGCGCAGCCAGCTCGGTGCCGGTCCCGGCTCCGTCGTCCGGCTGGCGGGGCCGCCGCCCACCCCGGCCGGCGCGACGTCCCTGTCCAGCCTGCGGGAGGCCCAGGAGTGACCGTCTTCGCCGCCGCCGACTCCCCGACGCTGGAGGACTTCGGCAACGACGTGTGGTGGATCGTGCTCATCAAGATCGTCGGCATCTTCGGGGTGCTGGTGCTGATGACGCTGTTCGCCATCGTCTTCGAGCGCAAGGTCGTCGCCCGGATGCAGCAGCGGATCGGCCCCAACCGGGTCGGCCCCCGCGGCTACCTGCAGAGCCTCGCCGACGGCCTGAAGCTGGCGTTCAAGGAGGACATCATGCCGGCGCTGGCCGACCGGCCGGTGTACTTCCTGGCCCCGGTCATCGCCACCATCCCGGCGTTCCTGGCCTTCTCGGTGATCCCGCTCGGCCCGACGGTGAGCATCTTCGGCGAGCGCACCCCGCTGCAGCTCACCGATGCCCCCATCGGCGTGCTCATCGTGCTGGCCTGCTCGGCGATGGGGGTCTACGGGATCGTGCTCGGCGGCTGGGCCTCCGGGTCGACGTACCCGCTGCTGGGCTCGCTGCGCAGCGCGGCCCAGATGGTCAGCTACGAGATCGCCATGGGCCTGTCGATCGTGGCGGTGTTCCTGTACGCGGGCTCGATGTCCACCTCGGAGATCGTCGCCGCGCAGGCCGACGGCACGCAGCTGTCGTTCTTCGGCCTGGAGTTCACCGGACCCAGCTGGTTCGCCGTCCTGCTGCCGGTCTCCTTCGTCATCTACGTGATCGCCGTGGTCGGGGAGACCAACCGGGCGCCGTTCGACCTCCCCGAGGCCGAGAGCGAGCTGGTCGGCGGCTTCCACACCGAGTACTCGTCGCTGAAGTTCGCGCTGTTCTTCCTGGCCGAGTACATCAACATCGTCACCGTCTCCGCGCTGGCCGCGACGCTCTTCCTCGGCGGCTGGCGGGCACCGTGGCCGATATCGATCTGGGACGGCGCCAACACCGGCTGGTGGCCGCTGCTGTGGTTCCTGGCCAAGGTCGTGGTCGCGCTGTTCGTCTTCGTCTGGCTGCGCGGCACGCTGCCCCGGCTGCGCTACGACCAGTTCATGCGCTTCGGCTGGAAGGTGCTGGTGCCCACCGCGCTGGCCTGGATCCTGGTCGTCGCGACCATGCGCACCGTGTCCCGGGAGACCGACCTGGACGGCGGCCAGGTCGCCGTCTTCGTCGGGGTGCCGATCGCCCTGGTCGTGCTCGGCGGGCTGCTGCTCGCCTCCCGGACGAGGAACCGGGACACCCGGGTCGTGGCCCGCGCCGCCGCTGCCGGGGCGCCGACCCCGGCCGAACCGCAGGTGCTGGCCCCGCGTGGCCGCGACCGCGCCGCCGGGGGGTTCCCGGTGCCGCCGATGGACCTGGTCGTGCCGCCCTCGCCCCGGCTGCGCAGCCGGGAGACGGTCGGCGCCGGCACGGTCGTCGGCACCGGCCGCCGCGGCTCCGGCGCGGCCGACCCCACCCCGACCAGCGAGGAGGACGGCGATGCCTGACCAGTCGGTCCCCGACCAGTCCGTGCCCGACCGGACACCCGCCCGCCGGGAGGGCGGCGCCCTCGACCGGCCGGCCGGCGGCGCGGCCCCGGCGACCAGCGGCAAGCGCAGCAGCTGGCTGCCCGGGCCCGCCCAGGGCTTCGGGGTCACCTTCGCCACCATGTTCAAGAAGGTGACCACCGAGCAGTACCCGGAGGTCCCGAAGCAGACGAAGCCGCGCTACCACGGCCGACACGTGCTCAACCGGCACCCCGACGGCCTGGAGAAGTGCGTGGGCTGCGAGCTGTGCGCCTGGGCCTGCCCGGCCGACGCGATCTACGTGGAGGGCGGGGACAACACCGAGGACGCCCGCTACTCCCCGGGTGAGCGGTACGGCCGCGTCTACCAGATCAACTACCTGCGCTGCATCTTCTGCGGGCTGTGCATCGAGGCCTGCCCCACCCGCTCGCTGACGATGAGCAACGACGTCGAGCTGGCCGACGACGACCGGCAGGCGCTGATCTACACCAAGGAACAGCTGATGGCCCCGCTGCTGCCGGGCATGGAGCAGCCGCCGCACCCGATGCGGCTGGGCACCGACGAGCAGGACTACTACCTCCGCGTCCCGGAGGCCTCCTCGCCGGCCGAGCCGGTGGTCGGGGAGCGGGCATGACCGTTCTGGCGGCAGCCGCCGACACCGGCGTGATCATCGGCACGGGGGAGACCGTCGTCTTCTGGGTGCTGGCGCCGATCGCGCTGGCCGGCGCGCTGGGCATGGTGCTGTCGAAGAACGCCGTGCACTCCGCGCTCTGGCTGGTCAACACCATGCTGGCGCTGGGCGTCTTCTACGTCGTCCAGGAGGCGCCGTTCCTCGGCGCGGTGCAGATCATCGTCTACACCGGCGCGATCATGATCCTGTTCCTCTTCGTGCTGATGCTGGTCGGCCGCGAGGCATCGGACTCGGTGGTCGAGACGCTGCGCGGCCAACGGGTCGCGGCGATCGTGCTGGGCATCGGCTTCGCCGGGCTGGTCGGCGCCGGCGTCGCCCGGGCCACCGAGGACGCCGTGCTCACCGGGCTGGCCGGGGTGCAGGGCGGGGCCGGGGGTGCGGCCGACGGCAACGTCCAGGCGATCGCCGAGCTGCTGTTCACCCGGTACCTGCTGGCGTTCGAGGTCACCAGCGCCCTGCTGATCACGGCTGCGGTCGGCGCCATGGTGCTGGCGCACACCGAGCGCGAACCGGGCACCCGCCGCAGCCAGAAGGAGCTGTCCCGGGCCCGGTTCCTCACCGGCGACCACCCGCAGACCGAGCCCGGACCCGGCGTCTACGCCCGGGCCAACTCGATCGCCGCCCCGGGCCGGCTGCCCGACGGGACGCCGTCCGAGCGCAGCTTCGCCACCGGCGTGGAGCCCCAGGTCGTCGACGAGCTGCCGCGCACCGGCAGCACCGGCGCCGAGCGCGAGGGGATCGGCCACGCCGGCGGCACCGACGCGGCCCTCGGCACGCTCGGCGGCGGCACCACCGGCCCGGTCCCCGGCAGCGGAGAGGCAGCGCCCCGATGACGATCACCAACTACCTGGTGCTGGCGGCGATCCTGTTCACCATCGGCGCGGTCGGTGTGCTGGTGCGGCGCAACGCCATCGTCGTCTTCATGTGCGTCGAGCTGATGCTCAACTCGGTGAACCTGACCCTGGTCACCTTCGCCCGCTCGACCGGCACGCTCGACGGCCAGCTCATCGCCTTCTTCGTGATGGTGGTCGCCGCCGCCGAGGTCGTGGTCGGGCTGGCGATCATCATGTCGATCTACCGGACCCGCCGCTCGGCCTCCGTCGACGACGTCAACCTGCTGAAGTACTGAGCGGACGGGGTGCGAGGGTGAACGAGGTCGTACCGGTGTCCGTGCCCGTCGACGGGCTGCTGTCGGTCGCCTGGCTGGTGATCGCGCTGCCGCTGGCCGGCGCCGCGCTGCTGCTGCTCGGTGGCCGGCGCACCGACCGCTGGGGGCACCTGCTCGCCACCGGCACCGTGGTCGTCGCGTTCGTGCTGGCCGTGGCGTGCACCCTGCAGCTGAGCGACCGGCCCGGGCACGCCGCCAGCGTCGACCTGTTCACCTTCATCCGCACCGGCGGGCTGGACGTGTCGGCCGGGCTGCTGATCGACCCGCTGTCGGCGGTGTTCATGCTGCTGATCACCGGGGTCGGGGCGCTGATCCACGTCTACTCGATCGGCTACATGGCCTCCGACCCCGGCCGCCGCAGGTTCTTCGCCTACCTGAACCTGTTCGTCGCGGCGATGCTGCTGCTCGTCCTGGGCAACAGCTACGTGGCGCTCTACGTCGGCTGGGAGGGCGTCGGGCTGGCGTCCTACCTGCTCATCGCCTTCTGGTACACCCGCCCGGCCGCCGCCACGGCGGCGAAGAAGGCCTTCCTGATGAACCGGATCGGGGACGTCGGCCTGGCCCTGGGGATCTTCCTGATGTTCGCCCAGCTCGGGACGACGTCCTACGCCGGCGTCTTCGGCGAGGTCGGCCTGCTCGCCGGCGGCACGGTCACCGCGATCGGCCTCCTCCTGCTGCTGGGGGCCTGCGGCAAGTCCGGCCAGTTCCCGCTGCAGGCCTGGCTGCCCGACGCCATGGAGGGCCCGACCCCGGTCTCCGCGCTCATCCACGCCGCGACCATGGTCACCGCCGGGGTCTACCTGATCGCCCGCAGCGCCCCGGTCTACGACGAGACGCCGACCGCCCGCACCGTCGTCCTGGCCGTCGGTGCGGTCACCCTGCTGATCGGGGCGATCGTGGGCTGCGCGTACGACGACATCAAGAAGGTGCTGGCCTACTCCACGGTCAGCCAGATCGGCTACATGTTCCTGGCCGTGGGGCTCGGCCCGGTCGGCTACGCCGCCGGCATCGCCCACCTGCTCACCCACGGCTTCTTCAAGGCCGGGCTGTTCCTCGGCGCCGGCTCGGTGATGCACGCGATGGACGACCAGGTCGACATGCGCCGCTTCGGTGGGCTGGCGAAGCGGCTGCCGGTCACCTTCGTCACCTTCGGGCTGGGCTACCTGGCGCTCATCGGGTTCCCGTTCCTGTCCGGCTACTGGACCAAGGACGCGATCATCGAGGCGGCGCTGGACCGCGGCGGCTGGTCGGGCTGGGTGCTCGGTGGGGTCGCCGTCCTGGGCGCGGGGCTGACCGCCTTCTACATGACCCGGCTGATGCTGATGACCTTCTTCGGCAAGGCCCGCTGGACCCCGGGCGTCCACCCGCACGAGTCGCCGCCCACCATGACCGCGCCGATGGTGGTGCTGGCCGTCGGGTCGGTGGCCGCCGGCTTCCTGCTGGTGCAGGTCTTCCCGCTGGCCGAGTGGCTGGAGCCGGTGTTCGGCGAGCCGGCGGAGGCCGCGCACGTGGTCGCCCCCGCCGTCGTCGGCGCAGTGGTCACCGCGGTGATGGCGCTCGGTGTGCTGGCCGCCTGGCTGTTCGTCGGCCGGCGGGAGGTGCCCACCACCGCGCCGGCCCGGGTCTCGCCGGTGGTCACCGCTGCCCGGCGGGCGCTCTACGCCGACACGGTCAACGAGGCCCTGGTCATGCGGCCGGGCATCTGGCTCACCCGGGCGCTGGTCTGGCTGGACAACCGGGGGGTCGACGGCGTGGTCAACGGCGCCGCGGCGGCCCTGGGTGGCTCGTCGTCCCGGCTGGGCCGCGCGCAGACCGGGTTCGTGCGCAGCTACGCCCTGGGGATGCTCGGCGGCGCGGTGCTCGTCGCCGGGGCGCTGGTCGCGGTGACGACGGCATGAGCGGCGACGGCATGAGCGGCGACGGCACGAGCGCCCGACCCGGACGAGAGGTGGCCCCGTCATGACCGACGTCCCCTGGTTGCTGCTGATGATCGTCGTGCCGGCGGTCGGCGCCGCCGTGGTCGCCGCGCTGCCGGCCGCCCGCGAGACGCTGGCCCGGCCGCTGGCCCTGGCGGTCAGCCTGCTGGTGCTGCTGCTCGCCGTGCTGGCCACGGTGGCCTTCGACACCGGCGGCGACCGGTTCCAGCTGACCACCGCGGTGGCCTGGATCCCGGACTTCGGCGTCGACTTCGCCCTGGGTGTCGACGGCATCGCGCTGAGCATGCTGCTGCTCATCGGGGTGCTCGTGCCCGTCGTCGTCGGCGCCTCGTGGCACGAGACGCCGCCGCCCCGGCCGGACCGCGGGCCGCGCTCGATGCGGGCCTTCTGGGCCTGGCTGCTGCTGCTGGAGTCGCTGATGGTCGGCGTCTTCGCCGCCACCGACGTCTTCCTGTTCTACGTGTTCTTCGAGGCGATGCTCGTCCCGATGTACTTCCTGATCGGCAGCTTCGGGGGGCCGAACCGGCAGTACGCGGCGGTGAAGTTCTTCCTGTACAGCCTGCTCGGCGGGCTGGTGATGCTCGCCTCGGTGATCGGGCTGTACGTGGTCAGCAACTCCGAGCTGGGTGAGGGCACCTTCGCCTTCGACGCGCTGCGCCAGCTGGAGATCGACCCCGGGGTGCAGAAGCTGCTGTTCCTGGGGTTCTTCGTCGCCTTCGCGATCAAGGCACCGCTGGTGCCCTTCCACACCTGGCTGCCCGACTCCGGCGCCGAGGCCCCGATCGGTGCCTCCGTGCTGCTGGTCGGCGTGCTGGACAAGGTCGGCACGTTCGGCTTCCTGCGCTACTGCCTGCCGCTGTTCCCCGACGCCTCCCGGGACCTCGCGCCCTGGGTGCTGGCGCTGGCCGTCGTCGGGGTGCTCTACGCCGCGCTGGTGGCCGTCGGGCAGGACGACATGAAGCGGCTGGTCTCCTACACCTCGGTCGCGCACTTCGGCTTCATCGCGCTGGGCATCTTCGCCTTCACCACCGAGGCGGCCACCGGTGCGGTGCTCTACATGGTCAACCACGGCATCGCCACCGGCCTGCTCTTCGTGGTGGTCGGGATGGTCATCGCCCGCAGCGGCTCCCGCCGGATCAGCGACCACGGCGGCCTGGCCTCGCGGGTGCCGTTGCTGGCCGGGGTCTTCCTGCTGGCCGGGCTGGCGTCGCTGGCCCTGCCGGGCACCAACAGCTTCGTCAGCGAGTTCCTGGTGCTCATCGGGTCGTTCCCGGAACGGCCCGTGCACACGGTCCTGGCCACCCTCGGCATCGTGCTGGCCGCCCTGTACGTGCTGCTGATGTACCAGCGGGTCATGCACGGCCCCGCCCGCGGCGTGCTCGCCGAGCCCGAGCCCGAGCCCGAGCCCGATCCCGAGCCCGAGCCTCACCCCGAGCCCGCCGACCGGCCGGACGGCGGCGGCGCGACCGCGGTGCTGACCGCGCCGGCGCCGCCCCGCACGCGGCGGGTGCCCGACCTGTCCCGGCGCGAGGTCGCCGTGGTCAGCCCGCTGGTCGCGCTGGTCCTGCTGCTGGGCGTCCACCCGCAGCCGCTGATCGACCTGGTCACCCCGGCCGTGGAGGCCACCATGAGCGATGTCGGCGCCGACCCCGGTGGCAGCACCCCGCAGGCCGGCGGCACCGAGGGAGGGACCGACTGATGGACGGCGTCCAGGCCCCGGACCTGTCGTTCGCAGCGCTCGCCCCGCTGCTGTTCGTCTTCGGCGCCGCCGCGCTCGGCGTGCTGGTGGAGGCGTTCGCGCCCCGCGCCGTCCGGCACCCCGCGCAGGTGGCGATCGCGCTGACCGGTGCGGTCGGGGCCTTCGCGGCCACCCTGCTGCTGGCCGGCACCCGCGAGGTCACCGCCGGTGGGGCGCTCGCCGTCGACGGGGTCGCGCTGTTCCTGCAGGGCACGATCGCCGTCCTGGGGGCGCTGTCGGTGCTGCTGTTCAGCGAGCGCGCCCTCGACCCGGCCCGCTCGGCGTTCGTCGCGGTCGCCTCGGTGCCGGCCGGCAGCGCCCGGGACCGCGAGCTGGCCACCGACGAGCGGGTGCAGACCGAGGTCTACCCGCTGGCCTCCTTCGCCCTCGGCGGGATGATGCTGTTCACCGCCGCCAACGACCTGCTGGTCATGTTCGTGGCCCTCGAGGTGCTCAGCCTGCCGCTGTACCTGATGTCGGGCCTGGCCCGCCGCCGGCGGCTGCTGTCCCAGGAGGCGGCGGTCAAGTACTTCCTGCTGGGTGCCTTCGCCTCGGCCTTCTTCCTCTACGGCCTGGCGCTGGTCTACGGGGCCACCGGCAGCGTGCGGCTGTCGGCGATCCGGGACGCCGCCGTCGTCGAGGGCGGTGACACCCTGCTGGTGCTGGTGCTGGGCCTGGGCCTGCTGGTGGTCGGGCTGATGTTCAAGGCCAGCGTGGCGCCCTTCCACACCTGGACGCCGGACGTCTACCAGGGGGCGCCCACCGCGGTCACCGCCTTCATGGCCGCGGCCACCAAGGTCGCCGCCTTCGGTGCCGTGCTGCGGCTGCTCTACGTGGCCTTCGGCACCGCCGAGTGGACCTGGCGGCCGCTGGTCTACGCCCTGGCGATCACCTCGATGGTGGTCGGCGCCGTGCTCGGGCTCACCCAGACCGACGTCAAGCGGATGCTGGCCTACTCCTCGATCGCGCACGCCGGGTTCCTGCTCACCGGCGTGATCGGGCTGGGCGCTGACGGCAGCGGGCCGGGGCTGGCGGCCACGATGTTCTACCTGCTCGCCTACGGGCTCACCACGCTCGGCGCCTTCGGCCTGGTCACGCTGGTGCGGTCGGGGGAGGGCGAGGCGACGCACCTGTCGCAGTGGGCCGGGCTGGCGCAACGCTCCCCGGTCGTCGCCGCGCTGATGGGCCTGTTCCTGCTCGCGCTGGCCGGCATCCCGCTCACCAGCGGGTTCACCGGCAAGTTCGCCGTCTTCCGGGCCGCGATCGAGACCGGCGCCTGGCCGCTGGCGGTGGTCGCCCTGGTCACCAGCGCGGTCGCCGCCTTCTTCTACCTGCGGATCATCGTGCTCATGTACTTCTCCGAGCCCGCGGCCGACGGGCCCACCGTCGGCGTCCCCGGCCTGCCCACCACGATCGTGGTGGCGGTCACCGCGGCGGCCACCCTGGTGCTGGGCGTGCTCCCCGGGTCGGTGCTGGACCTCGCCGACTCCGCGGCGGTGCTGGTCGGCTGAGTCGACGGGCCCGGCCGTCGCCGGTGTCCAGGCCTGTATCTTCAGCGGTTGATGACCGGAGCCGGCACCACCAGCCCGCGGGCCCGTGGACGCAGAGACCACCAGGAGACCCCGTTGTGGCACCGGCCGTCCACCCCGCCCTCGACCATCGGGCCGTGGCTGCCCGAGGGTGAGCTCGGCGACTCGCTGGCCGCGGGCCTGGCCCGGGTCGAGGCGTCGCTGGCCACGGCGGTCGCCAGCGACCACTCGTTCGTCAGCGAGGCGGCCGGTCACCTGATGTCCGCCGGCGGGAAGCGCTTCCGGCCGATGCTGGCGCTGCTGGCCGCGCAGCTCGGCGACGCCGACGCACCCGAGGTGGTCGACGCCGCCGTCGTCTGCGAGCTCACCCACCTGGCCACGCTCTACCACGACGACGTGATGGACGAGGCGTCCGTGCGCCGCGGCGCCCCCAGCGCGAACAGCCGGTGGAGCAACAGCGTCGCCATCCTGACCGGCGACTTCCTGTTCGCCCGGGCCTCGGACCTGCTCGCCGACCTCGGGCCCGAGGCGGTCCGGGTGCAGGCGAAGACCTTCGAGCGACTGGTCACCGGCCAGCTGCGCGAGACCGTCGGCGCGCAGGCCGGCGAGGAGCCGATCGACCACTACCTGAGCGTGCTCGCCGACAAGACCGGGTCGCTGGTGGCCACCTCGGCCCGGTTCGGCGCCTCGTTCGCCGGGGTCGACGCCGCCCTGGTCGCCGAGCTGACCGCCTTCGGCGAGGAGGTCGGCGTCGCCTTCCAGCTGTCCGACGACCTGATCGACATCGTCAGCGAGGGTGGCGCGTCCGGCAAGCAGCCGGGCACCGACCTGCGCGAGGGCATCGCCACCCTCCCGGTGCTGTTCGCCCTGGCCGGCGACGACCCGGCGGAGGCCCGGCTGCGCGAGCTGGTCGCCGGCCCGGTGGTCGACGACGCCGAGCACGCCGAGGCCCTCGCGCTGCTGCGCGACTCCGCCTCCCTCGCCCGGGCCACCGCGGTGCTCGAGGGGTACGCCGACCGGGCACGGGCCCGGCTCTCCGCCGTCCCCGAGGGCCCGGTCCGCGAGGCGCTGTCGGCGCTGTGCACGTACGTGGTGACCCGCACCAGCTGATCGTGCACGACCGGTCGCGGCCGGGGATGCTGGGCTGGGTGAACCGACGCACCCGTACCTCGACCGCCCTCGCCGGCCTCCTGCTGCTGGCCGCCTGCAGCGACGCACCCGGTGAGCAGGGGGAGGGCACCGGGACAGACGTCCCCGACGCCGCCGCCGCGAGCCCGTCGGCCGCGGTGCCGGCCCTGGACGTGGAGGTGGTCGCCGACGGGCTGGACCACCCCTGGGACGTGGCGCAGGCGCCGGACGGGACGCTGCTGTTCGACGAGCGCGGTGGCGGCCTGACCGCCGTCCTGCCCGACGGCGAGGTGCGCCCGCTCGAGGCGGACCTCGACGACCTGTTCGCCGACGGGGAGACCGGCCTGATGGGCCTGACCCTGAGCCCGGCGTTCGCCGACGACCGCCGCTTCTACACCTGCCAGGGCGTCGAGGAGGACGGTGGCGCGGAGATCCAGGTCATCGCCTGGACCGTCGACGCGGACTGGACGGCCGCCACCCGGGTCGCCGATCCGCTGCTGGGCGGCATCCCGGTCAACGAGTCCAGCGGCCGGCACGGCGGGTGCCGCCCCCGGTTCGACCCCGCCGGCCAGCTGCTCGTGGCCACCGGGGACAACGCGGTCGGCAGCAACCCGCAGGACCTGACCTCGCTGGCCGGCAAGGTGCTGCGCATCGACCCGCAGACCGGTGGCCCGTCGGCCGGCAACCCGTTCCCGGACGCCGAGGACCCCGACACCCGGCTGATCTGGAGCTACGGGCACCGCAACGTGCAGGGCCTCGCCGTGCAGCCGGGCACCGACCAGGTGTACGGCGTGGAGCAGGGCACCGGCGTCGACGACGAGGTCAACCGCCTGGTCGCCGGGGGCAACTACGGGTACGACCCCGACGGCGCACCCGCCGGGCCCGAGGGGGAGTACGACGAGAGCGTGCCGATGACCGACCCCGCCATCCCCGGCGCGATCGAGGCGGTGTGGTCCTCGGGCGACCCGACGATCGCGACCAGCGGGGGTGGCTTCGTCGACGGGGACGAGTGGGGCGGCTACGCCGGCGTGCTGATGGTCGGCGTGCAGAAGGACACCGGCGTCCTCGGCCTGCGCATCGACGACGAGGGCCGGTTGCTCGAGCAGTTCCGGGTGCCCGAGCTGGAGGACACCTACGGGCGCATCCGCACCCCGGTCCAGGGCACCGACGGCGCCCTCTACGTGACCACCGACAACGGCGACGGCGAGGACCAGCTGCTGCGGGTCACCCCCCGCGCCTGAGGCCCGAACGGTCGCCCGTCCCACGAGGGACGGACCGCGTCGCCACCGACCGTCCCTCCGAACACGAACGGCCCGTCCCCCACGTGGGGGACGGGCCGCTGCGTACCTCGTCCTGCGGAGCAGGACTCGCCAGGACGAGTGGGGCCGGAGGCCTCCGCGAGGAGTGCGCGAACAGCTCAGCGGCAGCCGGGCACGGCTCGTGGTGGCGGTGTGATCCGGAGGATCACCTCGTCCTCGTGATCCGGAGCATCACCGTGTCACGACACCGTCCAGCTGTCGCCGCCGGCCAGCAGCGCGTCCAGGTCGGCCGGCCGCTGCGCGGCGGCGTCCTCGAGCTGGTCGGCCATCATCCGGTCGTAGCTGGGCTTGGCCACCTTCCGGAACACGCCCATCGGGGTGTACCGCAGGTCCTGGCTGGAGAGCCGGGAGAGCGCGAACGCGTACGACGGGTCGTCCCGGTGCGCGTCGTGCACCACGATCTGCGACGCGTCGACCTGGTTGGTCTCGGCGATCCGCAGCCCGCCGAACTCGTCCCGGACGACGCAGGACGCCCCGTTCGGGCCGAAGACCAGGGGCTCGCCGTGCACCAGCGGGATGGTCCACATCGGACCGGTGTTCGGGTCCTTGAGCAGCTCGAACGCGCCGTCGTTGAAGATGTTGCAGTTCTGGTAGATCTCCACCAGCGACGTGCCCTGGTGCTCGGCGGCCTGCCGCAGCACGTCGGTGAGGCCCTTGCGGTCGGAGTCCATCGCCCGGCCGACGAAGGTCGCGTCCGCGCCGAGCGCCAGGGACACCGGGTTGAACGGGTGGTCCAGCGAGCCCATCGGCGTGGACTTGGTGACCTTGCCGACCTCGGAGGTGGGGGAGTACTGGCCCTTGGTGAGCCCGTAGATCCGGTTGTTGAACAGCAGGATCGTCAGGTTCACGTTGCGGCGCAGCGTGTGGATCAGGTGGTTGCCGCCGATCGACAGCGCGTCGCCGTCCCCGGTGACGACCCACACCGACAGGTCGGGGCGGGAGGCCGCCAGGCCGGTCGCGATGGCCGGGGCGCGGCCGTGGATCGAGTGCATCCCGTAGGTGTTCATGTAGTACGGGAAACGCGAGGAGCACCCGATGCCGGAGATGATGACCATGTCCTCGCGGGCGATGCCGAGGCTGGGCAGGAAGCTCTGGACCGCGTTCAGGATGACGTAGTCACCGCAGCCCGGGCACCAGCGCACCTCCTGGTCGGTCTTGAGGTCCTTGGCCTTGAGCGCGGTCTGCTTCGGGCCGTTCGCCGCGACCGAGGCGTCGATGGCGCCGGCGATCGTGGTGACGTCCGGGCCGGCCGGCATGCCGAGGTCGTGCACGTGCGCGTTGGTGGACTCGATGGCGGTCACAGGGCCGCTCCCGTCTGTGCAGGCACGTCGAGGATGGTGGTGTCGGTGTGGTCGGCCGTGGCGGGCGTCCCGGTGGTGCCGTCGATGACGTCCTGGAACACCGCGGCCAGCTCCGCGGCGCGGAACGGCAGACCGCGCACCTGGGTGTGGCTGTGCACGTCGACCAGGTACTTCGCGCGCAGCACCATGGCCAGCTGGCCGAGGTTCATCTCGGGGCAGACCACCCGGTCGTAGCGGGCGAGGATCTCGCCCAGGTCGGCCGGGAGTGGGTTGAGGTGCCGCAGGTGCACCTGGGCGACGGACCGGCCCGAGGCACGGATCCGCCGGCAGGCGGCGCCGATCGGGCCGTACGTGGAGCCCCAGCCGATGACCGCGACCCGGGCGTCGCCGTCCGGGTCGTCGACCTCGGTGGCCGGGATCGAGGCGGCGATGCCGTCGACCTTGGCCTGGCGGGTGCGGGTCATGAAGTCGTGGTTCTCCGGGTCGTAGGAGATGTTGCCGGTCCGGTCGGCCTTCTCCAGCCCGCCGATCCGGTGCTGCAGCCCGGCGGTGCCGGGCACCGCCCAGGCCCGCGCCAGCGTCTCCGGGTCGCGCAGGTAGGGCAGGAACTCGCCGTCCTCGCCGTTGGGCTCGGTGGCGAACTCGGTGCGCAGGTCGGGCAGCTCCGATGCCTCCGGGATCGACCACGGCTCGGCGCCGTTGGCCAGGTACCCGTCGGACAGCAGGATCACCGGCGTCCGGTAGGTCAGCGCGATCCGGGCGGCCTCGAGCGTGGCGTCGAAGCAGTCGCCGGGGGAGCGCGGGGCGATCACCGGCACCGGGGCCTCGCCGTTGCGGCCGTAGAGGGCCTGCAGCAGGTCCGACTGCTCGGTCTTGGTCGGCAGGCCCGTGGAGGGGCCACCACGCTGGACGTCGACGATGAGCAGCGGCAGCTCGGTCATCACCGCCAGCCCGATCGTCTCGGCCTTCAGCGCGACACCGGGGCCCGACGTCGTCGTGACGCCCAGCGCCCCGCCGAAGGAGGCGCCCAGGGCGGCGCCGATGCCGGCGATCTCGTCCTCGGCCTGGAAGGTGCGCACGCCGAAGGACTTGTGCTTGGACAGCTCGTGCAGGATGTCGCTGGCCGGCGTGATCGGGTACGCCCCGAGGAACACCGGGAGACCGGAGCGCTGACCGGCCGCGACGATCCCGTAGGCCAGCGCCTGGTTGCCGGAGATGTGCCGGTACCTCCCCGGCGCCATCGGGGCGGGCTTGACCTCGTAGGAGACCGCGAAGGCCTCGGTCGTCTCGCCGTAGTTGAAGCCGGCCCGGAACGCGGCGATGTTGGCCGCGGCGATCTGCGGCTTGCGCCGGAACTGGCGCTCCAGGAAGCGGACCGTGCCCTCGGTGGGCCGGTGGTACATCCAGCTGAGCAGGCCGAGGGTGAACATGTTCTTGCTCCGCTCGGCCTCCTTCTTGCCCAGGCCCGAGTCGGCCAGCGCCTCGAGGGTCATCGAGGTCAGCGGCACGCTCACCAGCTGCCACTTCTCCAGCGAGCCGTCCTCGAGCGGGTTGCTGTCGTAGCCGACCTTGGCCAGGTTGCGCGAGGTGAACTCGTCGGAGTCGGCGATGAGCAGCCCGCCGCCGGGCAGGTCGGCCAGGTTGGCCTTGAGCGCGGCCGGGTTCATCACGACCAGGACGTCGGGGGCGTCACCCGGCGTCATGATGTCGTGGTCGGCGAAGTGCAGCTGGAAGGAGCTGACACCGGGCAGGGTGCCCGTCGGCGCCCGGATCTCGGCCGGGAAGTTCGGCAGCGTCGACAGGTCGTTGCCGAACGAGGCGGTCTCGCTGGTGAAGCGACCGCCGGTCAGCTGCATGCCGTCGCCGGAGTCGCCGGCGAGGCGGATGACGACGCGGTCGAGCTCGACGACGCTCTTGACCAGCCCGCCGGGAGCGGAGCTGTGCACGGGGGTGTCCACGGCGGGGTCCATGCTCGGGGCAACGTCGCTCGCGGCAGAGCTGATTCCGGGGTTGGTGCCAGTCATGTGTGTGAGGTACCTCCGACCCGCCAGGTTACGTGCGGGCCGGCCGTGCCGACTCGCCGTCGGAGCAACGTGAGGGAAGGCACACAGGGTTGCCTTCCCTGACCGGTGGGCGCACGGGCACCGGGGGAACGGCGATCGGGGCGACCGCGTTCTACGGCTCGTGCAACGGTGGAACAACGGTCTGAAGACGGCGGTGCTGCTCGGCCTGATGGCCGGCGTCATCCTGCTGGTCGGCAGCGCCTTCGGTCGGGGCGGCCTGCTGATCGCCCTGCTGATCGCGCTGGGCGTGAACGGCTGGGCGTGGTTCAACTCCGACAAGCTCGCGCTGCGCGCGATGCGCGCGTTCCCGGTCACCGAGACCCAGGCGCCCCAGCTCTACGCGATCGTGCGCGAGCTGGCCACCGAGGCCCGTCAGCCGATGCCCCGGCTCTACGTCAGCCCGACCAACCAGCCCAACGCCTTCGCCACCGGCCGCAACCCCCGCAACGCCGCGGTCTGCTGCACGCAGGGGATCCTCGAGCTGCTGGACCGGCGCGAGCTGCGCGGCGTGCTCGCCCACGAGCTCTCGCACGTCTACAACCGCGACATCCTGATCAGCTCGGTGGCCGGGGCGATGGCCACGGTGATCACCTACCTGGCGCACATGGCGATGTTCGCCTCGCTGTTCGGTGGCCGGTCCGACGACCGCGAGGGCGGCGGTGCGCTCGGTGGCCTGCTCCTGGTCTTCCTCGGCCCGGTCGCCGCCGGGCTGGTGCAGATGGCGGTCAGCCGCAGCCGCGAGTACCAGGCGGACGCCTCCGGGGCGCAGCTCTCCCACGACCCGCTGGCGCTGGCCAGTGCGCTGTCCAAGCTCGAGCGCGGGGTCGCCGCCCGCCCGCTGCCCCAGGACGACCGGCTGGTCACCCAGAGCCACCTGATGATCGCCAACCCGTTCCGCGGGCAGGGCATGGCCTCGATGTTCGCCACCCACCCGCCGATGGCCGAGCGCATCGCGCGGCTGCAGCAGATGGCCCGGGAGCTCGGGCAGCACTGAGCCGCTGGTTCCCTACCCTCGGGCCGTGCGGTACATGGCGATCGGGGACAGCTTCAGCGAGGGCATGGGCGACGAGCTGCCCGACGGCTCGGTGCGCGGATGGGCCGACCTGGTGGCCGCCGGCCTGGCCGCCACGGTGGACGGGCCGGTGCACTACGCGAACACCGCGGTGCGCGGCCGCCTGCTCGCCCCGGTGGTCAGCGACCAGCTGGAGGCCGCGCTGGCCATGGTCCCGGCGCCCACGCTGGTCACCCTGAACGGCGGGGGCAACGACATGATGCGGCCCAGCTGCGACGTGGCCCGGCTGGTGGAGCTGACCGAGCAGGCAGTGCTGCGGTGCGCCCGGGCGGGGGTGCGGCTGGTGCTCGTGAGCGGCGCCGACCCCACGGGCCGGCTGCCCTTCGGCCGCACGATGCACCGCCGGGGGGCGGCGCTGACCGCGGCCGTCGCCGAGCTGGCGGCCCGGCACGAGCTGACGTTCATCGACGTGTTCGGTGACGAGGAGCTCCGCCGTCCCGGGTACTGGTCGGCGGACCGGTTGCACCTGGGTCCCGCCGGTCACCGCCGGGTGGCCGGCCTCGTGCTCGACGGGCTGGGCCACCCGGTGGCCGGCCACGCGGTCGACCCGGCCCCGGCCGGGGCCCGGCGACTCGGCGCCGAGGCCCGCTGGTACCGCGAGCACCTGGTGCCCTGGGCGCTGCGCAAGCTGGCCCGCCGCTCCTCCGGTGACGGCCGTACCGGCAAGCACCGTGACTGGACGCTGGTGCCGGTGGGCCCGGCGCTCCTGGCGGACGAGCCCAGCCGCTGAGCCCGCGTCCGGGCGGCGGGTCGTCGGCCGAGCCGCGAGCCCGCGCGGCGCCCGGCCCGGTGGTCCGCCGGGACCGCGCCCCGGCGGACGGCCTGGTGGCCGTCCGCCGGGCGCCCGCACGGACCACGGGGTCGACGCGCGTCCCGGCGACAGGGTCAGCGGTAGTTGTCGTACTGATCCGCTGCTTCCGATTGCATGCGATCTATCGATAGATAGGGTGTCTGACCTGGATTTTTGTGATTGAGCACCACTGGTCGATGACGGTCGGGATCGGGCGAGTTGCGGACTTTTTGCGGACTCCTGCGGACTGGCTGCGGACTGAGATCGTCCGTTCCGTGACACGCCTGGGCAAGGCAGCAGTCAACCGTCCGCCGCCAGTTGAGCGGCTTTTGAACTAGGTGTGACACGACCGAGATCGCGTATGATGCGCCGCGAAGGTCTCGACGCGAGGAGCACGGTGGAGCAACCGCAGGACGACATGAGCGCACCGGTGCGGGCGATCGAGGGCATTGCCGAGGTATTGGAGCGTCGCAGCACCGAGGTCCTCGAGGCGTGGAGCCGGCGGACTGAGACGGTCGCCGGCGCGAGCGGCGCCAGAGACCTGCGGCGCGACGGGGCAGCGATCCTGTCCGCGCTGCGGACGGCACTTGAGGCCTCGGAGGAGCAACCGGACCTTGCGCCCGTTGTCGGCCTGGTGAGCGATTTCAGTCTGCGCCGCAGTCGGCAGGGCACCCGGCCGGCCGAGACCGCTGCGCTGTTCCTCGGTCTGCGGGAGGCGCTGCTGTCTCAGTTGAGCCTTGCAGGCAGTAGTGAGGACGGTTTGACCCTCGCGCGTGAGGCCGCTCGGCTGGTGGACGACCTGGCCCTGGGCTCGTTCGACAGCTTCCTCGCCGGCCGTGAGGACGTGATCTCGCAGCAGGGCGAGCAGCTCCTGGAGCTGTCCACACCGGTGGTGCGGGTCTGGGACCGGGTGGTGGCCGCGCCGCTGGTCGGCACGCTGGACAGCGCCCGCGCGCAGGTGGTCATGGAGTCGTTGCTGCAGGCCATCAGCGATGATGGCGCGCTCGTTGCGATTCTTGACATCACCGGGGTCCCGACGGTCGACACCCTCGTCGCGCAGCACCTGTTGAAGACGGTGGCTGCGACGCGGCTGATGGGCGCGGACTGCATCGTGAGCGGCATCGCGCCGCAGACCGCGCAGACGATGGTGCAGTTGGGCATCGACCTCAGCGAGGTGACGACGCGTGCCTCCCTGGCTGATGCCCTCGTTCTCGCCATCGCCCGGGTGCAGGCGCACGTCGACCGTTTCGCGAAGCAGTGACGTCGGTTCCTGTCGTTCGTTTCCGCGACGTCGCCGTCGCCGCGATGCAGGAGGATATCGACGACCGCAGTGCCCTGGCGCTGGCTGACCGGCTGGCGCAGGAGGTGGCCGGCAACGGTGCACGGACGGTTCTGGTGGACGTCTCGGCCGCGCAGATCGTCGATTCGTTCATCAGCCGCGTGATCGTGGACATCGCCCGCGTCTGCCGGTTGCTTGGCGCACGGGTCGCGGTCGTCGGGATGCGGCCCGCCGTGGCGATCACGCTCGTCGAGCTCGGGCTCACACTCGAGGGGGTGCGCACTGCCCTGACGATCGACGATGCGCTGGACGCACTGGAGGACGGTGCCGGTGGCGACGGTTGGCGCGACTGAGACGCTGCCGGTGCGAGGCGGTGACGACGTCGTCCGGGTCCGCCATCGGGTCCGCGACCTGGCCACGTCGCTGGGCTTCGATCTCGTCGCCCAGACCCGCCTCGTGACCGCCGCCAGTGAACTGGCGCGGAACACCCACACCTATGGCGGGGGCGGGATGCTGACGATCAGCGAGCTGGACGACGGCCGGCGCCGGGGACTTCGACTGGAGTTCGTCGACGAGGGCCGCGGCATCGCCGACCTGCGCCAAGCTCTCACGGACGGTTGGAGCAGCGGTGGTGGACTGGGTCTGGGGCTCAGTGGAACGCGGCGGCTGGTCGACGAGTTCGTCATCGAGTCGGAGCCGGGACGGGGAACACGCGTGGAGATCACCCAGTGGCTGCGCCGTCGCTGACCGTCGCCCAGTGCTCCGTGCGTCTGGACGTGGCAGACGCCGGGATGGTGCTGGTCGCCCAGCAACGAGCGCGGCAGGTCGCGGCCCTCGCCGGTCTGGACGACGCCGGTGTCGACGCGGCGGCGCTCGTGGCAGCGGAGCTGGCCGGCAACGCGCAACGGCACGGAGCCCGCGGTCAGTTGGTGATCCAGCCCTCGGCGGAGGACCGCGCGGTCGACGTCGTCGCGCTCAACAGTGGACGCGGCATGGAGGACTGGGCGCGGTCCTTCACCGACGGGTTCTCGACGGCCGCAGGCTCGCTGGGCTCGGGTCTGGGCGCGGTGTCCCGTGTGGCCACGGCGGTCAGCGGCGCGGCCGACGGGCACGCAACGGTCGTGAGCGCA
This sequence comes from Modestobacter lacusdianchii, assembly GCF_054177765.1. Lineage (NCBI taxonomy): Bacteria > Bacillati > Actinomycetota > Actinomycetes > Geodermatophilales > Geodermatophilaceae > Modestobacter > Modestobacter lacusdianchii. Next base: position 6,274 of record NZ_JBJJTJ010000011.1, on the reverse strand, counting down.
CGCATCGGGCCGCCTGGGCACTCCGCGACGGTCGCCGGCCTCGGATTCCCCTGTAGAGGGGAGCGGGTCAATGGTGATGCATGGGCGTGGTGGGTTGATGAGGACGGCGTTTTCGCCGTCCTCGCCGACGGGCTCGGGCACGGTCCCGACGCCGCTGCCGCCGGAGCAATAGCGGTCGCCGATCCCGAGGAGCTGGCGGGACTGCCGCTACCGGAGGCCGTGCGGCGGATCCATGATCGACTGCGTGGCAGCCGGGGGGCAGCGGTCACGGTGGCTCGTCTGCGGCGGGCACCGGACGACGGTCACGAGTTGCTCGCCGCTGGGGTGGGGAACGTGGCGGTCGCCGTCGTCTCCGCCGACGGGCTGGTGCGGCGCACCCTGATCGGGCACGGAACCGCGGGGCTGACCATGCGGACCCCCGTGGAGACCAGCACCCCCGTACCTGACGATGGCGTGGTGGTCATGCACTCCGACGGACTCGTGAGCTCGTGGGACCTGCGCGATCGACCGGGCGCGCTGGCCCCACCTCCGATGGTCGTCGCGGCGACGATGATGCGGGATCACGAGCGCGGTAGCGACGATGTCGGGATCGTCGTGCTCCGGCCGGAGGCGGCGTCGTGACCGACCTCCTGCAGCTGCGCTTGCGCCGTGGAGGCGACCTGGTGCGGGTCCGGGCGAGCGTGCGCCGTGCGGGGGCGCTGCTCGGGCTCAGCGACCAGGACCAGGTGCGGCTGGCGACCGCGGCCGCCGAGGTCGCGCGGCAGAGCGCCGCTGACACCGATGAGGTCAGCCTGCGGCTCCAGGTGGGTCCGGGCCCCGACGGCGTCGATGTGCTGTGTGCCGTCTTCCAGCTGCCCAAGGCTGGGGCTGTTTCCCGCCCGGACACGGTCGAGGTGGTCGGCCGCCTGCTGGATCACTACGAGCACGACGACCGCCGATGGGTTCTCTGCAAGCGCCTCCCCGGACCCTCTGCGGTGTCCGCCGACGCTCTGGATGCGGCCCGGCGACAGCTGGCCGTCGACGTGGAGGTCGACCCCGTCGAGGCCCTGAGCGAGCAGAACGGCGAGCTGGCGAGCGCACTCGCCGAACTGCGCACCCGCGAGAGCGAGTTGCTGCGCCTCAACGACGAGCTGGCGGAGACCAACCGAGGCGTCCTGGCGCTCTACTCCGAGCTGGAGCACTCGGCAGAACGGATCCGCCTTGCCCAGCGCGAGGTGTTCACCGAGCTGGAGAACGCGCTGCGGCCTCCACCGCCACCGCTGCCCGATATCGAGTTGGCCATCCGGTACGTGCCTGCGCAGACCAACTCACCCACCGGCGGCGACCTCTACGACTGGCTGGTCCTGCGCGACGGTCGCCTGCACGTCACAGTCGTCGATGTCGTCGGGCACGGCGTCGAGAGCACCCGCGCCGCCCTGGACGTCACCCACGCGCTGCGCACCCTCAGCCGTGAGGGACACGAGCTCGCCGAGCTCATCGCCCGCGCCGACGAACTGCTGGAAGGCACTGGTGCACTCGCCACCGTCCTGCTCGCGCGCCTCACACAGGACACCGGCGAGCTCGAGCTCGCCGGAGGAGGTCACCCCCCTGCGCTCCTCATCCCCGCGGACGGTGACCTGGAGTACATCGAGGCCAAGGGACGGCCGATCGGCTTCCCAGGCGCCGGCAGCCTCGGCGCCAGCAGTGTCCGGCTGGGGCGAGGGGACACCGTCGTCCTGTACACCGACGGGGTCATCGAGACCGGATCCGACATCGACGAGGGACTCGATCTCCTCCGTGCGACCGCGGGGCAAATGCGCCACGCCGAGCTCGACGAGCTCCTCGACGGCCTGCTGTCCTCGGTGCGCGAACGTGCACCACTCAAGGACGACGCGCTGCTCCTCGGTCTGCGGCGACTCTGAGCAGATGCGTCAGCCACCTCGCAGCCAGGTTCCGGTTCAGCCAGGCCATACGGGAGCCGATGAAACAGTGGTGCGTCAATCGGCGCGGCCGGGTGAATTGGTGCTTCGGTGCCGATGAGGGGACTGTGGACTCGTGTCATGGACTGAGCAGCTGCTCCCGCAGCAGTCCGGCGGGACGCTGATGGGCTGCTGGGACTTGGTGGTTCCCAGCGACGTGTGCGGTGCTCGGCGCCGGCTGCGAGCCGCAGCGGCCGTCAAGGCCATCAGCGGTGCCCCGCCCGACCACTCCGTCGACGCCCCCGTCGAGGTCATCGAGGAGGCGGTAGAGGAGCTGCTGCTGGTGTTCGAGGAGCTGGCCTCCAACGGTCTGCGGCATGGGCAGGCGCCGGTCGTCGCACGGGTCCAGGCGGGGGCGGAGTGGTGGCTGGTGCAGGTGACCGACGCCGCGCCCAGCTGGCCGCCGCAGCCCGCCGTCGACCGCGACCCGGCGTTGGGAGGGCTGGGGCTGCATCTGGTGGCTCGGCTCAGTAGCGACTACGGGTGGAGCGTGCAGGGCGGCCGCAAGCACGTGTGGGCCTGCCTGCCGACACCGAGTGCTCGACCAGCGACCGGCGGCGACGTCTCCGCTGCGTGATCCGTTCAACCGAACCCGACGCCATCGAAGTGCGTCCAACTCGCGTCAATTCAGAATGGCCTTGGTGACGGCTGCTTGTTCGGTTAGGACGGCGCCGATGATGCTCTGGATTCGTCGATTCGTTCGACGGCGGTCCCATTTCGGCGAGCGCGGTGGTGACCAGGTCGACCTCAGCCCGGATTGCTTTGATCTTGACGTCCACCTCGGTCGTTGCCGTCGCGGTCTTGTTGGCCAGCTCCTTGACTTCGTTGGCGACGACGGCGAAGCCGCGTCCTGCCTCGCCGGCGCGGGCGGCTTCGATCGTGGCGTTGAGCGCAAGGAGATTGGTCTGCGCGGCGATGCCGTGATGACCTTGCTGATATCCGCGCTGGACTCCCGGAGGCTGGCCACCTGCCCCTGCCGTCACTGCTCTGATCGAAGCGCCCGAGGCCGGAAGGTGCAGGTATGTCTGGCGTCCTGACGGGTACGCGGCTTCATCTTGCTGAAGACGCCCCTCCGTGGAGTCTTGAGAGCTGCTTCTTGACCGGCGGCGACCTTGCAACCTGGCTCCGGCACGTCCGTCACGTCCGCCCCGCAACAGGAGCGTCACCTCGCCAGAGGAGGATGAACCGTGACATCCCACGAGTCCGGCACCCCTTCCAAGGACCCGATCCGGCAGCTCCTGCGGGAGTGCCCTGCTGTCCGCGGACGAGGTCGCACCCGTCGTCGCCGCGCGCGCCGCCGACCTCGGCTTCCCCGAGGCGGTCATCTACCTGGTCGACTACGAGCAGGTCTCACTGCTGCCCCTTCCGGGCCACGGTGTCCCGCCGCGCCAGGAACTGTCGATCGAGGGAACGGTCGCCGGACTGGCCTACCGGCGGATGCAGGGTGGCCCACACGGAACGGCCCGGCAGTGGACACCATATGTGGCTTCCGTTGCTCGACGGCGCCGAGCGCCTGGGTGTCATGGAAGTCCAGGTCGAGGCGGCCACGGCCCAGGCCGATGACGAGGCCGCAACCTGGCATCGCTGGTGGCCGAGCTCCTCGTCGTCAACGACCTGTACAGCGACACCTTCTCCCGGCTCCGCCGGCGGCGGGTGATGACCCTGGCTGCTGAGATCCAGTGGGATCTCCTGCCGCCACTGACCTTCGCCACGAACCGCTTCGTGATATCCGGCGCCCTGGAGCTGGCCTACGAGATCGGCGGCGACACCTTCGACTACGCCGTCACCAACGACACCGCCGACGTCCTCGTGCTCGACTCCGTCGGGTACGGGCTGGCCTCCGCGCTGTTGGCCAGCGCCGCCGTCGGCGCCTACCGGCATGCCCGCCGCAGCCAGCTTGACCTGTCCGAGACCAGTCACGCCCTGGACGCCGTCATCGCCCAGCAGTTCAGCGCCAGTCAGTTCGCGACCGCAGCGATCGTGCGCCTGGACTTGGAAACGGGTCAGCTCCGCTCAGTCAACGCCGGGCACCCCGCGCCGCTCATCCTGCGAGGAGGGTCGCTTCTGCATCCTCTCGCGTGCCCGCCGGCCCGGCCGCTGGGCCTGCAGTCGGGCAAGCCGCTGGAGTGTGAGACTCGGCTAGAGCCCGGTGACCAGGTGCTGCTGTACACCGACGGGATCGTCGAAGCGCGCTCGCCCACCGGCGAGTTCTTCAGCGAGGAACGCCTCGCCGACTTCGTGCTGCACGCCGCGGCGGCCGGTGACGCCGCCCCCGAAACCGTCCGGCGGCTGAGGCGCCAGGTGTTGGCGCACCAGTCCGACCAGCTGCAGGACGACGCCAGCATCGTTCTGCTCGGATGGCGGACCGGACGCGAGCTGCGCCTGCTCGAGTGAGCGGCGGCCAGTTCCCCACCACCAAGCATCCGACGGCTTTCCCGTCGAATACCCGTTCGTGGAGTCGCTTGCACCGGAGCAGCAATACTGGCTGATCCAGCCGCTACTCGCTGCGGGCGTGGAGCTGGAGCAGATCCGCGTCCTCGTGTTTCGCCTCGCCTTCGAAACCGTCACCAGCGGGGGCCGCGACACAGTCATGGGCGCCAGCAGCGTCGTCAGTGACCAGCCACCAGAAGCTCAGGCGGCATGGGCGACGGTGATCGGCCGGATGATCGCGGTGCACACCCCGGACTGATGGGAGCCGCCCGACCTCGCCCCCCCGTGTCGCACCTGCGACAGCCCAGAGGCGGGCGAACAGTGTCGACAGGTGGCGCGGGACGCGTGCGCCGAAGTGGGGACCATGATTTCACCGACGGACCGTCTACTCGCGAGAGCGGCGGATCGAGGCTCAGGGCCACCACGGTCAGAGCGCCGAACCCGACGAGTGCGGGGCCCTGCATGTGCGTCCGTCGTCGGGCGCCACGCCGGAGTCCCAAGGCGACCAGTGCGAGCCGGTCAGACCCAGCCCGGCGTCCGCACCGCCCTCGGCCTGCGCTGGCCGGGCCGGGAGCCGGCGTGGGGAATGTCGTAGCGCGCGCCTGGCGTCGTCCGACGCCGCCAGCGGCCGGCCCCCTGCTGCCCTCGTGGTCACCTTTGGCGGCCCCTCCAGATCGAGGCACTGTCGGACGGAACCAGGTCCGGTCGCTCCTACGGATCGCGCGTCGCTAGGTTCTCGGACGGCCACGCGCGCCCGGTTCGATCCTGGGCAGCGGACAGCATGCAGGTCTACCTCACCCCACTCGGGGCTCACCAGGTTCTCGGCGTCTCGGAGAGCCAGGTGGCTCGCTGACTGGCGTTGGCTCATCGCTCGTCGGGGTGAGCGCATCCGCGCACGACTGCGGGGCGTGAATCCGATAAGGCATCCTCGGTGCAGCCGCGGATGTCCCGGGCCGCGAGTGTCGAGAGAGGCTCGTGTCGATCGCCGGTGAACTGCCCGTTGACGAGGTGGCAGTCGTGTTCGGGTGGATGCGCCACCTCTGTGAGGAAGAGACTGCCGCTGAAGAATGGACCGTCGAGGTGCTGCGCCGCTATCAGTGCAGGGAGGGCCCGAGGTGGCTGCAGCGGCGAGACGGTCTGCTTCGCTTGCGCTACTTCGCGGCGAAGGTTGTCCTCGAACGCCGTGCCGAGTCTTGATCAGGGGTTGGGCAACAGCGGCCCCCGGCTGCCTGCAGCCCGTGGTCGATGAACGCCCACATTGGGCGGTGATCGCGCCGGCACCCGAAGCGGATGGGTCTCGGTGCCTGGATCCTGCCGGGCGTACTCACCCCAAGTGCCCAGGAACAGAGGGGTCTCTTTCAGAGCGCGCAGCGGCGCCAGCGGCTCGCCGTTGAGGTCGACGGCGAGTAGCGTGCGCTGCCCCGCGCGGTCGGCGAGCAGCGAAACCACCCAGCCCTCGTGCGCCTGGCCGTTCACGACCGGGCGCATCCATCCCATCGCTTGCTCCTCTCAGCGTCGCCGTTCCGGCGCTGCCGGAACCCGGTTCTGTTCGGCTTCTGTGGAGGACCGTCGTCGTCCACAGGCGGGGCTGGCCGCCGGGCCGCACCGTGTGCCCGAATGCGCAGCGGTCCGGTGTCCGGTCCCGCCGCTCTCCGATGGCGGCTATCGGCGGGGGGACTGGTCTGCTTGTGCGTCGATCCAGGTGCGCAGGTCGGTGCGGCGGTAGAGGACGCGCCGGCCGAGTCGGAAGCTCATGGGGCCGGTGCCGAGGTGTCGCCAGTACCGGAGGGTGGCGACGGGCGCGCGGAGCACGTCCGCGGCCTCGGTGATGGTGAGCAGCTCGGGTTCGCGTTCGGCGGTGGGGTCGGGCACGGCTGGCTCCGGGG
>NZ_JBJJTJ010000010.1:0-154970 GCF_054177765.1 Modestobacter lacusdianchii | reverse complement strand
TGGTCGCCGCCGAACTCAACGGCCGACCCCGCCAGACCCTCGGCTGGCGAACCCCCGCCGAAGCCCTCAACGACCTACTCTCACCACCTCAACCAACAGGTGATGCAACGACCGCTTGAACTCACCTCACCTGATCACCGACTGTCCCCCTGCACCAGCGTTGGTGCGGGGGGACAGTCGTCGGTGCAGGGGGACGGCGGGGGACGCCGCGCGGGGGACACTGACCCGGTGAGCTTCATCTTCGGCGGCGTCCGCGGCCACGAGGACCCGGAACTGGCGGCCGGCAACCGCCGCACCCGGATGCACTACGCCCGCGACGTCAACGACGAGCGCGCGCTGGCCGACGAGCGGCCGGCCATCCGCCGCGGGCGGAACTGGACCTGGCTGGCGGTGGCGGTGGCCGTCATGTCTGTGCTGGCCCTCGCCGGCGGGCGCGGCCCGCAGGACGTGCCGCTGACCGCCGACTGCGACCAGCCGGCGATCGCCGTGGAGTCCAGCCTGGTCACCGCGGGGCAGCCACTGCGGTTCCGGCTCACCGGCCCGGACGACGTCGACTACCTCGTGACCCTGGACGGCGCACCAGTGCGCGGGGACGCCGGCGGGACGGTGGCCTACACCGAGACCCCGGCCGGTCCGACGTTCCAGCTGGCGCAGTGCCTGAGCCCGACCCTCCGGCTGGCCACCCCGGCCGGCGACGGCCCGCACGAGCTGGCCGCGTCCCGGGTGGCCGCCGACGGCACGACCGAGGTCGTCACCGCGGTCACCCTCACGGTCACCGGCACCCGGTAGACCCCGGTCGGCCGCAGGCCCGCCCGGCGACGGGAGGCCCCACCGGGCGACCTGCGGGGAGTCCAGGGGGGCGGCACGGTAGACATCCCCCGTGCTGCTCCACCTGCGGGTCACCGTGCCGGCCGACCGCACCGACGCCGTCACCGACCTGCTCGACGCCTGTCCCGGCGTCGCACACCTCGCCGTGCTGCCCGCCGCCTCGTTGCGCCCGGCCGGTGACGTGTTCCTCGTCGACGTGGCGCGGGAGTCCGCCGACTCCCTGGTCAACGGACTGCGCCGGCTGCGGGTCGACGTCGACGGCGGCATCGCCATGGAGGCGGTGGACGCGGCCGTCTCCCGGATGGCCGAGGACGCCGAACGCCGGGCGCCCGGCGACGGGACCGACGCCGTCGTGTGGGAGCAGGTGGTGCGCACCACCGACACCGACGCCGCCCTGTCGGTCTCCTACCTGGCGTTCCTCACCATCGCCACGCTGCTGGCCACCGTGGCGATCGTCAACGACTCGGCGGTGCTGCTCATCGGTGCGATGGTGCTCGGCCCGGAGTTCGGTCCGCTGGCCGCGCTGGCCGTGGGCCTGGTGCACCGCCGGCGGGCGATGGCCCGCCGGGCGCTGGTCTCGCTGGCGGCCGGCTTCGCGGTCGCGATCGCGGTCACGGCGCTGGCCGTGCTGGCCGCCCGCGGGCTGGGCTGGTTCGGCCCCGAGCTGCTGGCCGAGGAGCGCCCGGCCACCGGCTTCATCACCCAGCCCGACCGGTGGTCGGTGGTGGTGGCCGTGCTGGCCGGGGTGGCGGGCGTGCTGTCGCTGACGTCGGCCCGCTCCGGGGCGCTGGTCGGCGTCTTCATCTCGGTGACCACCGTGCCGGCGGCCGGTGACATGGCGCTGTCACTGGCGCTCGGTGGCGGCACCGAGTTCCGCGAGGCGACCACGCAGCTGGCGATCAACCTGGTCGGCATCGTGTTCGCCGCGCTGGTGACGCTGGCCGTGCAGCGGGCGCTGTGGCACCGGGTGCCGGCCACGGCGCCCCGGGTCCGGGCGGTCGGCCGCGCCCACCACTGACCCGCTCCGCGGCGATCGCGCCGGGGTGGAGCAGGATGGTCGGACGTGACCCGCTCCGCCACCCCCGCCCACGCGACGAGCCGCCGGGGCCTGGTCCTGGTCGGGACGGCGATCGTGCTGACCGGCTTCAACCTGCGCACCGCGGTCAACAGCGTGGGCCCGGTGCTGGAGGAGATCGAGCACGGCCTGGGCATCTCCTCCGGGCTGGCCGGGCTGATCACCAGCATGCCGCTGATCTGCTTCGCGCTGATCGGCTTCGCCGGGCCCCCGCTGGCGGCCCGGTTCCGCGACGGGCACGTGCTCGCCGCGGCGCTGCTGGTGATGACCGTCGGCCTGCTGCTGCGGGTGGCGGTGCCGAGCATCTGGGTGTTCCTCGTGGGCACCGTGGCCACGATGGTCGGCGGCGCGCTGGGCAACGTGCTGCTGCCCGGGCTGGTGAAGCGCTGGTTCCCCTCCCGCACCGGCCTGCTGGTCGGCGCGTACAGCACGGCGCTGGCGATCGGCGGCGCGGTCGCCAGCGTCTCGACCGCCCCCATCGCCGAGGCGGTCGGCGCCGACGGGTGGCGCTGGGCGCTCGGCGTCTGGGCGGTCTTCGCCCTCGTCGCCGCGCTGCCCTGGCTCGCCGTCCCGGTGCGGCCGGGAGCCTCGCGCGGCGGGCACACCGCCGTCCGGCTGCGCGCGCTGGGCCGCAGCCGGCTGGCCTGGACGATGGCCGCCTTCTTCGGGCTGCAGGCCATGCAGGCCTACGTGATCGTCGGCTGGACGGCGCAGTACCTGCGCGACCAGGGCATGTCCGCGCACGCGGCCGGCTTCCTGGTCGGGCTGAACGCGCTGATCGTCATCCCGCTCAACGCCGTCGTCCCGCTGGGGGCGGTGCGCCAGCACCTGCAGCGGCCGATGCTGCTGGCCTTCATCGCCTGCTACCTGGCCGGCTGGACCGGCCTGCTGGTGGCCCCGCTGACCCTCACCTGGCTGTGGGTCTGCCTGCTGGGCCTGGGCATGGGCACCTTCGCGATGATCCTGGCGCTGTTCGGTCTGCGGGGGCGCACGCCGGAGTCGGTCGGTGCGCTCTCCACCGTCGCCCAGGGCTGGGGGTACGCCCTGGCCGGCGTCGGCCCGCTGCTCGTCGGCCTGCTGCGCGGGCTCACCGGCGGCTACACCGGCATGTTCGTGCTGGTCTACGCCGGCGTCGGCCTGCTGCTGGTCACCGGCTGGGCGATCTGCCGGGAGCGGTACGTCGACGACGAGGTGCCCGGGGCTGTCGTCCCGGCCGACCGCCCCATCCCCGACCGCGCCGTGCCCGGGCGGGACGACGAGGTGGAGGTCGCCGGCGCGGAGCCCCCGGTGGCCCTGCGCCCGCGCGAGTAGCCGGCCGCTCAGGCGGAGAGCTGGAGGGCGCGCTTGAGCTCGGTCGCGCGGTCCCGGCCCACGTGCGGGGAGCGGGTGAGCAGGGCGACGGCGACCACGTACTCGTCGTCCCCGGCCCAGCCGTGGCCCTCGGCGGTGAGCCGGGCGATGTGCTCGCGCACCTTGGGCTCGCGGCTGTAGGCGCCGAACTCCAGGCCCATCGCCAGGAAGTTCACCACCCGGTAGCCCAGCTCGGCGGCGGTGTCCAGGGTGGCCGCGGGGTCGGAGTAGCTGGGCAGGGCGACCAGCAGGTGGTCGAAGCCCGCCTTGAGCAGCCGGAGCACCAGGTCGTTGCCGTACCAGCCGCCCCACAGCTCGGGCATCATGATGTCGCCGTCCGGCGCGGGGATGTAGGGCGGGTTGGCGATCACCGTCGAGACGCTGCGGCCGCTCGGGGAGTCGGCCCAGCCGAAGAAGTCGCCGTGCTCGACGGTGTACCGGTCGGCGACGTCGAGGCCGCTGATCGTCTGCCGGGCCCGCTCGACCGAGGTCGCGCTGATGTCGGTGCCGTGCACCCGCAGGCCGGGCACCGCCCGCACCACGTGCGCGATGGCCCGCGCGTCACCGCTGCCGAGCTCCGCCACGCCCTCGCTCTGCCAGGGCACCACCGACGCGTACTGGGTGAGCAGCAGCTGCACGGAGAACGCGTAGTGCGCCGACTCCTCGGCGCAGTCGAAGAAGCCGTCCACGACGTGGTTGCCCGACGGCGGGGGCAGCAGAACAGCGGTGTCCCGGGGGTCCATGCCGACCTCCCTACCCCGCTGCGCGCTCCGTCACCCGGCGCCGACGCACCGTTCACCCGCTGGTGCGCCCAGCGTCGCCCGGGGACGGCTCAGGACGGCGGGGTCGCCGGGTCCGCGCGGCGGGTGTCGGCGCGGCTGAAGTTGCGGAACGAGCGGGACGGCGTGGGCCCCCGCTGGTCCTGGTAGCGCGAGCCGTAGACGGCCGACCCGTAGGGGTGCTCGGCGGCGGAGCTGAGCTGGAACAGGCACAGCTGGCCGATCTTCATCCCCGGCCACAGCGTGATCGGCAGGTTCGCCACGTTCGACAGCTCGAGGGTGATGTGCCCGGTGAAGCCCGGGTCGACGAAGCCGGCGGTCGAGTGGGTGAGCAGCCCGAGGCGGCCCAGCGACGACTTCCCCTCCAGCCGGGCGGCGAGGTCGTCGGAGATGCGCACGACCTCCAGCGTCGAGCCGAGCACGAACTCGCCCGGGTGCAGCACGAACGGGTCGTCCCCGGTCGGCTCGACCAGGGTGGTCAGGTCGTCCTGCTGCTGGGCCGGGTCGATGTGGGTGTACCGGGCGTTGTTGAACACCCGGAAGAACCGGTCGAGCCGGACGTCGATGCTCGAGGGCTGCACCATCGCGGGCTCGTAGGGCTCGATGCCGAGCCGTCCGGCGGTCAGGGCGGCACGGATGTCGCGGTCGGACAGCAGCATGGCGCGGAGTCTAGGGACCACCTGGCGACGGCGGCCGTCGTCCCGTCCACCCGGCCGTCGGACTGCCGATGACGAGGGGGCACCCGCCCGAACTCCAGCGCACAGAAGGGGGCGAGATGGTCACGACACGGCCGGCGCCCGACGAGGCCCGACCGAGGCGGCAGGTCGTCCGACCGACCGGCGTCGAGCGGACGTTCTCCGCCGACGAGCTCATCGTCTCCAAGACCGACACCCGGGGCGTGATCAGCTACGCCAACGACGTCTTCCTGCGGGTCAGCGGCTACGACCTGGACGAGGTCCTGGGTCAGCCGCACAACATGATCCGGCACCCGGAGATGCCCAAGGCGGTGTTCAAGCTGCTGTGGGACACCCTCGCCGAGGGGCAGGAGGTCTTCGCCTACATCGACAACCTGGCCGCCGACGGCGCCAACTACTGGGTGCTCGCACACGTGACGCCGTCCTTCGGCGCCGACGGGCGGGTGGTCGGCTACCACTCCAACCGGCGCCGCCCCTCGGCCCGCGCGGTGGCCGCGGTGCGACCGCTGTACGCGCAGCTGGTCGCCGAGGAGCGCCGCCAGCCCAACGGCCGGGCCGCGGTCGAGGCGTCGAGCCGGCTGCTGGGCGAGCTGGTGGCACAGCAGGCGTCGTCCTACGAGGAGTTCGTGTGGTCGGTCATCGGGGAGGAGGAGCTGTGAGCCCGCGTCGCCGTGCCGAGGGCCAGCTGAGCGCGGCCGCGGAGCTGGAGGTCTACCGGGCCTTCGTCAAGCAGCTCGTGGCGGCGTGCGAGAGCGCGGCCGCCGGCGACCTGGAGGCGCGCAGCCGCCCGGTGCCGGGTTCCTGCGACGTCCCCGAGCTCGTCGCGCTGCACAACAGCGTCAACCGGGTGCTGGACGTCTCCGACGCGTTCGTGCGCGAGGCCGGTGCGGCGCTGACCTCGGCGGCCGAGGGCCGCTTCCACCGCCGCCTGCTGCTGACCGGGCTGTCCGGTGCCTACCGCCGGGGAGCCGAGGTGATCAACACCGCCCGCGCCGCGATGCGGGAGTCGGCGGCCCGGGTGGCCGAGGCGCAGACCTCCCGGCTGCGGCTGGCCGACGAGTTCGAGACCGTCGTGCTCGGGATGAGCGAGCAGGTCGCGACGGCGTCCACCGAGCTGTCCGCGTCGGCGCACGGGCTGACCGCGGCCGCCACGGCGGCCAGCGCCGAGGTGTCCGCCGCCCGCGGCACGATCGACTCGCTGACCCGCTCGTCGGCGGAGATCAAGGGCATCGTGGCGATGATCGACTCGGTCGCGGCACAGACCCGGCTGCTGGCGCTCAACGCCACCATCGAGGCGGCGCGCGCCGGCGAGGCGGGCAAGGGGTTCGCCGTGGTGGCCTCCGAGGTCAAGGACCTCGCCGACGAGACCGCCCGCTCGACCGAGCGGATCACCGCCCAGGTGGAGTCCATGCGCACCGCGTGCGACGACGTCGCCGCCGGCATGAGCACCGTGGGGACGACGGTGGCGGAGATGAACGGCCTGGTCGACGGGATCGCCGCCGCGGTGGACGGCTCGGCGTCGCTCGGCCCGGCCGGGGACACCACCGGGCTGTCCCGGATGGCGGAGAAGCTGCGCACCGAGATGACCGGCTTCCTCGCCGAGATGCGCAGCTGACCCACCGCTGAGCGCGGCCGGCCGCTGGTCACCCGATGGGGCGAACCGCGGCCGGCCTGCTCCAGCGCGGCCGCCGGAACGCCGATGCCCTCCCGTCGAGCGCCCTCTCCGGGCGCGGGTGGAGGAGGACCGGATGGGTCTCGTGCGGACCAGCAGTCGGCAGGTGCGTGCCGTCGCCGTGGTGGCGGCCGCGCTCACCGGGTTCGGCGGCGCCGCCGCGGTCGACGCGATGGCCGGACGTGACCTGCCGATCGCCGAGGCCGACGGTTTCGGCGAAGGCGACGGACTCATCCGTTATGTGGTCACCGCCGCCAGTGGCGAGGCCACGCCCGAACTGCTCGCCACCCTGGACGGCACCGCCGGGGTCGAGTCTGCTCAGCCGCTCCCCGACGGGACGGCGCTGGTCGCCGCAGACGGGCTGCCGCCCGCAGCCTTGCGCTCGGTCCCCGGCGTCGCCGATGTCGAAGTGTCACCTCCGGTGCCGGTGCTGGGGTGGGTGAGCGATCCCTATGCCGCGCAGTACGGCTGGAACCTCGAGAACGACGGCACCAACGTGTACCAGCAGGCGGCCACGGCTGACGCGGATGTCGACGTCACCGACGGTTGGGCCGCATCGACCGGGCGGGGCATCGTGATCGCGCTGACCGACACCGGCTTTGACTCCGATCACCCCGACCTGGTCGGCTCGCTGTGGAACAACCCGGACCAGCCGTGCGGCTCCACCGACACCGACGGCAACGGCCTGGCTGGCGACTGCCACGGTTGGAACTTCTACACGGAGACCGCGGACATCGACAACGGCGCCGGCGGCTCGCACGGTGCCTCGGTGGCCGGGGTGCTGGGTGCCCGGGCCAACAACGGCGTTGGCTCGGCCGGCGTCGCCCCGCAGGTCAGCATCATGCCCCTGGTGATCGGCGGTGGGGGCCACGTCGACGCCAACCTGGGTGCAAAGGCGATCCGCTACGCCGTCGACCACGGCGCCACCATCGTCAACGCCTCCTGGGGCGGCCAATTCGCCGGCCAGCCGCTGGACAACCTGAAGTCGGCGATCGCGTACGCAGCGAGCAAGGGCGTGCTCGTCGTCGCCGCGGCCGGGAACGACGCGGCCAACCGGGACACGTCGATCCTCTACCCGGCGAGCCTGCCCGATGCCAACATCATCACCGTCGGCAGCTCGAACGCCGTCGACGGCGTCTCGGACAGCTCCGCCTACGGGGCGGCCATGGTCGACCTGTTCGCGCCCGGCAACAAGGTCGCGACCACGTGGAACGACGGCGGCATGCGGACGGTGTCCGGCACCTCGATCGCCGCACCGCACGTCGCAGCCGCGCTCGCCCTCTACCGGAATGAGATGCCCAGCGCGACCGCAGCAGAACTGAAGACCGCTCTGCTGGAGGACGTGGACCCGGTCCCGGTCTTCGCCGGGAAGTCGGTGACCGGCGGCCGGCTCACCCTGCGCCACCTCGCGCCGCCGCCGGCTGATCGCGTCGACTACCTGTTCAGCAGCATGACCAGCCCAGCGGGCACGGTCACGCCGGTCGTGCGCACCACCGGCCCCGACAGCCCCGGCACCTACGCCGTCACCGTCGGGCTCGGCATGGAGCACGCCGGTGAGGTGTGGGCTCTGGCGGACACGCCGATCTCGCTGTCCGGAACGTCCCTCACCACGGACGACGCCGGCACGGTCACCTTCCCGCTCGGTGCGCTGAGCACCGCGAGGAGCCTCACCCTGTCGCCCTCGGTCGAGCTCGGCGACGGCCGGTACGCGCTGAGCGTCCAGCTGACCAAGGACGGCAGGGCGCTGGGTCGCCCCTACGCTGCGCCGCTGCTGGTCGGCACCGCCGTTCCCGCGCCCGGCAGCCCGACGCCGGGCACGACGCCCGGCGACCCGACCCCGGGCACGACCGGCCCCGGCAACGGCACCACGCCGCCCGGCACGACTACGCCCGGCAGCCCGACGCCGGGGGCAACCGACCCGGACAGTGACACCACGCCGCCCGGCACCACGCCGCCCGGCACGACGCCACCCGGCACCCCAGCCCCCGGCACGACCGAGCCTGGCAGCGACACCACCCCACCGGGCACGGAGGACGGCACGCCCGTCCCCGGGAGCACCACGCCGGTCCCCGACCAGGACTCCAGCCCGGTGCCCACGCCCGATGGCGGGACCGACCCGGCACCGGGGGACGGCACCGTCCCCAACACCCCAGCGGGGAGTACGCCGCCCGGGACAACTCCCGACGGGGGCACCACGCCGGACACCACGGTGCCGGCGCCCGGCACGACGCAGCCCGGCACCGACCCGGATGACGAGCCGGGCGAGGAGACTCCGCCGGTGGTCACCTATCCCGAGGTGGGGCCGTTCGGGCTGACCAGCGTCTCGCCGTCCGTGGTCGGCACAGACGGGGGGACCCGAGTCACCATCACCGGGACCCGCGTGCCCGACCAGGTGCGGGTGCTGGTCGGCGCGACGGGCTCCGCGACGGTCGTGCGGTCCGACGACACCTCGATCGTCTTCATCGCCCCGGCGTTGGTGGCCGGCATCTACGACGTCTCGGTGTTCAGCCCGGGCGTCGCGGAGCCGACCGTGCTCGCGGGCGGACTCCGATACGTCGACGACCCCGACGTGGCCGCGCCGGACCAGAACTCCGGGACCGATGCTCCGGGAGACGACACCGATGGAACGGGTGGTGACTCGGCGCTGCCGACCGAGGCGGTGGGTCCCGATGGCCAGCGGCTCGTCCGTTCGGCAGCGTTCGGTTCGCTGGGGACGTCGTTCTGGTCGCTGAGGTGCAGCATCAGCTGCACCGGTGTGCAGTTGTGACCAGCTGAGACGCAGTCGCCCCCGACCGGGTACCGGTCGGGGGCGACGGTCTTGCTAGGCTGTCCACACAGGTCACTGGCCTGACGCGGGTGTAGTTCAATGGTAGAACATCAGCTTCCCAAGCTGACAGTGCGAGTTCGATTCTCGTCACCCGCTCTCCTCCTCCGGGCACTCCCGCTGCGCCGCACGCGCCGCTCGGCGACGCTGGCCCGGTGAGTTCCTCCCCCGCGGTCCGCACCGTCCCGACGGCTGACCTCTCCCCCGCCGAGCTCGACCGGCTGCGCACCTTCCTGGACACCGCCTACGCGGGCCGCTTCGGTGACGACGACTGGTCGCACGCGCTGGGCGGCGTGCACGTGCTCGCCACGGTGGACGGCGAGCCCGCGGGGCACGCGGCGGTCGTCGTCCGGCAGCTGATCGTCGGCGACACCACACTGCGCACCGGGTTCGTCGAGGCGGTCGCCACCGCCTCGCCCCTGCGCCGCCGCGGGGTCGGGACGGCGGTGATGGCCGAGGTCGAGCGCCTGGTCCGCGGCGGCTTCGAACTGGGCGCGCTCGCGGCGAGCGAGGACGGCGCCGCCCTCTACGCCCGCCGGGGCTGGCTGCGCTGGACGGGGCAGACCGCCGCCCTCACCCCCGACGGCATCGTCGACAGCCCGGACGAGGCGGTGTTCGTGCTGTCCACCCCGGCCACCCCGGCGCCGCTGGACACCGCCGTCCGGCTGGTGTGCGACTGGCGCCGCGGCGACCTGTGGTGACGCCGGCCCGGGGGTGGGCACCCCGGGCCGGCGACGACCTCAGGCAGCCTTCGTGCCGACCATGCCGTGCGGGTCGATCACGTACTTCTTCGCCGCACCGGAGTCGAAGTCGCGGTACCCCTGCGGCGCCTCGTCCAGCGAGATGACCGTGGCGTTGACCGCCTTGGCGATCTGCACCTTGTCGTTGAGGATCGCCTTCATCAGCCCGAGGTTGTAGCGCATCACCGGGCACTGCCCGGTGGTGAACGAGATCGACTTCGCCCAGCCGGTGCCCAGGCTCAGCGACAGCGCGCCGACCTTGGCAGCCTCGTCGATGCCGCCCGGGTCACCGGTGACGTAGAGCCCCGGGATGCCGATCGCACCGCCGGCAGCGGTGACCTCCATCAGCGAGTTGAGCACCGTCGCCGGGGCCTCCTTGCCCGCGCCCTCACCGTGGCCACGGGCCTCGAAGCCCACCGCGTCGACGCCCGCGTCGACCTCGGGCACGCCGAGGATCTGCTCGATCTGGTCCTGCGGTGCCCCCTTGGAGACGTCGACGGTCTCGCAGCCGAAGCTGCGCGCCTGCGCCAGCCGCTGCTCGACGAGGTCGGCGACGATCACGACGGAGGCGCCCAGCAGCTGGGCGCCGACGGCCGCGGCGAGCCCGACCGGGCCGGCGCCGGCGATGTACACGGTCGACCCGGGCTTCACCCCGGCGGTGACCGCCCCGTGGAAGCCGGTCGGGAAGATGTCCGAGAGCATGGTCAGGTCCAGGACCTTCTCCATCGCCTGGTCCCTGTCCGGGAACTTCAGCAGGTTCCAGTCGGCGTAGGGCACCGTCACGTACTCGGCCTGCCCGCCGACCCAGCCGCCCATGTCCACGTAGCCGTAGGCCGCACCAGGGCGGGCCGGGTTCACGTTCAGGCAGATCCCGGTCTTGCCCTCCTTGCAGTTGCGGCAGCGGCCGCAGGCGATGTTGAAGGGCACCGAGCACAGGTCGCCGACCTCGATGAACTCGACGTCGGGGCCCTTCTCGACGACCTCGCCGAGGATCTCGTGGCCCAGCACCAGGTTCGGCGGGGCCGTCGTCCGGCCGCGGACCATGTGCTGGTCGCTGCCGCAGATGTTGGACGTGACCACCTTGAGGATCACGCCGTGGTTGAGCTTGCGGCCCACGTTCGCCGGGTTCACCCCCGGCCCGTCCAGCAGTTCCAGCTTCGGGTAGTCGGTCTCGTGCACCTCGACCTTGCCGGGCTCGATGTACGCAACGCCTCTGTTGCCGGCCATCTGGCAGCTCCTCACCTCGCGGGACCGTGTCTGGGTCGCACCGCCCTCCGGCGTCCGGCTCCTCTCGTCTCATGCGGTGGAGGGCATGCGACCCGAGTGTGCTCCAGGTCACCGGCCGGTGCCCAGCGTCGTCCGACGATGCGGACCACCCCCCGTTGCCGTGAGACGTGGCCCACTCCTACGGTTCGCTGGCACCCAGATGATCAGGAGCCTGCGATGAAGAAGCTCATCAACGACCCGGCCGACGTCGTCGACGACGCCCTCCGGGGCATGGCCGCCGCCCACCCCGACCTGCGGATCGACCCCGCGCACCGGATCGTCTTCCGCGGCGACGCCCCCGTGGCGGACAAGGTGGGGCTGGTCTCCGGCGGCGGCTCCGGTCACGAGCCGATGCACGGCGGCTTCGTCGGCATGGGCATGCTCGACGCGGCCTGCGCCGGCGAGGTGTTCACCTCGCCCGTGCCCGACCAGGTGGTCGCCGCCACCCAGGGCGTGGACGTCGGCGCCGGCGTGCTGCACATCGTGAAGAACTACACCGGCGACGTGATGAACTTCGAGATGGCCGCCGAGCTGGTCGCCGCCGAGTCGGGCACCGAGGTCGTCTCGGTCGTCACCGACGACGACGTCGCCGTCACCGACAGCCTCTACACCGCCGGACGCCGCGGCGTGGGCGTCACCGTGCTCGTCGAGAAGCTGGCCGGCGCCGCCGCCGAGCAGGGCCGCCCGCTGGCCGAGGTCGCCGAGGTGGCCCGCCGGGTCAACGGCCAGGGCCGCAGCATGGGCATGGCGCTCACCTCCTGCACCGTGCCGGCCGCCGGCAGGCCCACCTTCGACCTGCCCGCCGACGAGATGGAGCTGGGCGTCGGCATCCACGGCGAGCCCGGCCGGCGCCGGGTGCCGCTGGCCCCGGCCCGCGAGGTCGCCGAGATGCTGCTGGAGCCGGTGCTCGCCGACCTGGACTTCACCGGCGGCGACGGGGTGCTCGCCTTCGTCAACGGACTGGGCGGCACCCCGCTGCTGGAGCTCTACGTGGTCTACGCCGAGGTGCAGGCGGTGCTGGCCAAGGCCGGCGTTCCGGTGGCCCGCTCGCTGGTCGGCTCCTACATGACCAGCCTGGAGATGGCCGGCTGCTCGATCACCCTGCTGAAGGTGGACGACGAGCTGATCCGGCTCTGGGACGCCCCGGTGCGCACCCCGGCGCTGCGGTGGGGGGTCTGAGCATGGCGCTGGACACCGACGCCCTGGGCGCCTGGGTGCGCGAGTTCGCCCGCGCCGTCCGCGAGCACCGCGACGAGCTGACCGAGCTCGACTCGGCCATCGGCGACGCCGATCACGGCACCAACATGGACCGCGGGATGACCGCCGCGGTCACCGCCCTGGACGCCACCCCGCCGGCCGATGCCGCAGCGCTGCTGAAGACCGTGGCGATGACGATGATCAGCAAGGTCGGGGGCACCAGCGGCCCGCTGTACGGCACGTTCTTCCTCCGGATGTCCGGCGCACTCGACGACGGCTCCCCGGCCGCCTTCGCCGCCGCCTTCCGGGCCGGCGTCGAGGGCGTGGTGGCCCGGGGCAAGGCCGAGCCCGGGGACAAGACGCTGCTCGACGCACTGCTCCCGGCCGCCGACGCGCTCACCGAGGCGGTCGGCGCCGGGCAGGAGCTGGACGCCGCCCTGCGCGCAGCCGCCGACGCCGCGGGGCGGGGCCGCGACGCGGTGACGCCGTCGGTCGCCCGCAAGGGCCGGGCCAGCTACCTGGGTGAGCGCAGCGCCGGCCACGTCGACCCGGGGGCCGCCTCCGCCGTCCTGCTGGTCGAGGCCGCCGCGACGACCCTGGCGAGGAGCTGACCGTGGCGCAGGTGGGGATCGTCGTCGTCTCGCACAGCCGGCCGCTGGCCGAGGCCGCGGTCGAGCTGGCCCGGCAGATGCTGCCCGGCTCCACCGTGCCGATCGAGGTGGCCGCCGGCACCGACGACGGCGGGCTGGGCACCGACGCGGTCGCCGTCTCCGCCGCCATCACCGCGGCCGACTCCGGCGACGGTGTCCTCGTGCTGATGGACCTCGGCAGCGCGGTGATGTCGGCCGAGACGGCGCTGGAGCTGCTCGACGACGACGTCCGGGCCCGGGTGCTGCTCAGCGCCGCGCCGCTGGTCGAGGGCCTGGTCGGCGCGGCCGTGGTCGCCGCCGGCGGCGCCGACCGCGACCGGGTCGCCGCCGAGGCCCTCCGCGGCCTGGCCCCGAAACAGGCCCACCTGGGCTGAGCGCTCCGGCGCCGGGCGGGTTGCCGCACGGCGGGTTGAGCCGGGTGAGCTGACGGTGAGCCGAGTCGTGGCGCGGCTCAACGTCAGCTCACCCGGGTTGACCCAGCCGGCGACAGGCCAGCCGACGTGGCAGCCGGTCCACTCGGGCGGATCCGCCGCGCTCAGGCCGGGAGCAGGAGGGTGGCGTAGAGGGTCAGGCCGGGGCCGAACGCCATGGCCACGATCGGGCCGTCGACGTGGGCGAGCTCCTCGAGCACCAGGAGCACGGTCGCCGACGAGCAGTTGCCGTGCTCGGCCAGCACCTTGCGCGAGGCGGTCATCTGCTCCTCGGCCAGCCCCAGCTCGTCCCGGACGACGTCCATGATCCGCGGGCCGCCGGGGTGCACCGCCCAGCCGGCGACGTCCTCGATGCGCAGGCCGGCCCCGGTGAGCAGCTCGTCGACGACGCCACCGACGTGCCGGGACAGCACGTCGGGCACCTTCGGCGACAGCCCCATCCGGAAGCCGAGGTCGGTGACGTCCCAGGTCATGTGGTCGGCGGTGGCGTGGTCGGTGCGGGCGACCATCCCGGCGACCCGGCGGCCCTTCCCGGCGCCGGGCTCGACGACGACCGCGGCCGCGGCGTCGCTGAACAGCGCGTGGGTGACCACCTGCTCCAGGTCGGCGACGGTCGGCTGCACGTGCAGGCTGGTGAGCTCCAGGCACAGCAGCACGGCCGGACGGGACCGGGCCGTCACGAAGTCGCTGACCGCGGCCAGCCCGGGGAGCGCGGCATAGCAGCCCATGTGGCCGACGAGCAGCCGCTGCAGCCCCAGCGGCATGCCGAGGTCGCTGGACAGCCGGATGTCGATGCCCGGTGTCGCGTAGCCGGTGCAGGTGGCCACGGCGAACTGCCCCACGTCACCCGGCGCCAGGCCGGCCGCGTCCAGCGCGGCGGCGACCGCCTGCTTGCCCAGCGGCATCGCCTCGGTGACGAAGCGCTCCATCCGCGCCCCGGTGCCCCACTGCGACACGTCCTCGTCGACGGGGTTGACCACCGCGTGCCGACTGCTGACACCGGCGCCGCGGAACACCCGCTCGGCGGCCCGCAGCCCGGCGTACCTCTCGGCGAAGTACCCGTCCCAGACCTCGCCCTGCTCGTACCGGGCGGGCAGGGCGTGCCCCGCGCCGGTGACGACGGCGGCGGTCACCAGGCCGTTCCCGGCGCGTGCGGGGCCACGGGACGGCTGTCGCTCATGCCCCGACGGTACGTGCGGACCCCGTCGTCCGCCGCTCGGCTGCGGGCACCGGGCTCTTGGTGGCCGTGCCGGCGAAGAGGATCCCGGTCCACGGCATGGTCCGCATCCGCACGCCCTCCCGCCGCCCGCGCCGCCAGGCGACCAGGTCGCGGACCGAGGGGCGCAGGCCGACCAGCCGCAGGTCCAGGCCGAGCCCGCGGGCGGTGGCCAGCAGCTCACGGCGGTCGACGAACAGCGCGGGGTCGTGGATGCCCGGGGGTGGTCCGCCGGGCAGCCGCTCGGCGATCCGCACGGCCACCAGCGGGGCGAGCCGGGAGGCCGCGATCGAGTCGATGACCAGCAGGCCCCCCGGCTTGAGCAGCCGGGCGCTCTCGGCCAGCACCTGACCGGGGTCGGCGACGTGCTCGAGGATCTCCCCGGCGGTCACCACGTCGGCGCACCCGTCGGCCAGCGGGACGGCGAGCACCGACCCGCGGACGGCGGAGACCCCGTGCCGGCGGGCGATCTCGAGCCCCGCGCGGCCGATGTCCACGCCGACGTGCCGGTACCCCAGCCGCTGGACGTGCGGGGCCATCAACCCGCCGCCGCAGGCCAGGTCGACCAGCACGGCGTCAGGGGTGGCCGCCGGCGGCACGTGCCCGGCCCGGGAGGCGGCGATCCACTGCAGCATCGCGAACCCCCCGCGAGGGTCCCACCACTGGTCGGCCAGCTGGTCGTACTGCGCGGGGTCGTTGCGCTGCACGCCGCGGACGCTACTTCTTCTTCAGCGGGTCGTGGCCCCAGTTCATCAGCGAGTACCGCCACCGCGACGTCTCGACGTCCTCCTTGGCCGGCTCCTGCGCCAGGTGACGCTGCACGTAGCCGTGCACCTTGCGCATGTGCGCGAGGTCGTCGTCGGTGAGGTCGGCCTTCTTCGTGTGCAGGAGCTGCACGATCCGCCGGCCCGACTCGTGCCCGGTCGACTCCCCCGACCCGCCGCTCTTCTGCCCGACCGACTGGGACTCCTCGGTGCCCAGCCACTCCTCCAGCTCGCCGGCGGTCATGTTCACCGCCTCACCGAACTCGCGGCGGATCGTGTCGGCGTCCTCGGCCTCGTGCTCGGGCATGATCGTCTCCCCGGGTGTCGGTCGGCTGCGCCTGCGGTACCGCAGGCAGGTGGCGGAGAAACGGAGCGACGCCGAGCGGTCGGCGCAGGCCCGCGGGGAGAGCCCCGACGCGGTGCTGGACCGCAACGTCAACGAGGTGCTGCAGGAGATCCGGGTGGCGATCACCGCCGTCCAAGTGCTGTTCGCCTTCCTGCTGACCCTGCCGTTCCAGTCCCGCTTCGCCGACCTGGGCACGTTCGGGACGACGGTCTACGCGGTGACGATGATCAGCACCGCCCTGGCCACGGTGGTGCTCATCGCCCCCGTGTCCTTCCACCGGATGCTGTTCCGGCGGCGGCAGAAGGCCGCGATCGTCCAGTTCGCCGACCGGTCGCTGGTGGTCGGGCTGACCCTGCTGCTCACCGGCATCACCAGCGCGGTGCTGCTGGTGCTGGACGTCGTGCTCGGCCGCGGCCCGGCGGTCGTGGTCTGCGCCGCCGTCGTCGTCATCGGGCTGGTCACCTGGTACGGGTTGCCGCTGCGGCAGCGGGCCACCCGGCCCTCCTAGGCTGCCTCCCGTGGTGATCACCGGGAGCACGCCGTGTCCGTGACCGTGGTGGGCAGCCTCAACGAGGACGTCGTGGTGACCGTCGACCGGCTGCCCGGCCGGGGCGAGACCGTCGTCGGCTCGGGGGTCGCGGTGCTGCCCGGCGGCAAGGGCGCCAACCAGGCGGCCGCGGCCGGCCGGCTGGGCACCGGCGTGCACATGGTCGGCCGGGTCGGCGACGACCCCGCCGCCGGCCGGCAGCTGGCCGCGCTCGCCGACTGCCGGGTGAACGTGGGCCGGGTGCACCGCACCCCCGGCGCACCCACCGGGACGGCGACGATCCCGGTGGAGGCCGACGGCGGGGAGAACCTGATCGTCGTGGTGCCCGGGGCCAACGCCGAGCTCACCCCGGCCGACGTGGACGTCGAGTCGGTCCACCGGGCCGGGGTGCTGCTGCTGCAGCTGGAGACCCCGCTGGCCACCGTGCAGGCCGCCGCCACGGCGACCCGGGGCACCGTCGTCCTCAACCCCGCGCCCCCGCAGCCGCTGCCGGCCGAGCTGCTGGCCCGGGTCGACGTGCTGGTGCCCAACGAGCCGGAGCTGCGCCGGCTGGCCGGGGCCCCCGACGGCGACCTGACGCTGCCCGACCTGGCCGGGCTGGCCCGCGGGCTGGCCGCCACCGACGTGGTGGTCACCCTCGGCGCCCGGGGGGCGCTGGTCGTGCCGGGGGCGGGCCCGGCGCTGCTGCAGGCGCCACCGCCGGTGCGCCCGGTGGACACCACCGGGGCCGGGGACTGCTTCTGCGGGGCACTGAGCAGTGCGCTCGACCGGGGTGAGGCGCTGGCCGACGCGGTCCGCTACGCGGTCACCGCGGCTGCGCTCTCCACGACCGGGGCCGGCGCCCGGGGCGCGCTGCCCGACGACGACGCCGTCCGGGCCCTGCTGCCGGACACCCCTGCGGCGACCGACGTCGGCTGAGGCCGGCGGGGCGATGGTTGCCGCCGCGCGGGCCGGGGCACGGGGCGGACATGACCGAGAACACCGGGCACACCCCGCACTCCGAAGAGCCCGCCGAGGGCAAGACCGACGCCGAGCAGCCGGACTCCGGCCGGACCCCGCACCCCCAGGAGCCGGCCGAGGGCGGCGCCGAGCAGGGCACGGACCCGGAGAACCGGATCAGCGAGGTCTGACCTCGCATCGGAGCCGGCACCGGCCTGGCCGCGTCAGGGGCGGCCGGTGCCCGGCTCCGCCGGGTCCGCCGGTGCCGGCACCGGCTCGGCCGGGGGCGTCGCGGCCGGCGGGGGCTCGGGCGCAGGGGCCGGCGGGCGGTCCGGGGCGCGCGGCGCCCGGCGTGGCGGCGCGGTGGGTGGTCGGACCGGGGTACGCCCGGGCTGGATGGGCACGGCCGGGACGCTAGTGGAGGCGCCGCGGGGCTGGGCGGGCCGGTGTGGCAGGGCCGACGTCGACGGCTGGTCGTCCCAGGGTGATACTGATTGTGACGACCATTCCCAGTAGCTGCCCCAGTGAGGACCGCCGTGCCCCGCCTTGCCCTCTCCCGCCGTCCGGCGCTCACCGCGCTGGCCGCCACCGCCACGCTGACCCTGGCCGCCTGCGGCGGCTCCAGCGGCGCCGGCACCACGACGAGCGAGGCCGACGCGGACAGCTGCCCCGGCGAGGTGCTCGACGTCGTCGTCTCGGTGAGCCAGTGGGGCTCCGTCGTCGAGCAGCTGGGCGGTGACTGCGCCAACGTCACCACCGTGCTCGCCTCCTCGGCGGTCGACCCGCACGACTACGAGCCGACGACGGCCGACATCGCCGCCTTCGGCGACGCGGACCTGGTCGTGCTCAACGGCGCCGACTACGACCACTGGGCCGCCGACGCGGCCGCCACCGCCGACTCCGACCCGGTCGTGGTCGACGCGGCCGAGGTGGTCGGCATCGAGACGGGGGAGCACGCCGAGGGCGAGCACGCGGAGGGCGAGGAACACGCCGAGGGCGAGGAGCATGCGGAGGGCGAGGAGCACGCCGAGGAGGAGGGGCACGCCCACGGTGGGGTCAACCCGCACCTGTGGTACTCCCCCGAGTACGTCCAGGACGTCGCCGCCGAGGTGACCGCGCAGCTCAGCGAGCTCTCCCCCGACGCCGCCGACCACTTCACCGAGCAGGCACAGGCCTGGGAGTCCGACCTGCAGCCCTACCTGGACGAGGTGGCGAGCCTGCAGTCCGCCGCCGCCGGGCGTTCCTACGCCGCGACGGAGAGCGTGTTCCAGTACACCGCCGAGGCGATCGGCCTGACCGACGCCACTCCCGAGGGCTACCGGGAGGCCGCCAGCAACGAGGCCGACCCCGCGCCCGGCGACGTCGCCGCCTTCGAGACGGCGCTGTCCGACGGCTCGGTCGACGTGCTGGTGTACAACTCCCAGACGGAGGGCAGCGTCCCCGAGCAGCTGCGCGCCGCCGCGGAGTCGGCCGGCGTGCCGGTCGTCGAGGTCACCGAGTCGGCGCCGGACGGGGAGCAGTCCTTCGTGTCCTGGCAGCTGGACCAGCTGCAGCAGCTCTCGAACGCACTCGGTGGGGGTCAGTGACCGACGTCCCGACGACCGACCCGGCCGCCGCGCGGCCACCGGCACTCGTCCTCGACGACGTGTCGGTGGTGCGCGGCGGCCGTGTCGTGTGGTCCCAGGGCACGCTGCGGGTGCCCACCGGCGCCGTGGTCGGGGTCATCGGCCCGAACGGGGCCGGTAAGACCACCCTGTTCCAGCTGCTCCTCGGCATGCTCGCACCGGCCGGCGGCCGCCTCGAGGTGCTGGGCCGCACCCCCCGCCGCGGCGACCGCCGGATCGGCTACGTGCCGCAGAACTACACCGCCGCGCTCGGCGAGGCGGTGCGCGCCCGCGACCTGGTCATGCTGGGCCTGACCGGCGGCCGTTTCGGGCTGCGCCGCGCCTCCGCCGCCGAGCGGGCACGGGTGGACGACGCGCTGCGCCGGGTCGGCGCGCAGGACTACGCCGACCGGCGGATGTCGGAGCTCTCCGGCGGCCAGCAGCAGCGGGTCGCCATCGCCCAGGCCATCGTCGACGACGCGGAGCTGCTGCTGCTCGACGAGCCGCTGGCCAACCTCGACCTGCGCAACCAGCACGAGGTGGTCGAGCTGCTCGCCGAGCTCACCGCCGAGGGGCGGGTCACGGTGATGATCGTCGCCCACGACCTCAACCCGCTGCTGCCCGTGCTCACCGACGCCGTCTACCTGCTCGACGGCCACCCGCACCACGACCCGATCGACGCCGTCGTCACCGAGGACCTGCTCACCCACCTGTACGGCACCCCGGTCCGGGTGGTGCGCACCGCGCAGGGCGATCTCTTCACGCGGGGCGGTTGAACCGTGGTCACCTTCCAGGACAACTGGCTGCAGGTGCTGCAGACGACGTTCATGCAGCACGCCCTCATCGGCGGGTCGATGGTCGCGCTGGCCGCCGGGCTGATGGGCTGGTTCGTCGTCACCCGGCAGAACGCCTTCGCCGCCCACGCACTGGCCCACATCGGCTTCCCGGGCGCGACCGGCGCGATCCTGGTCGGCGCCCCGGTGACGCTGGGCCTGGCGGTGTTCTGCGTCGGCGGTGGGCTGCTGATCGGGCTGTTCGGCAAGCGGGTCGCCGACCGCGAGGTGGCCACCGGCACGATCCTGGCCTTCGCCACCGGCCTGGGCGTGCTCTTCGCCTCGCTGGCCACCGCGAACGCCAGCAGCACCACCTCCGTGCTGTTCGGCAACCTGCTGGCGATCTCCACCGAGCAGCTGTGGGTCTTCGGCGGGTTCACCGCGGTCGTCGTCGGCGTGCTCGCGGTCATCGCCCGCCCGCTCGTCTTCTCCTCGGTCGACGCCACCGTCGCCGAGGCACGCGGGGTCCCGGTCCGGGCACTGGGCGTGGCCTTCGTCGTGCTGCTGGCGCTCACCATCACCATGGCCGTGCAGGTCGTGGGCACGCTCCTGCTCTTCGCGCTCGTGGTGACCCCGGCGGCGGCGGCCCTGCGGATGACCGCCCGGCCGGGGCTGGTCGCCGTGATCGCGGTGCTCATCGCTCTGGGCAGCGTCTGGCTCGGGCTCGTCCTCTCGGCGATGGTCAACCTGCCGCCCAGCTTCTTCGTCACGACCCTCGCCGTCCTCACCTGGGTGGTGACCCTCGTCGTGACCCGGGACCGCGCGCCGCGCGAGAGCACCGCCCCGGTGCTGGACGTGCCCCGGCTGGTCTCCGAGCGGACCGGGTGACCGACGTCTCACGCCCTGACGGGGGTCCACCCGGTCGGGGGCTGTTTTCGCCCCGCTGACCGGGGGAAGGTCGCACCCATGCACGTAGACGACCGCGACCAGCAGACCGACGACGCCCGCACCCCCCTCACCGGCCACGAGCAGACCGCGCAGCAGGTGGTCGCCCGGATGCTGGCCAACCCGCGGCGGGTCCGCCGCACCTGATCGACGGCGGGGAGTCCCACTCGTCCCACCCATCCCCGCTGCCCCCGAGCGCCTCTCCCGCCCCGGACGTGCTGGTCAGGGGCCCGTGCACCTCGGCGTGCCGCGAACCGCTCCGTCACGCCGTGCTGCACGATCGGGTCGTGACCGCCGCAGCCCTCCCCCTGCACACGTCCGAGGACGGTTCCGCCCCGGCCCGCCGCACTCGCGCGGAGCGCCAGGAGATCGTCCTGGACACCGCGGAGCGCCTGTTCTCCGCCCGCAGCTCGCGCAGCGTCGGCATGGACGAGCTGGTCCGCGAGACCGGGCTGGGCAAGATGACGGTGTACCGGCTCTTCAAGAGCAAGGACGACCTGGTCGGCGCCTACCTCTCGCGCAAGGCCGCCACCGTGCTGTCCTACATCGACGCGGAGCTGATCCGGCTCCAGGGCGACCCCCGCGCCGCGCTGCTCTCCGTGGTCGACGCGGTCGAGCGGGACGTCACCCGCACCGGCTTCCGCGGCTGCCCGTTCACCAACGTCAGCAGCGAGTACGACGACCCGCAGCACCCGGCCCGCAGCGCGGCCGCCGACTACAAGTACGAGCTGCACATGCGGCTGCTCGGCCTGGCCGGCGAGCTGGTGCCCTCGGGCGCCGAGGACCTCGCGGCGCAGGTGCACCTGATCATCGACGGCATGTACCTCTCCGGTGGGCTGCTGGGCCCCGACGGCCCGGCCTCGCACGGCCGGCAGCTGGCCGAGAAGCTGATCGACACCGCCATCCGGGACGCCACCGCCTGACCGCGGCCCCCTGCCGGGTCGGCGACGCACGACGAGCGGGGCGGCGCGGCCGGCCGCACGATGGACCGGTGACCGACCGCTCGCGCCCCGACCTCGACGACGACACCGTCACCGCCCTCGGCAAGCTGTCCGAGGCCCTGGAGACCGTGGAGCAGGCCCGCGGCCTGCTGTACGGCTTCCACCAGCTCACCGGCAAGGCCGACCTGCTGCTGCAGGACGCCGTCTCCGGCCTGCGCGAGGCCGGGCACACCGAGCTCGCCGACGACCTCGACCGCGACCTGGTCGGCCGGAACGTGATCGCCGACCGGTGGACCTTCCAGGTCGTCGAGGACTACGACGCGAACTACTGGTCCACCTTCCGGGCGTTCGACCAGCGCGCCCGCGACGAGCTCTCCGGCGGCGACCGGCACGTGTTCGAGGCGCGGATGAAGCAGCGCGAGCGGACCGCCGGGCACCCGCGCCACGAGGCCGGCCCGGTGCTGGACGACTGAGGTCGCCACCGCGCCGCCCGGGCACGACACTCGGGCGATGACGACCGCAGGCAACGAACCGCGAGACGACCGGGACGTCGAGCCGCTGGGCGGCGCGACCTCGCCTCCACCGGGCGACGACGACGCCGACGGCATGGCCGGCCCGGTCTTCCCACCGCCGGAGACCGAGCCCGACGCCCGTCGGGACTGACCCACCCCGCGATGCCCCCGGTGCATGCCCTCTCGGGATCACGGGCATGGGCAGCGGACGACGTCCACGTGAGGAGTGCAGCGATGAGCGATCCCGGCGGCAGCGACCGCATCCAGCAGGACGTCCCTACCGCCTCGGGGACGGGCGACAACAGCGACCTGGGCACCGGCGCCGAGGACACGGACGAGACCGGCACCCGGGAGGGCGTCCCGCTGACCCGGGAGGCGGCGCTGGAGCGGGACGCGGCCAGCGACGACCTCCAGCCCGAGCGCGCCACCACCGAGCCCTCCCTGGCGCAGCGCGCCGACCCGTCCTGATCCCCGATCGAGAGGCCACCCCATGACCGAGCCCACCAGCAGCGGCTACCACGACTCCCCGGCCACCTCCGACCCCGAGGGCGACCTGGTCGACGGCACCCCGGGGCACGACCGCGGCGACGGCGGCGAGAAGGACACCGTCCTGCTCACCGACGACGAGGCCCAGCGCGAGGACTCCGTCGCCCGCCCCGGCAACGACTGACGAAACACCCCGTGCCCCCCACCGCTCGCGAGCTCGCGGCGGGCCCCTGCACGGGGCCGAGGCGTGGGGGGCGAGGGGGTCCTTCCTCAGATCCAGCCGTGCCGGCGCGCGGCCTCCACGGCGGCGTGCCGGTTCGGCGCCCCCAGCTTCGCCGCGGCCGCCGAGAGGTAGTTGCGCACCGTCCCCGGCGACAGGTGTGCCCGGGCGGCGATCTCCTCCACCGGCGCACCACCGGCGGCCAGCTCGAGCACGTCGGCCTCCCGCGGGGTGAGCGGGCTGTCCCCGGCGCTGATCGCCTCGGCCGCCAGCTCGGGGTCGACGTAGCGGCCACCGCGGTGCACCGTGCGCACCACCTCGGTCAGCACGGCCGCGCTCACGGTCTTGGGCAGGAAGCCGCGCACCCCCGCCTCCAGTGCCCGCTTCAGGTGCCGGGCCGGCCGTGGCCGGTGACGATGACCAGCCCGCAGCCGGGCAGCACCGTGGTCAGCTCCGCGGCGACGCTGATCCCGTCGCGGTCGGGCATCTGCAGGTCCAGGACGGCGACGTCCGGCCCCTGCGCCCGGGCCATGGCCAGCGCCTCCGCGCCGGACGACGCCTGGGCGACCACCTCGACGTCGTCCTCCAGGCCCAGCAGCGCGGCGAAGGCCGAGCGCACCAGGTTCTCGTCGTCGGCCAGCAGCACCCGGATGGCACCCTGCCCCCCGACCGACGCGCCCCCGATCACACTGTGCCCCCGTCCGGCAGCGTGGCGGTGAGGCAGAACCGGTTGCCGTCCCGGGCGGTGCCCAGCGACCCGCCGGCCCCGGCCAGCCGCTCCTGGAGCCCGGCGAGGCCACTGCCCGACCCCGCCTGGCCGGCCGACCCGGCCGGCACCCTGTCGTTGGTCACCGTCAACCGGACCTCCCCGCCTCCGCGTGCCAGCACGATCGCGCACTCGGCGGCAGCGCTGTGCCGCAGCACGTTGGTCACCGCCTCGCGGACCACCCAGCCCAGCGCCGCCTGCACCGGCTCGGGCAGCGAGCCGGCGTCGTCCTCACCCTGCACCGTGCAGGCCACCCCGGCCGCCCGGAGCACCGAGCGCGCCCCGGCCAGTTCACTGGTCAGGTCGGTGCTGCGGTAGCCGCGGACCACCTCGCGCACCTCCCGCAGCGACTCCTCGGCGATCCGGTGGATGTCGGCCACCTCGTCGGCCGCCTCCGGCCGGGACCGGCGGACCAGCTCACCGGCCAGCTGGCTCTTGACCGCGATCGCCGACAGGTTGCGGCCCATCACGTCGTGCAGGTCCCGGGCGAACCGCAGCCGCTCCTCGGCCACCGCGAGCTGCACCTGCACACCCCGGGTGCGGTCCATCTCCACCACCACGTCGAGCACCCAGACGGAGAACCGGAAGGCCAGGACGACGCCGAACACTGCGACCGCCAGTGCGCCGCCCTGCGCGGCGGCCGCGGCCGCCGGGCTGCCGGCGAGGAAGCTGGCGAACCCGCTCAGCACGCCGATCGTGATCGCGTGCGGGCTGAGCTGCCGCGTGGTCCACGCCGTGGAGCACGCCGTCAGCACCATCCCCAGCGGCAGCGCCACCGACCAGGGGACGGCGGCGTTCAGCTCCTGCCCGTCGCTGCTGAAGGCCCACACCCCGGCGGCGGCGGTCACGCCGGCGGCGATGAACGCGGCGAGCACCGGACCGCGGGGCAGCTCGTCACCGCGGCGGTGCGCGGCGAGCCCACTGCGGGTCACGACGATGCCCCCGGCCGCGGCGACGACCGAACCGGCCAGGAACAGCGTCACCGGGCCCCGCGGCGCCGGGCCGGCCGCTGCGCCCAGCACGGCGAGGGCGAGCAGCGGGAGCATCGCCAGGTACCCGTAGAAGGACCAGCGCGTGTAGAGGTCCAGCCGCTGCGGGGCGCTGCGGCTCCTCCACCAGCGCGAGACGGTCGGCACGGCGGTCATGCTGCCGTACCGTGCGGGCCGGCCCCGGCGCCCCGGCGCCGGGGCCGGCCGGCTCAGCGGCGGGGTGCCCACCGGAACCACCGGATCGCGGCGAGCGTGCCGAGCGTCAGCCACCCGGCCAGCACCGCGAGCGGGAGGAGCGCGGCGGTCCACGCCGCACCGCCGTCGACCAGCCGGCCGTCCCAGGTCACCCCGCCCAGGCCCAGCTGCAACAGCTCCACGACCGGGGTCACCGGCAGGAACCGGGCGACCGTCGCCAGTGCGTCGGGGAACGAGCTGAGCGGGGTGATCAGGCCGGACAGCGCCGTGGTGGGCAGCACCAACGGGAGAGTGGTGATCTGCGCGCTCTCCGCCGTCCGGGTGAAGACCGTGCTCACGGCGGCCAGCACCGTCATGAGCGCAGCCCCGCCGAGCACCGCGATCAGCGGCAGCACGGGGTCCACTGGTGCGCTCCACTCCCCGATGGCCACCACCCCGACCGCGACGAGGACGATCTGGCCGAGGGTGACGAGCAGGGTCGGGGCCGCCGTGCCGAGCAGCACCTCGGGCCCGGTCAGCTCACCGGTGCGCATTCGCTGCAGCACCAGTTCCTCGCGGCGGGCCACGTAGGTGGTGACCAGGTTGTAGTAGGTCAGGAAGACGAGCGTGACGCCGACGCCGGTGAGGATGAGCTGCGGCCCCAGCGGGACGTCGCTGGACAGCCCCAGCGCCGGGACGGCGGCCACCAGCAGCAGCGGCACGACGACGGAGTTCACCAGGGCGGTGCGGTTGCGCAGGAACAGCCGGTTCTCCCCGGCGGCCAGGGCGGCGACGCGGCGCACCCGGCTCGGTGGGGCGACGGGGCGGACGGGGGCGGTCGAGGCGGTCATCGCGGGGTCCTCTCGGAGCGGGTCGTGGGCTTCGGGCTGGTGGGCTCAGGGAGTCTCGGCGCCGGCGGCGACGGCGAGGAAGGCCTGCTCGAGCGAGGCGGCCCGCGCGTCGAGTGCGCGCAGCACGACCCGGTGCTCGGCGGCCCAGGCCAGCAGCTCGGCGAGCACGGGCTGCAGGGCGCGGGTGTGCCACTCCATCCGCGGCCGCTCGGCGACCACCTGGACACCGGCCGGCCGCGGCGGCTCGGGGGCGTCCTCGTCGAGGGTGAAGCGGATGGTGGCCGGCTGGGTCTCGGCGATCTCCTCCTGCGTCCCGGCCAGCACGATCTGACCGGCGCGCAGGACCGCCACCCGGTCGGCGAGCTCCTCGGCCTCCTCCAGGTGGTGGGTGGTGAGCACCACCGCGGCGCCCCCGGCGACCAGGTCGTGCACCAGCTGCCAGACCTGCCGCCGGCTCTCCGGGTCCAGACCGGTGGTCGGCTCGTCGAGCACGACCACGTCCGGGCGGCCGAGCAGCGCCAGGGCCAGGTCGAGCCGGCGCCGCTCCCCGCCGGACAGGCTGCGCACCCGGACGTCGGCGCGGCCGGTCAGCTGCACCTGTGCCAAGGCCTCGTCGACCGGGCGGGGGTCGGTGAGGGTGCCGGCCCAGGTGCGGAGGGTCTCGGCGACGGTCAGGTCGCCGGGCAGGCCGCTGAACTGCAGCAGCACGCCCAGCCGCGGCCGCACCCGGGCCCGGTCACGCACCGGGTCCGCGCCCAGGACGCGGACCGAGCCGCCACCGGCCGGGGCGAGCCCCTCCAGCACCTCCAGGGCCGAGGTCTTGCCCGCCCCGTTGACGCCGAGCAGGGCGAAGACCTCGCCGGGCTGCACCTCGAAGGAGATCCCGCGGACCGCCTCGAAGTCGCCGTAGCTCCGTCGCAGGTCCCGCACCTCGATCGCCGGGGCGGTGGCGGTGGGGGTGGGCACGGGCGGGGCAGTGGGCTGCACGGGGACCTCCTCGGTGCGCCGCCGGCCACCGTCGGGCCGGTCCGTCGGACGCACCCCTGACGGTGCCGCCGCCCACCGGCCGGCACAGGTGCCTGCCGTCACCTCTTCGCGGCGCCGCTGCACGGCCACCCCATGACACGTGTCATGGCCCGCGGGTGCGCACCTACCCTGGGCCGGTGCTCCCGCTCGTCCAGACCGCGCCGACAGCCCTGCCCGAGGCGGAGTGGACGGCGCAGGCGGCGGCGCACGAGCAGCGGATGGACCGCTGGCTGGTCCCGCACCGGGAGCGCCGCCGGGCCGGTGTCGCGCACCCGGTGCACGACTTCCTGTTCACCTACTACTCCGAGACCCCGGGCCGACTGCGGCGCTGGCACCCCGGGGTGGGCACCGCACTGACCGGCGATGCGGCCGCCGAGCGGCTGGCCTGGCCGTTCCACGCCGAGGTCGACGCCCGCACCGCCGACGGCCGGACCGTGCGCGCGGTGGGCCTGGACCTGCCCGCCTTCCTGGCGAAGCGACGGGCCTCGGTCGGCTGGATCGAGGGGCTGCTGCGGGGCACGGCGGCCCGGTCCGGGCAGTTCGGCTGCTTCGGCATGCACGAGTGGGCGATGCTCTACCGCCCCGGCGACGGCGAGGTGCGGCACGAGCAGCTGCCGCTGCGGCTGGGGCAGGCCGGCACCGACGCCGTCGTCGAGTCGCACAAGGTGCAGTGCAGCCACATCGACGCGTTCCGCTTCTTCACCCGGGCCGCCGAGCCGCGCAACGCGCTCCGCCCGACCCGGGAGACCCAGCAGCAGCTGGAGCAGCCGGGCTGCCTGCACGCGACGATGGACCTGTTCAAGTGGGCCTACAAGCTCAGCCCGGCCGTCCCCGGCACGCTGCTGGCCGACTGCTTCGCCCTCGCCGCCGACGTCCGGGAGCTGGACATGCGCGCCTCCCCCTACGACCTGCGGGAGCACGGCTACGCACCGGTCGCGGTGGAGACGGCCGAGGGCAAGGCCGAGTACGTCGCCGCCCAGCGCGGTTTCGCCGCCCGCGGCGCCGTGCTGCGGGAGCGGCTGCTCGGCGTGTGCGAGGAGCTGCTCGGCGCCGCCTGACGTCGTACGGTCGGGGCGTGACGTCGACCCGCACCGACCGCTGGCTGCACCTGGACGGGACCACCAACACCCGCGACCTGGGCGGCCTGCCGACCACCGACGGCGGGACGACGCAGTTCGGGCGGGTGCTGCGCAGCGACAACCTGCAGACGCTCAGCGAGGCCGACGTCGCGGCGCTGGTCGAGGAGGTGGGGCTGACCGAGGTCGTCGACCTGCGGACCACCGCGGAGTTCCTGCTGGAGGGCCGCAGCCCGCTGCGGGACGTCGACTCCGTCGTCCACCGGCACTTCACGCTGCTGCCCGAGCGGGGCCGGCGCACCGACGTCTTCGCCGCCGAGGAGAGCGACGAGGAGGTGCGGGCGCAGCTGCCGGCGGACTGGGCCGAGTCGCTGCTCCCCCGCCAGGTCGCGCCGGGGGACGAGGGCGAGCCGCCCGCCGTCCGCTCCTACCTCGGCTACCTCACCGACGGCACGGACAACGTGCTGGCCGCGCTGCGCTCGCTGGCCACCGGTGGTCCGGGTGCGGCGGTGGTGCACTGCGCCGCCGGCAAGGACCGCACCGGTGTGGTGTGCGCGCTGGCCCTGGCCGTGGCCGGGGTGACGCCGGAGGCGATCATCGCCGACTACGCGCAGACCGCCGAGGTGATCGACGCGCTCGTCGCGAAGCTGGCCAGCAGCCCGACCTACGCCGAGGACATGACCCGGCGGGACGTCGCCAGCCACACGCCGCGGGCCGAGTCGATGCGCCGCGTGCTGGAGCTGCTCGACGAGCGGTGGGGCGGCCCGGTCGGCTGGCTGGAGCAGCACGGCTTCGGCGCCGACGAGCAGGCCGCGCTCCGCGCCCGCCTCCGCGAGTAGCCCCTCCCCTGCGGGACGGACGTCCGGCCCCCTCGCAGGGGCCCGCCACGAGCGTGCGAGTGGTGGGGGGCGAGGGGGTCCTTCAAGCAGAGGACCCCGGCTCCCTGTGGGAGTCCGGGGTCGCGGTGCGTGCCTGTGCTCGCCCTCGTCGTCGAGGGCGGGGGTGGATCAGCGCAGGACGTTGGTGAACTGGCTGCTGTTGGCCAGGGTCAGCAGCTCGTCCCGCATGGCGGGGCTGCTGGTGCGGGCGACGGCGGCGCTGAGGGCCCGCCGCGTACGCGACGCCTGCCGACGCTGGCGCCAGCTGGAGGTCACGCTGCTCATGTCACTGCCTTCTTCCGGTGGTCCCGAGTGGGTGTTACACCTGCATTAAACCAGGCGCAACGGCTTCCATTCCAACGGATCCAAGGTCGTGTCGCTGAAGGTTCCGACGGATTCTTCACCCGAAGGGGGTATCGGCCATCGATCCGTCACCTCGGGGTCACTTGTCCAGCACCTACGCAGTGCAGTCGGTCACCTCGGCCGGGTGACCGGGTCACCCTGCGGAGACGACGACGCCCCGCCGGTCCATCGACCGGCGGGGCGTCGTCCTTGAGCGAGTGCGTGGCCCGGCCGCAGCGGGCGGGGCGTCAGGAGGCGGCGGCGAGCACCTCGCGCACCGCAGCCCGCGCCGACGCCGGGTCCGCGGCGGCCAGCGCCACCTCCGCAGCCCGCTGGCAGGTGGCCAGGTCGACCGTCGCCAGCCGGGCGCCGACGCCGGCCACCGAGCTGGCCGCGCAGGACAGCGAGGTGATCCCCATGCCGACCAGGACGCAGGCCAGCACCGGGTCCGCGGCCGCCTCGCCGCAGACGCCCACGGGCTTGCCCGCCCGCTGCCCCGCGGCGGCGGTGGCCTGCACCAGCGCCAGCAGCGCCGGCTGCCAGGGGTCGGTCAGGTCGGCCAGGTCCGCCGACAGCCGGTCGGCGGCCAGCGTGTACTGGGACAGGTCGTTGGTGCCGATGGACAGGAAGTCCAGGTGCTCCAGGAACCGGTCGGC
The DNA here is from genome assembly GCF_054177765.1 of Modestobacter lacusdianchii. NCBI lineage: Bacteria > Bacillati > Actinomycetota > Actinomycetes > Geodermatophilales > Geodermatophilaceae > Modestobacter > Modestobacter lacusdianchii. Next base: position 125,412 of record NZ_JBJJTJ010000010.1, on the reverse strand, counting down.
CAGAACGGCCACCGAGGGCACCTCGACCATGACGCCGGGGACCATGCCCCGCTCCCGCACCTGGGCGGCGAAGTCCGCGGCCTCGGCCACGGTGGCCACCATCGGCGCCATCACCCACGGCTGCGCACCGGTCTCCCGGGCGGCCTGCGCGACCGCGTCCAGCTGGCGGGTGAGCAGGCCCGGGTCGCGCCGGGCGGTGCGCAGGCCCCGGACGCCGAGGGCCGGGTTCGCCTCGTCCGGCGGGGTGGCGAAGGGCAGCGGCTTGTCCGAGCCGGCGTCCAGGGTGCGCAGCACGACCTTGCCGCCGGGGAAGGCGGCGAAGACGCCGGCGTAGATGCCGGCCTGCTCCTCCACCGAGGGCTCCTCGGCGCGGCCGAAGAAGGCCAGTTCGGTGCGCAGCAGCCCGACGCCCTCGGCGCGGGCGGCCGCGGCGGCCCGGGCGCCGGCGCCGTCCTGCACGTTGGCCAGCACGGCGACGGCGTGCCCGTCCCGGGTCGCGCCGGGGCCGCGGTAGCCGGCCAGGGCGGCGGCGGCCTCCCGCGACGCGGCGACCCGCGCGGTGGCCTCCTCGGGGTCGGGGTCCACGGTCACCGTGCCGTGCTCGCCGTCGACCAGGACGACCGCGCCCTCGGGGACGTCGCCCAGCCCGCCGACGCCGACCACGCAGGGCAGGCCGAGCTGCCGGGCGATGATCGCGGTGTGGCTGGTCGCCCCGCCCAGCCGGGTGGCCAGCGCGACGATCTTGGTCGGGTCCAGCCCCGCGGTGTCGGCCGGGGCGAGGTCGTCGGCCAGCAGCACCGACGGGGTGTCCGGCGCCGGCACGCCGGGCTCGCCCTGGCCGGTCAGCTCGGCGACGATCCGGTTGCGCACGTCGCGGACGTCGGTGGCCCGCTCGGCCATCACCCCGCCCAGGCTGCTGAACAGCTCGACGAACTGCTCCGCGGCCCCGACCGTGGCGGCCTCGGCGGAGGCCCCGTCGCCGATCCGCTGCTCGACGGTGGACAGCAGGCCGCGGTCCCGGGCCAGCTGCGCGGTGGTGTTCAGCACCTCGGCGCTCACCCCGGTGGCCGCTGCCGCTCGCGCCGCGAGCCGCTCGGCGACCGCGTCGGCGGCCGCGGCGAACCGGTCCTTCTCGGCCGCGCGTTGGTCCTCCGGGACGACCGGCCCCTCGGCCGCGGGCAGCTCGACCTCCCCGACCGGGCGGACGACGGGCCCGACGGCGACCCCGGGCACCACCGGCGTGCCGGTCAGCACGCTCTCCTGGCTGAGGGCGGCCGGGGAGATCCGGGTGCCGGTCGGGGTGCTGGACATGGAGGCCTCACTGTCTGCTCGGACCCGCGGGCTCGGCCGGTACCGGGCTCGTCGTGGGGGGTGGCGGTGGGAAGACTGTCGCAGCGACGATGATGCGGTCGGTGACCAGGGTCACCAGTGGGGCTTGACTTGTCAACTGATCCCACGTAGAACAACAAGAACGCAGCCCAGATGCCACACAGTCGGGCACCAGAGCACGTACCCGCACTGCGACGCTGGTCAGGGGGTGACCGTGTACGCCGAGGAACGACAGCAGGCCATCGCCGGTCTGGTCACCCAGCGCGGCCGGGTCGCGGTCACCGCGGTCGCCGAGCACTTCGGCGTCACCACCGAGACGGTGCGCCGCGACCTCGCCGTCCTGGAGCGCGCCGGGATGCTCCGGCGGGTGCACGGGGGCGCCGTCCCGGTGGGCACGCTGACGGTGGTCGAGCCCGGGCTCGGCGAGCGGCGCACCACCCGGATCGAGGCCAAGCGCCGCATCGCCGCCGCGGCCCTCACGCTGGTCCCGCCGGCCCACGGCAGCCTGATCCTGGACGGCGGCAGCTCCACCGCCGCGCTGGCCGAGGTCCTGCCCGGCGACCGGTCCCTGCTCGCGGCCACCAACTCCGTCCCGATCGCCGCCCGGCTCTCCAGCGCCCCCGGCGTGACGCTGCACGTGCTGGGCGGCCGGGTGCGCGGCATCACCCAGTCCGCGGTGGGCGAGTCGACCGTGGCCGCCCTCGCCGAGCTCCGCGCCGACGTCGTCTTCCTGGGCACCAACGGGATCAGCCTGGCGCACGGCTTCTCCACCCCCGACGAGGCCGAGGCCGCGGTCAAGCGCGCCATGACCCGGGCCGGGCAGCGGATCGTGGTGCTGGCCGACAGCAGCAAGCTCGGCCGCGAGCACCTGGTGCGCTTCGCGGCCCTCGCGGACGTCGACGTCCTGATCACCGACGACGAGGCCGACCCGGCCGTCGTCGCCGAGCTCGAGCAACAGGGGATCGAGGTGCTCGTCGCATGAGGACGGACTCCGCACCGGGCGGACGGCGGGTGGTCACACTGACCGCCAACCCCAGCCTGGACCGGACGCTGGGGCTGCCCGGCCCGCTCGAGCGGGGCGCCGTGGCCCGGCTCGGCGCCCGCAGCTCCGTCGAGCCCGGCGGCAAGGGCGTGAACGTCTCCCGCGCCCTCGCCGCCTCCGGGGCCGACGTGGTCTCCGTGCTGCCGGCGGCCGACGGCGACCCGATCGTCGTCGCGCTGCAGGCGCTCGGCCTGCCCCTGGCGACCGTGCCGGTCAACTCCCCGGTGCGCACCAACTACACGCTCACCGAGCCCGACGGCACCACCACGAAGCTCAACGAGCCCGGCGCCCGGCTGCACGAGCAGACCTTGGCCGCGCTGCAGGCCGCCGTCTGGGAGCACGCCGCCGACGCCAGCTGGGTCGTGCTGTCGGGCTCACTGCCGCCCGGCACGCCGCTCGACTGGTACGCCACCCTGGTGCGCACCCTGCGCGGCACCAGCGCCCGGATCGCGGTGGACACCTCCGAGGCCCCGCTGGTGGCGCTGCTGTCCGCCGGCCGGGACGCCGCCCCTGACCTGCTCAAGCCCAACACCGAGGAGCTCGCCCAGCTCGCCGGCGTCACCGAGGAGACCCTCCTCGCCGACCCGACGGCGATGCTCGCCGCGGTCGACTCGCTGCACGCCCGCGGGGTCGCCGAGGTGCTGCTCACCCTGGGCGGCGACGGGGCGCTGCTCTCCACCGCCGACGGCGGGCGCTGGTCCGCCCGCCCACCCCGGGTGACCGTGCGCAGCACGGTGGGCGCCGGCGACTGCAGCCTGGCCGGCTACGTGCTGGCCGACCTGGCCGGTGCCGCCCCGGCCGAGCGGCTGCGCTCCGCGGTCGCCTACGGCTCGGCCAGTGCGGCGCTGCCGGGTTCCGCCGTCCCGACCGCGGGGCAGGTCGACCTGGCCGCCGTCGAGGTGACCGCAGGCACGCCCGCCCACGCCGGGGCCACGCCGGTCGCCGGCTCGCGCTGAACGACCCAGGGGGAACCATGTCCGCTCTCATCACCACCGAGCTGGTGGCGCTCGACGCCGACCTCGGTGCCGACAAGGACGCCGTCGTCCGCCGGCTGGCCGGCCTGGTCGCCGGTGCCGGCCGCGCGACCGGCGCCGAGTCGCTGCACGCCGACGCCATGGCCCGGGAGGCGAAGGCGGCGACCGGGCTCCCCGGTGGGATCGCCATCCCGCACTGCCGCTCGGCGGCCGTCACCCAGGCGTCGCTGGCGTTCGCCCGGCTGCGGCCGGCGGTGGACTTCGGGGCACCCGACGGCCCGGCCGACCTCGCCTTCCTGATCGCCGCGCCCGAGCACGGCGACGCCGACCACCTGACCCTGCTGACCGCGCTGGCCCGCGCCCTGGTGCGACCGGAGTTCGTCGCCTCGCTGCGGGCCGCCGGGTCGGCCGCGGAGGTCGTCGCCCTGGTCCAGGACGTCGTCTCCCCACCCGAGGCCCCCGCCCCCCAGTCGACCGGCGGCGCCACCGCGTCCGCCGCTCCGGCGCCGGCCCCGGCAGCTCCGGCCACGGCGGGCCGCAGCATCGTGGCGGTCAGCGCCTGCCCGACGGGCATCGCGCACACCTACATGGCCGCCGACAAGCTCACCGCCGCGGCCAAAGAGATGGGCGTCGAGCTGCACGTGGAGACGCAGGGCTCCTCCGGCTCCACCCCGCTGGACCCTGCGGTGATCGACCGGGCCGCCGCCGTCATCTTCGCCGTCGACGTGGGCGTCAAGGACCGGGACCGCTTCGCCGGCAAGCCGCTGGTGCAGTCGGGCACCAAGCGGGCGATGAACGAGCCCGAGGTGATGATCCGCGAGGCGCTCGCCGCCGCCGACGACCCGAACGGCCGCCGGGTGCCCGGCACCGCCGGGGCCGGGACGGCGCCCGCTGCCGGCGGTGACCGGCCCAGCACCGGGTCGGAGATCCGCCGCTGGCTGCTCACCGGCGTGAGCTACATGATCCCGTTCGTCGCTGCGGGCGGCCTGCTCATCGCGCTGGGCTTCCTCTTCGCCGGCTACCCGATCGTCAACGCCGACCCGACCACGGACGGCGCGCAGAGCTTCGCCCTCAACTGGGCGCTGAACAACAACTTCTTCGACCTGCCCGCCGACCCCGGCGTCGACTACCTCCGCGGTGGACTGCTCGGCTACCTCGGCGCGCTCTGCACCGTGCTCGGCCAGGCCGCGTTCGGCTTCCTCGTCCCCGCGCTGGCCGGCTACATCGCCTACGCCATCGCCGACCGGCCCGGGATCGTGCCCGGCTTCGTCGTCGGCGCGGTCTCGCTCACCGTCGGCGCCGGCTTCCTCGGCGGCCTGGTGGGCGGGATCATCGCCGGCTTCGCGGCCCTGTGGATCAGCCGCTGGAAGCTGCCCGCCTTCGCCCGCGGTCTCCAGCCGGTCGTGATCATCCCGCTGCTGGCCACGCTCATCTCCAGCGGCCTGATGGTCGTCGTGCTCGGCCAGCCCCTGGCCTGGGCCCTGGAGTCCCTCGGCGACTTCCTCAACGGGCTGACCGGCACCTCGGCCGTGCTGCTCGGGGTCGTCCTCGGCCTGATGATGTGCTTCGACCTGGGCGGTCCGGTCAACAAGGCCGCCTACGTCTTCGCCACCACCGGGCTCACCGCCGCGGCCACCAGCGGCCCGCTGGTCATCATGGCCACGGTCATGGCGGCGGGCATGGTGCCGCCGCTGGCGATGGCCCTGTCGGCCACGGTGCTCCGGCCGCGGCTGTACACCCCGGCCGAGCGCGACAACGGCAAGGCCGCCTGGCTGCTCGGCGCCTCGTTCATCTCCGAGGGCGCCATCCCGTTCGCCGCCGCCGACCCGCTGCGGGTCATCCCCTCGATGATGCTCGGTGGCGCCACCACCGGGGCGCTGGTGGCCGGGCTGGGCCTGGAGCTCCGCGCCCCGCACGGCGGCATCTTCGTCTTCTTCGCGATGAGCAACGCGCTGCTGTTCCTGCTGTCCGTGCTCGCCGGCGCCGTCGTCGGTGGTGTCGCGGTCACCGTGGCGAAGAGCATCGGCCGTACCCCGGCGGACACCCCGCCGGCCGGCGACCTCACCGCTGACCTGGACGGGGGCACCTCCCCGGCGCACCCCGCCGCCGCACGCCCGGCACACTGACCCCAGCACGCCGACCAGAAAGCAGGCACCGATGCCCTCCAAGACCGTGACCGTCGGCTCCGCCGTCGGCCTGCACGCCCGTCCCGCCGCGCTGATCGCCGAGGCCGTCAGCAAGTCGGGGGTGCCGGTCACCCTGGCCACCCCCGGCGGCAACCCGGTCGACGCCGGCTCGCCGCTGATGATCATGACCCTGGGCGCCAAGCAGGGCACCGAGGTCGTCGTCAGCAGCGACGACGAGGCGGTGCTCGGCCAGATCGCCGACATGGTCGCCAGCGACCTCGACGCCGAGTAGGCACCCCCTGGCCCCTCGAGGGGCGACTCGACAGCGCCCGTCCCCCACCGGGGACGGGCGCTGTCGTCGGTTCAGGAGGCCGGCGGGTAGGGCGAGGTCTTCAGCAGCCGGGCCAGGTGGGCGGCGTTGCGGGCCACCGTGGCGGTCGTCGTGGCCGTCGCCTCCGGGGTCTCGTCCAGGTCCTGGTAGTCGGTGCCGTGCATCGCCTCGCCGTTCCAGTACGTGGCGCCCTGGGCGGGAACGGTGAACCCGACGTCGTCCAGGGCCTGGAACAGGTCGGCGCTGATCTTGTGGGCGCCGTCCTCGTTGCCGACGACGGCGACGATGCCGACCTTGCCGAACACCAGCGGGCGGCCCTGGTCGTCGGTCTCGGAGATCTCGGCGTCCAGCCGCTCCACCACCCGCTGGGCGACGCTGCTCATGTGCCCCACCCACGTCGGGCTGGCCAGCAGGAGCACGTCGGCGGCCAGGATCTTCTCCCGGATCGACGGCCAGGCGTCACCCTGGCCCATGTCGACCTCGACGCCGGGCTTCACGTCGTGGTCGACGACCCGGAGCAGCTCACCCTCCACTCCGTGCTCGGCGAGGGCGTCGAGCACCTGGCGGGCCAGGAGGTCGGTGCTGGAGGGGGGCGGGGGACGGCTTGAGGCTGCAGGTCAGCGCGAGTGCGCGCAGCGGGGTCGATGTGGTCATGATCTTCCCTTGCCCCGTCCGGTCGTGCACTGCACATCCGACCTGCCCCGCCGGAGACGACGGCGCCCGCCCCCTCGAGCGAGGGAGCGGGCGCCGTCGTATCCGGCCCCTCTGCAGGGGCCCACGCCGAGCGTGCGAGGCGTGGGGGGCAGAGGGGTCCTTCCTCACCCCTCGCGCGGGACGTCACCGCGCCAGGCACCGGTCTCGGTGCCGCGGCTCTCGATGAACTCCTTGAACCGCTTGACGTCGGCGCTGATCTGCCGGTCGTCGACGCCGACGGCCGCGCCGACCTTCTCCACGACGCCCTCGGGCTCCCAGTCGATCTGGACCATCACCCGGGTCGTGGTGTCGCTGATCTTGTGGAAGGTGACCACGCCGGCGTGCGACTTGCCGTCGGTGCTCTTCCAGGCCACCCGCTCGTCGGGGTGCTGCTCGGTGATCTCCGCGTCGAACTCGCGCTCGACCCCACCGACCTTGGTGACCCAGTGGGTGTGCCGGTCGTCGAGCTGGGTGATCCGCTCGACGCCGTTCATGAACTGGGGGAAGGTCTCGAACTGCGTCCACTGGTCGTAGGCCTGCCGGATCGGCACGTCCACGTCGATCGACTTCTCCACGTTCGCCACGGGGAGCCTCCTCTGCTCGGGGTCTCGTACGTCCAGCGGCTCCCTACCCGGCGCCGCACCCCGGACACACGCCCCGTCGCCGGACGTCCCCGTCCCACTCGGCGATCACCTCGGGCTGGTGGCTGCCTCACGACACCGCGGGCAGCCACCAGCCCGTTCTCGCAGCGCCTCCGCCCGGGGTCGCCGCAGCGCTCGAGGCGAACGAACAGCTCTCCCGGGGCAGGTCAGCGCGTGGCGAGGACGGCGGCGGCCACGCTCCCGCGCACCGGGCGGCCGGGCAGCAGCAGCATCTGCACCAGGTGGTAGGCATCCGGCTTGCCCGCCCAGGTGCCGCTGCCCACCGCACCCTCGGGGGTCAGCTCGTGGTGCCAGCTGCCCACCGCCGGGTCGAGGAACAGCCGGTCGCCCAGCTCGGCCCAGCGCTGCTGCAGCGTCGCCGTCCGCGGGTCACCGGTGAGGGTGTGGCGGACGGCGGCGGCGGCCACCGCCTCGCAGAGCACCCAGTGCATGCGCGCACCGACCACCGGCTGGTCGGACCAGTCGAGGGTGTACGGGAAGCCCTCGTGCCCGTCGGCGGCCCAGCCGCGCTCCACCGCGGCGGTGAACAGCGCATCGGCGTCGGCGTGCAGCCAGCCGGGGGCGTGCTCACCGAGCGCGGCGGCCAGGTGCCAGCACAGCCGGGCCCACTCGAACTGGTGCCCGACGGTCACCCCGTAGGGCCGGAACGGGTCGGCCGGGCGGTCGCGGTTCAGCTCCGGCAACGGCTCCCAGCTGGTGGTGAAGTGCTCGGGCAGCCGCCAGTCCCGCTCCCGGGTCCAGCCGTGCACGATCCGCTCGGTGGCCCGCAGCGCACGGGTGCGCAGCCGGGCAGCCGCACCCGGGTCGGACGGCGCCAGGGCGTCGGCGGCCGCGAGCGTGGACTCCACGCCGTGCATGTTGGCGTTCGCGCCCCGGTAGTCCTCGGGCGTGGTCCAGCTCCGGTCGAACGACTCCCGGGCCAGCCCCTCGTCGTCGTCCCAGAACCGCTGCTCCCACACGCCCAGCGCCTCGTCCAGCAGCTCGCGCCCACCGGGCACCCCGGCGGCGGTGGCGGTGGCGCCGGCCAGCACCACGAAGGCGTGCACGTAGGCGGCCTTGGTGTCGTCGTCGGTGGCCGCCCGCCAGCCGCCGTGCTCGGCGTCGTGCAGCGGGCCGGTGCGCAGGGCGGTGACGCCGTGCTCGGCCAGCTCGGCGGCGCCGGGGTGGTCCAGCAGCGTGGCCAGGCCGAAGACGTGCGTCATCCGGGCGCTGATCCAGGTCTCGACCGGGCGGTCGGGCAGCACGGTGCCGTCGTCCCCGGCGTAGCCGAACCCGCCGGGGACCCGGGAGCGGGCGGCGAAGGAGAGCAGAGGTGCCAGTTCGGTGCGCACCGTCAGAACGCCAGCGCCGTGCCGGGGTCGTGCAGCAGCGCCCCCACGTCGGCGAGGAACCGCGAGCCGAGCTCGCCGTCGATGACCCGGTGGTCGAACGACAGCGCCAGCTGGGTGACCTTGCGCGGCACGACCTTGCCCTTGTGCACCCACGGCATGTCGCGGACGGCGCCGAAGGCCAGGATCGCCGACTCGCCGGGGTTGAGGATCGGCGTCCCGGTGTCGACGCCGAAGACGCCGACGTTGGTGATCGTGATCGTGCCACCGGTCATGTCCGCCGGCGGGGTCTTGCCGGCCCGTGCGGTGGCGGTCAGCTCGGTGAGCGCCCCGGCCAGCTCGGCCAGCGACAGCCGGCCGGCGTCCTTGACGTTCGGGACGACGAGCCCGCGCGGCGTGGCCGCGGCGATGCCCAGGTTCACCGACCCGTGGACGACGATCTCCTGCGCCGCCTCGTCCCAGGAGCTGTTCACCATCGGGTGCCGTTGGGCGGCCAGCAGCAGCGCCTTGGCCACGAACAGCAGCGGGCTGACCTTGACCCCGGCGAGCTCCGGCCGGGCGGCGAGCCGGTCGCGCAGCTTCATGGTGCGGGTGACGTCGACGGTGAGGAACTCGGTGACGTGCGGAGCGGTGAACGCACTGGCCACCATCGCCGCCGCGGTGTGCTTCCGCACCCCCTTGATCGGGATCCGCGTCTCCCCCGCCGTGCTCTCGCGCGCGGGACCACCCGCGGTTTCGCGCGCGAAACCACGCGTGGTTTCGCGCGAGTAGGTGCGCTCGGCGGGGGTGGTGAGGACGGCGTCCACGTCGGCGCGGGTGATCACCCCGCCGGGGCCGGTGCCGGTGACCGTGGTCAGGTCGACGCCCAGGTCCTTCGCGTACTTGCGCACCGGCGGCTTGGCCAGCGGCCGCAGCGCTCCCCGCCCGGGGGACGCCGAGGTCGCCGGTGCCGGGGTGGCGTCGGCGGCGGCCACGTGGGCCTCCGCGGCGCGACCGGCCTCCAGGCCGCCGTGCCGCACCGGCTTGACGGTGGCGTCGGGGGCGGTGGCCAGCAGGGGCGGCCGCTCGCCGCCGGAGCCGTAGTCGGCCTCCGGGAGGACCTGCGGCGCGGTCGCCCGGGCCGCCGCGGTCTCGGCCGGCTGGCCCCGCCGGGGACGGCGCTTGGCCTCGGTGCTGCGCGGGCCGTAGCCGACGAGCACGGCGGTGCGGCCGTTGGCGTTGGTCTCCCCGATCAGCCCGCTGCCGGCCGGCTCGGCGGCACCTGCTCCTCCCCCGACGTCGATGGTGATGATCGGGGCACCGACGTCCACCGTCGTCCCGGGCTCGAAGAGCAGCTCGGTGACCGTGCCGGCGAACGGGCTGGGCAGCTCGACGGCCGCCTTCGCCGTCTCGACCTCGCACAACGGCTGGTTCACCGTGACCGTGTCGCCCACGGCGACCAGCCACGACAGGATCTCGCCCTCGGTGAGCCCCTCACCGACGTCGGGCAGCTTGAACTGGCGCAGGTCGGCCATCGGTCAGAACCCCAGCGATCGGTCGACGGCGTCGAGCACGCGGTCGAGGTCGGGGAGGTACTCCTCCTCCAGCTTCGACGGCGGGTACGGGGTGTCGTACCCGCCCACCCGCAGCACCGGCGCCTCGAGGGAGTGGAAGCACGTCTCGGTCACCCGGGCGGCGATCTCCGCGCCCAGGCCCAGGGTCACCGGCGCCTCGTGGACGACGACGCACCGGCCGGTGCGGCGCACCGAGTCGAACACCGGGTCGAGGTCGAGCGGGGAGAGGGTGCGCAGGTCGATGACCTCCAGCGAGCGCCCCTCCTCGGCGGCGGCCTCGGCGGCCTGCAGGGACGTCTTCACCATCGGGCCGTAGGCCAGCACGGTGACGTCGTCGCCGCCACGGACCACGCGGGAGCCGAACAGCGGGTCGGGGGTGGCGTCGGTGTCGACGGCGCCCTTCTCCCAGTACCGGCGCTTGGGCTCCAGGAAGACGATCGGGTCGGGGGCGGCGATGGCCTGCTGGATGCCCCAGTAGGCGTCGGCCGGGGTGCTGACCGCGACCACCTTGAGGCCGGCGGTGTGCGCGAAGTACGCCTCCGGGCTCTCGCTGTGGTGCTCGACCGCGCCGATGCCGCCACCGAAGGGGATCCGGATGACGATCGGCATCGGCAGCGCGCCGCGGGAGCGGGCGTGGATCTTGGCGACCTGGGTGACGATCTGGTTGTAGGCGGGGAAGACGAACCCGTCGAACTGGATCTCGCAGACCGGCCGGTAGCCGCGCATCGCCAGCCCGACGGCGGTGCCGAGGATGCCGGCCTCGGCCAGCGGGGTGTCGACGACGCGGGCCTCGCCGAAGTCCTTCTGCAGGCCGTCGGTGATCCGGAAGACCCCGCCGAGCTTGCCGATGTCCTCGCCCATGAGCACGACCTTGGCGTCGTCCTCCATGGCCTTGCGCAGGCCCAGGTTGAGCGCCTTGCCGATGGTCAGCGTCTCGGTGGCCATCAGTGCTCGCCTCCCTCGAAGGACGCGTGGTAGGCCACGAACTCCTCGCGCTGGCGGGCCAGCTCGGGGGTCTGCTCGGCGTAGACGTGGTCGAAGATCTCGGTGCCGGCCGGGTCGGGCATCTCCAGCGTGCCCTGCCGGATTCGGGCGGCCAGCTCGTCGCCCTCGGCGTCGACCCCGGCGAAGAAGTCGGCGTCGGCGATGCCGGCGCGGGACAGGTGGGCCTTGAGCCGGGCGATCGGGTCGCGCAGCTTCCACTCCTCCAGCTCGCTGGCCAGCCGGTAGCGGGTCGGGTCGTCGGAGGTGGTGTGCGCGCCCATCCGGTAGGTGAACGCCTCGATGAACGTGGGGCCGGAGCCCTCGCGGGCGGCGGCCAGCGCCGCCCGGGTGACGGCCAGGACGGCGAGGACGTCGTTGCCGTCGACCCGCACACCGGGGAAGCCGAACCCCGCGGCGCGCTGGTACAGCGGCACCCGGGACTGGCGCTCGATCGGGACGCTGATCGCGTACTGGTTGTTCTGGCAGAAGAAGACGACGGGCGCGGCGAAGGTGGCCGCCCAGATCATCGCCTCGTTGACCTCGCCCTGGCTGGTCGCGCCGTCACCGAGGAAGGCGAGCGCCGCGCTCTCCGCGCCGTCACGCTGCAGGCCCATCGCGTAGCCGGTGGCGTGCAGGGTCTGCGCGCCGATGACGACGGTGTACAGGTTGAAGTTCCGCTCCACCGGGTCCCAGCCGCCCTGGTCGACGCCGCGGAACAGGCTGATCACGTGCAGCGGGTCGACGCCGCGGGTCCAGGCGACGCCGTGCTCGCGGTAGGTCGGGAAGGCCATGTCGTCGGGGGCGAGCGCCCGGCCGGCGCCCACCTGGGCGGCCTCCTGGCCCAGCAGCGAGGCCCAGATGCCGAGCTCGCCCTGCCGCTGCAGCGCGGTGGCCTCGACGTCCCAGCGGCGGACCAGGGCCAGGTCGCGGTAGAGCGCGCGCAGCTCGTCGTCGGAGACGTCGAGCGCGTAGTCGGGGTGCTCGACCCGCTCACCCTCCGGGGTCAGCAACTGCACCAGCTCCGGCTGGCCGGGCAGGTGGGGAGCGCCGGCCCCGGGTACGGGGTCGACCACCTCGGTGGTCTGCTGCAACGCCGTCACGCCACTCTCCTCGCCGTCTCGCGGAGCCCGGGGTCACCGGAGCGCCCGTCGTTGGACGTCCTGTGCGGCACCGGGGTGTGGCGCCACTCACACATGGTGGCACGCCGGTGCGCTGCTGTGGAGCAGATCACTGCGCGGCCGATCTGCGCAACACCCTGCCCACGTGGTGAGCACCATGACCAGTAGTAGGACGTCCTCGCATGTCAGACTGAGCAACGTGCCCGCACTGGACGCCACCGACGCCCGGCTGCTGCTCGCCCTGTCGGCGGACCCGCGGGCCACCGTGCTCGCGCTCTCCCAGCAGCTGGGGCTGGCCCGCAACACGGTGCAGTCACGACTGGCCCGACTGGAGGCCGGCGGGGTGCTCGACCCCTTCGAGCGGCGGGTCCGCCCAGAGGCGCTGGGCTACCGGCTGGGCGCCTACGTGACCGTGCAGGTGGTGCAGCGCAGCCTGGCCGACGTCGGTGACGCGCTGGCCGCGATCCCCGAGGTGCTGGAGGTCATCGGCCTGTCCGGCGTGGCCGACCTGCTGGTCCAGGTGGTCGCCCGGGACGCCGACGACCTGTGGCGGATCACCGAGCAGGTGCTGGCCATCCCGGGGGTGCAGCGCACCGACACCAACCTCGCGCTGCGCCGCTTCGTCGACCACCGGATGACCCCGCTGCTGGAGCGCGCCGCGGGCACCGCCCGGCCGACCGAGGACTGACCGACCGCCCCGGTGCGCTCAGCGCGGACGCCGCACCCGCACCGGCCCGCGCGCCGTCGCCACGTCGACGACCTCGCCGCGCTGGGTGACCTGCACGTCGCCGGCCGCGGCCAGCCGGCCGGCGGCGGCACGCGCGGCGGGCATCAGCTCCCGCCACCCCTCGGGGTCGACGGCGCGGGCGGCCTCCGACGGGCAGATCGAGGTGCCGGGGCGCCGCTGGTCCAGCAGCGCCCCGAGGGTGCGCTCGAGCACCGGGCCCATGTCGTCCACCCGCTCAGGATGGGCGCCGGGCGGCACTCGCGCGCCCGGAGGTGCGGGCGGGGGCCGTTTGGTCCGCGACACGGCCCGGGTAGGGGCGCGCGCATGGCGAAGCGGACAGCGATCGGGACCATGGGCACGGGCCGCCGCGGGATCAGCTCGGTGGGCTGGGTGCTGCGCGGCGCGGCGGCCGGCGCGGCCGGCACGACGGCGCTGAACGCGGTCACCTACCTGGACATGGTGGTGCGCGGGCGGGGCAGCAGCTCGACGCCGGAGCAGACCGTCGAGGCGCTGGCCGACAAGGCGCACGTGCAGATCCCCGGCGACGAGGAGACCCGGCAGAACCGGGTCTCCGGACTCGGCCCGCTGACCGGCCTGTTCGCCGGCGTCGGGACGGGCGTCGCCGTCGGCGTGGCCCGCGCCGCCGGCTTCCGGTCCCGGCCCGCCGTGGGCACCGCCCTGATCGCCGGCGGGGTGCTGGTCGCCGCCAACGGGCCGATGACCGCCCTGGGCATCACCGACCCGCGCACCTGGTCGGCGAGCTCCTGGCTGAGCGACCTGGTGCCGCACATCGCCTACGCCGCGGTCGTGAAGACGACGATGGACGCCTTCGACCGGCTCTGACGGGACACCCCGGCTGCGAGCACGCCCAGCAGGACGCCTCCGCCGCAGCCGGGGGCCAGACTGGCCGGGTGGACGAGATCACCACCGAGGCCGAGCTCCGCGAGCTGATCGGTGAGCCGCTGCCCCGGGCCGCGACCAAGGACCGTCCGTCGCTCGACGAGGTCGACCGCCGGTGGCTGGCTGCCTCACCCTTCTGCCTGGTGGCGACGTCGTCCGCCGACGGCAGCTGCGACGTCTCCCCCAAGGGCGACCCACCCGGGTTCACCGTCGTCCTCGACGACCGGACGATCGCGCTGCCCGAGCGGGCCGGCAACCGCCGGGCCGACGGCTTCCGCAACGTGCTGAGCAACCCGCACGTCGGGCTGATCCACCTGGTCCCCGGCCGCACCGACACGCTCCGGGTGCAGGGCCGGGCCCGGCTGGTGCGCGACGCGGACCTGCTGGACCGGATGGTGGTGCGGGGCAACCGGCCGCTGCTGGCGATGGTGGTGGAGATCGAGTCGGTCTTCTTCCACTGCGCCAAGGCGTTCATGCGGTCCCAGCTCTGGGACCCGGCCACCTGGGACGCCGGCGGCCTGCCCACCCGGGCCGAGATCGCGCACGCGCAGGAGGCGGCCGCCACCCCGCTGGCCGAGCTGGAGAGGTACTACGGCGAGCAGTACGCCGCCGGCCTCTACCCGACCGTCTGATCGGCTGCGGCCAGCGCCGCGGTGACCGCGGCCTCCGCGTGCAGCCGGGTGGTCGGGAAGACCGGCACCGGGCTGTCCTGCTGGCCGATCAGCAGCTCGATCTCGGTACAGCCCAGCACCACGCCCTGCGCCCCGGCGTCGACCAGCCGCCGGATGACCTCGCGGTAGGCGGCCCGGGACTCCTCCCGGACGACGCCAAGGCACAGCTCGTCGTAGATGACCCGGTGCACCAGGGCCCGGTCGTCGGCCGGCGGAACCAGCACCCGCAGCCCGTGCCCGGCGAACCGGTCGCGGTAGAAGTCCTGCTCCATGGTGAAGGCGGTGCCCAGCAGCCCCACGGTGTCGAGACCGGCGGCGGTCACCGCAGCCGCCGTGGCGTCGCCCAGGTGCAGCAGCGGGATGCCCACGGCGTCCTGCACCTGGTCGGCGACCTTGTGCATGGTGTTGGTGCACAGCAGCAGCTCGGCACCGGCGGCCTCGAGCCCGCGGGCGGCGTCGGCCAGCAGCTCGCCGGCCTGCGCCCACTCACCGGCGACCTGCAGCCGCTCCACCTCGGCGAAGTCCAGCGAGGCCAGCAGGCACCGGGCCGAGTGCAGCCCGCCCAGCCGTTCCCGCACCAGTTCGTTGACCAGTCGGTAGTACTCCGCGCTGGACTCCCAGCTCATCCCGCCGAGCATCCCGATCACCCGCTGCCGTCGCACGGGCGACAGCATCACGCCTGCCAGCCGCCCTCGTCCACCCCTCCCGGCACGGGGGCTCCGGGGTCGTACGGCGTGCGGGTGAACACGAACGTCGCCAGGTCCAGGTGGTCGGGGGCGATCCGCAGGGTCTCCCCGGCGTAGTAGCCGTCGAGCCCGACCCAGGTGCCGTCCTCGCGTGCGGCGAACCGGCTGGCCCGCCCGGCCCGGCCGGGCAGCGGCCCCAGGTGCAGCAGCCCACCCGGCTGGGCCCGCAGCACGTGCGGTGCGGGGCCCCAGAACCAGACGCCCAGCACCTCGAGCGGGACCGGCGGCGCGGACGGCGTCCACGCCTCGACGACGCGGGGCTCGGCGGACCGGACGTCGGAGAGCAGGCCCGGCACCAGCGGCTCGAGCCCGCTCGTGGTGTTCGCCAGGCTCACCGCGCCGAGCTGCTCGGCCCGGTCGACGAACACCCCGGCCAGGAACCCGGGCATCGAGCCGCCGTGACCGACGAGCGTGTGCCCGTCGACCCGGAGCACCTGCAGGCCCAGCCCGTACGCCGACCAGCCGGGCACCGACGGGTCGACCCCGGCCGGCACCGTCATCTCCTCGAGCGTGGCCGGCGAGAGCACGTCACCGGTGTCGCCGAGCAGGAAGGCGGCGAACCCGGCCAGGTCGGTCAGCGTGGCCCAGAGCTGCCCGGCGGCGGCCATCACCCCGGCGTCGTGCTCGGGCTCGGGCAGCACCACGTCGGCCCAGGGGTGCACCGCCGACCCCTGCGCCGCCCGCCCGCTGGGCCGGGGGGTCGTGCGGGTCATGCCGAGCGGGCCGAGCACCTCGTCCCGGACGACGTCCTCCCACGACCGCGCCCGGTGCCGGGCGACCAGCTCACCGAGCAGACCGAAGCCCAGGTTGGAGTAGTGGAACCGCCGGGCCGCGCCGAGGACGACGTCGGCGCCGGTGAGCTGCAGGTCGGCCAGCGACCCACCGGGCACCCGCTCCCACCAGCCGCCGGGGCTCTCGGAGGTCGCGCCGGCCAGGTGGGCGAGCAGCTGGCCGATGGTGCGGTCGCCCAGCGGCGTGCCGGGGACGTGCCGCTCGAGCGGGTCGTCGAGGCCGAGTCGCCCCTCGTCGCGCAGCCGCATCACCACGACCGCGGTGACCGTCTTGCTGATCGAGCCGAGCCGGTACTGGACGTCGGTGTGCGGCTCGGCGACGTCGCCGCGGCCGGCCGACCAGGCCAGGCCGCCGTCCCGGACGACGCCGGCGACCAGGCTGGGTGCCCGGCTGTCGCGCTGCACCCGGGCGGTGCGGGCGAGCAGCGTGCGGGCGGTGGTGGGGAGCACCGGCTCGGCCACGGCGCGGCTCAGCGGACCGGCTCGGCGGTGTCCACCGGCAGCCGGCCGGTGCGGTGCGCCCAGCGCTCGAACCAGATGGTGACCAGGGGCGGCACGGAGGCGGCCAGGGCCAGCAGACCGGTGAGCGGCGTCCAGCGGAGCACCCGCCAGGCCAGCAGGGTCACCAGCACGTAGCCGACGAACACCGCGCCGTGCACCGGACCGGCGATCTGCACGCCGAGCTCGGTGGTCTCCGGGACGTACTTGACGAACATGCCGGCCAGCAGGAGCACCCAGGACACCGCCTCGGCGATGGCGACGGCCCGGAAGGCACGGGCGACGGTGCGCGGATCGGTCAGGGCGGGGGGCACGGTGCTCCTCGGGGTGTCGGGCCGGTGGGCTGCTGCTCATCGTGCCCGGCGGGACGACGCGCCGGCGCAGCCGCCCGCGTGATCGTCACCACCGGCCCGACCGGGACGCACCGGGCCCCGGTCGCCTGACGGCGGCCGGGGCCCGGTGGGTGTCGCGGGTGGTGCGGGTGTCAGCCGACCCGGCGCATCGCGGTGATGCTGCCCATCACGTCGATGCTGGCGACCTTGACCACGTCACCCGACGTCGGCGCGTGGACCATCTGGCCGTTGCCGATGTAGATGCCGACGTGGCTGACCGGCGAGTAGAAGGCGATGATGTCGCCCGGCTGCAGCTCGGACCGGGAGACGGCCCGGCCGACGGTGGCCTGCTGGCTGCTGCTGCGCGGGAGGTTGACCCCGGCGGCGGCGTAGGCGTACTTGACCAGGCCGGAGCAGTCGTAGGAGCCCGGGCCGGTGGCGCCCCACACGTAGGGCTTGCCGCGCTGCGCCATCGCGACGCTGACCGCGGTGGCCGCGGCGCCGCTGCCGGCCACGACCGGCGTGGAGGCCGCCGGGGCGGGGGCCGACGAGGACGACGACGACGCGGAGGCCGACGCGGAGGAGGACGGGCGGTCGGCCCGCGAGGCCGACTGCGAGGCGTTGCGCTCGGCCGCAGCCGCGGCGACCGCGGCGGCGTGCTGCTCGGCCAGGATGCGGGCCCGCTCGCGCTCCTCGGCGGAGAGGCGGTCGTACTCGGCCTGGTACTCGGCGATCTGGGCGTTCAGGTCGGCCTGCCGCGCGGCGACCTCGTCGACGAGCGCCTTGGCGTCGGCGGCGGCCTTCTCGGCGGCGGCCTTGGCCTCGTCGGCGACGACGGTGGCCTGCTGCGCGTCGCCCAGGATCTCGTTGTTGTGCCCGGCGATGCTGTCGAGCGTGCCCATCCGCTCGAGCATCTGCTCGGCGGACTCGCTGGTCAGCATGGCCTGCAGCGAGGTGAGCTGCTCGCCGGTGAAGGCGCTGCGGGCGACCTGGCGCACGTGGTCGCGGGCCTCGGCGACGGCGGCCTCGGCGGCCTCCAGTTCGGCGGCGGCCTTCGCGGCGGCGTCCTGCTGAGCGGTCAGCTCGTCACTGGCGGCGTGCAGCTCCTCGGTGACGACCTCGAGGTCGTGACCCCGCTCGGCGATGAGGGCGGCGGCCTCCTGGGAGGTCTCCGGGGTTTCGGGAGCGGCGAGCGCGGGAAGCGGGGAGAGGGCGACGCCGCTGGCGGCGACGACGGTGAACAGCACCCGGCGGCCGGAGCGGCCACGCCGAGCAGAGGTGTGCGTACTCGCCATGTTCGGCGGGTGTGTCCTTTCTTCCACCTGCCGCCTACCGAGTTAGCTGACGGGTTCGGGCGGGAAGACGCCCGGCACCTCGGACCCGGTTCGGGTCACGAGGAGCTTCACCCCAGTGCTGCGGTGGGTCCCCGGTCCACGAGCCCGCGAGTGTTGCGGCGAGCCGTGTGGTTCGGCGGCGGCCCTGTCGGTCGTCACCCGGGTGGGCGACTGCGTTGCCCGTCAGGACCGCTGGTGACCGTACGTGCGTTATGGGCTCGTGACAAACGGCTGAACGCAATTTGTGGAGAAACTCCCGGCGTGTGCTGCAACACGCTCACCGAGCGTGACAGACGCGCCGACCCGCTGGCCGTACCGGACCACGACTCCCTGCCCGGTGGCCGGGTCGACGGTCCGACACGCGTCCTGACCTGGTCGCTCGGAGTGCTGGTCAGGAGGGGGTCGAGACGTCCAGCGCGGCGGCGTCGACCGGTCGTTGGCGTCCACCCGGTGACGCTCCGCAACCGCCGCGCTGACCGTCCACCGGTGCACCGCGCGGTGCGCCGACGGGATGGACACACCCCCACGAAACTGCCGAGGCCGACGCGACTCGACGCCGGCGGGCCAGGATGACCCCGTGCCGACCCTCGCCACCACCACCTGGGACGACCCCGCCGTCGCGTCGCTGACCGCCGCCCAGCAGGTCGAGCTGCGCGCCCGCTACGACGGGGCGGGCGAGCCGGGGGTGCCGCCGTCCGCCGCCGACGTGGCCGTCGTCCTGCTCGCCCGCGACGACGACGGGACGCCGATCGGCTGCGGCGCGCTGCGGCCCCTCGAGGCGGGCACCGCCGAGCTGAAGCGGATGTACGTCGTCCCCGCGGCCCGCGGCCGTGGGGTCTCCCGGCTGCTGCTCACCGCGCTGGAGGCCGAGGCGGTGGCCCGCGGCTGGACCACCGTGCTGCTGGAGACCGGGCCGCGGCAGCCGGAGGCCGTCGGGCTCTACACCGCAGCCGGCTACCGGCCGGTGCCGGCGTTCGGCCACCACGTGGACGACCCGTTCTCGCTCTGCTTCGCCCGGGAGCTGGCGTGACCACCGCGACGCGGTACGACGCCGTCGTCGTGGGGGGGCCACAACGGCCTGACCGCCGCGGCCTACCTCGCCCGGGCCGGCTGGTCGGTGCTGGTGCTCGAGCGGCGGGCCGGCCTCGGTGGTGCCGCGGTCAGCGAGCAGGTCTTCCCGGGGGTCGACGTCCGGCTCTCCGCGTACTCCTACCTGGTCAGCCTGCTGCCCGACCGCATCGTCGCCGACCTCCGGCTGCCGATCCGGCTGCTCGACCGCCCGGTCGCGTCCTTCACCCCGCTGCTGCGCGGCGGCCGCCCGGGCGGGCTGCTGGTGGAGCGGGACGAGGGGCCGGAGACGGCGGCCTCCTTCCGGGCGCTGACCGGCTCGGACGCCGAGCTCGCCGGCTGGCAGCGCTTCTACGGCCGGCTCACCACCCTGGCCGAGGACCTCGCCCCGACGTTGACCGAGCCGCTGCCCACGGAGGCGGAGCTCACCGCCCGGCTGCGCGACCCGGCGCTCTGGCACGACCTGCGGCAGCGGCCGCTGGCCGACGTGGTCGCCGACCACCTCACCGACGACGACGTACGGGGCATCGCGCTCACCGACGGGCTGATCGGCACCTTCGCCGACGTGCACGCCGCCGACGGCCTGGCCGGCCGCTGCTTCCTGTACCACCTGGTCGGCAACGGCACCGGCCGCTGGCGGGTGCCCGTCGGCGGGATGGGCGCGGTCAGCGGCGCCCTCGCCGACGCCGCCCGTTCCGCCGGCGCCTCGCTGGTCACCCGGGCCACCGTCACCGCCCTCGACACCCGGCCCGACGGCGTCACCGTGCACTGGACCGACGACGACGGGACGGCGCACGCCGTCGACGCCGGCCACGTGGTGGGCGGCGCCGCCCCCACGGTGCTGGACGAGCTGCTCGGGTCACCGGCGCAGGTCCGCCCATCGGGGTCGCAGCTGAAGGTGAACATGGTGCTGCGCCGGCTGCCCGGGTTGCGGTCGGGCGCCGACCCGCACCGGGTGTTCGGCGGCACCGTGCACGTCGACGAGGGCGCCGGCCGGATCGATGCCGCGTACGCCCAGGCCGCCGCCGGGCGGCTGCCCGACGTCGTCCCGTTCGAGGTGTACTGCCACTCGCTGACCGACCCCTCGATCGTCGGCGGCACCGGCCTGCACACCCTGACCCTGTTCGGGCTGCACACCCCGGCCGAGCTCTACGCCGCCGACCCGGCGGGCACCCGGGCGGAGGCCGTGCGGCGGGTCGTCGCCCAGCTCGATGCGCACCTGACCGAGCCGCTGGCCGACTGCCTGGCACTGGATGCCGACGGGCGGCCGTGCCTGCAGGCGTCCTCACCGCTGGACGTCGAGGCGTCACTGGCCATGCCCGGCGGGCACATCTTCCACGGCGACCTCTCCTGGCCGGTCGCGCTCGACCCGGCCCAGGCCGGCACCTGGGGCGTGGCGACGGCGCACCCCCGGGTCGTGGCCGCCTCCTCCGGCGGCACCGTGCGCGGTGGCGCGGTCAGCGGCCTGGGCGGCTTCGCCGCCGCCCAGCACCTGCTCGGTCACCGCTGAACACCGTCGACGCGCCGCGCCGCCGACGGGCACGCGCGGCGAGGCCGTGGTCACCTGACACGGTGCAGGTGGCGAGGGAGGCGCGCGGCCTGCTGGGCGCGATGCGGGCTCGGCTGCGCAGCCGGGACACCGCGCTCATCGCCGCGGGGCTGACCTTCTACGCCGGGATCGCCGTCGTCCCGGCGCTGGTGCTGTCGCTCGGGCTGACCAGCTGGGTCGCCGGCGCCGACACCGTGCACCGGCTGACCGACCGGCTGACCGAGGTGCTGCCCGCCCAGCTGGGCGCCCCGGACGCGGTGGACCGGCTGGCCGCCGCCGGCACCGACCTCAGCCCGGTCGAGGCGTTGCTGACCCTGCTGCCCATCTCGCTCTACGGGGAGGGCCTGCGGCGGGCGCTGCTGCGGTTCAGCCCCGAGCACGACCGGTTCACCGCCTGGCGCGGGCGGCTGCTGGCGCTGCCCATGCTCCTGCTGGCCCCGCTGCTGATGTACCCGCTGCTGCTGGTCGCCGACCTGCTCGCCCGGCTGGCCGCCACACCCGGGTTCGCGTCGGCGCTCGGCGGGTTCGCGGCCGGCTACTACGCGGTGCTGTTCGCCCTCACCCTGCCGCTGGTCTGGACCTTCCGTGTGGTGGCCGCCGGCCGGCTGCGCTGGCGGGCGGCGGTCGCCGGCGCCCTGTTCACCGCCGCCTCGCTGTCGGGCTTCCTGCAGGGCTTCGTGCTGTTCCTCGCCCTGCCGATCGACCTGGGCGCGCCGTTCGGCGGCCTGACCGTGGTCGGCGGGGTGGTCGCGGTCGGCTTCTGGCTGTTCCTGCTGCAGTTCGTGGTGCTCTTCGGCTGGCTGGCCACCCAGGCGCTGGACGAGCGGATCACCCGCGGGACGCCGTTTCAGAGCTGACGCACGGCGATGCCGGGGTACTCGAGCACCAGCCCCGCCGGGTCGAACACCAGCTGGCAGCTGAAGTCGGAGGCCGGGGACTTGTAGTGGTACTGCTGGTGCGGGCCGTCGTCGTGCAGCCGGGTGTAGGACTGCTCGAGCCGGTCGACGCCCAGGCCCACGGCCCGCACGAACGCCGCCGGGGCCGACGCGCGGCGGCCGACCGCCAGGCCCAGCCGGTGCACCGGCAGCGCGTTGGTCATCACCGAGCACTCCAGGTCGACGTCCTGGCAGCCGTCCAGGTCGGGGGCCGGCAGCCCGTCGACCAGCCACCGCGCGTCCCCGACCGCCTCCAGCACGGTGCTGCGGGGCCCGGCCGGCGAGCGCCCGGCGATCGCGGCGCGGCGGGTGGCCCAGCCGGCGTCCAGGTCGAGCAGGTACTCCACCGTCCACGGCACACCGTCCTGCACGGCGGTGGTGCAGCCGGCGACCTGGACACCGCCCGGCGTCCGGCGGAAGTGCACGACCTCAAAGCCGGTGCGCGCCTGGTGGTGGCGCCACGCGGCGGCGTACGGCAGCTCGGCGAAGGTCACGCGTACGTCCCGTCCTCGGGTCGGCGGGAGGCCCGCTCGGTGCGCTGGGCTACCCGGTGGTGCCGCGGGGCACACCGCCGGGCGGCGGTCAGCCGGTGACCGGGTGCTCCTCGATCAGCCGGTCCCGCTGCTCGGCGACGTCCCAGGTGGGCTCGGGCAGCCGCGGGTCCAGCTCCTCCACGGTCTCCAGCAGCAGCCGGCCCACCGCCCAGTTGCGGTACCACTTGCGGTCGGCCGGCACGACGTACCAGGGGGCGGTGTCGGTGCTCGTGCGGTCGAGCACCGTCTCGTAGGCGCGCTGGTAGGCCGGCCACAGCGCGCGGTCGTCGAGGTCGGAGGGCTGGAACTTCCACCGCTTGGCCGAGTCGTCGAGCCGGGCCAGCAGCCGCTGCTTCTGCTCCCACGGCGACAGGTGCAGGAAGACCTTGACCAGGGTGACCCCGTCGTCGGTCAGCTGCTGCTCGAACCGCACGATGTCCCGGTAGCGCCGCTCGATCACCGCGGGGGTGGCCAGCTCGCGCACCCGGCCGACCAGCACGTCCTCGTAGTGCGACCGGTCGAAGACGCCGAGCATCCCCGGCCCGGGCACCGCCCGGCGCACCCGCCACAGGAACCCGTGCCTCAGCTCCTCCGGCGTGGGCTGCTTGAAGCCGGTCACCGCGACGCCCTGGGGCTGGACGGCGCCGACCACGTGCCGCACGACGCCGCCCTTGCCGCTGGTGTCCATCCCCTGCAGCACCAGCAGCACGCGCCGCCGTCCGCCGGTGACCCCCTCGGCGTACAGCCGTTCCTGCAGCTCGGCCAGCCGCCGCCCCTCGGCCGCCGCGACCTCCTTGGTGCGCTCCTTGTCGCCGGGGGCCATCGGCGTCGCCCGCGGGTCGGCGTCGGCGAGGGAGACCGGGGCAGCGGGTGCGCGCAGCGCTGTGCGCAGGGAGTCGGCCATCCCCGCAGCCTAGGGACCTGCCTCAGCCGGCGAGCTGGGCCGGCAGCTCCTCCCGGTGCAGCACGACCAGGGTGCTGACCGCCCGGGTGAGGACGACGTAGAGCCGGTGCAGCCCGCGCGGCTCGGCGGCGACGATCGCGGCGGGCTCCACCACCACGACGGCGTCGAACTCCAGCCCCTTGGCCAGGGTCGCGGGCACCACCGAGACGCGGGTGGTCTCCGCGCCGTCGTCGGTGAGCGCGGCGACGTCCAGGCCGGCGCCGACGAGCAGGTCGACCACCTCGGCCACGGCGGCGTCGGCGCAGACGACGCCGGTCGAGCCCTCCCCCGCGGCCAGTTCCCGGACCACCTCGACCAGCGGCTCGGCGAGCAGCGCGACCGGCCGCAGCCGCAGCGAGCCGGGCTCACGGCGCACCGCGGTGGCCTGGCCCAGGCCGGGGGCGAGCGAGGGCAGCAGGCGGTTGGCGAAGTCGAGCACCTCGCCGGGCACCCGGTAGCCGCGGGTGAGCGGCCGCACGGTCGTGTCCGGCCGGCCCAGGGCGGTCAGCGTCTGCGACCAGTCGGCCACCGACCAGGGGCTGGTGGCCTGGGCCAGGTCGCCGAGCACCGTCAGCGACCCGGCGGCCAGCCGGCGGGCCACCGCCCGGCACTGCATCGGGGAGAGGTCCTGCGCCTCGTCGACGACGACGTGCCCGTAGCCGGGGGTGCGCTCCAGCATCCCGGCGACCTCGTCGACCAGCACCGCGTCGGCCGGGGTCCAGCGGGCGGCCCGCACCGACCGCGGCGGCCTCGGCCAGTGCAGCAGCGCCTGCTCCTCCGCGGTGAGCACCCCGTGCGCCGCCCGGGCCAGCCGCTCGGGGTCGGTGAACAGGTCGTGCACCAGGCCGGCGGCGTCCACCGCGGGCCAGACCGCGTCGCAGAAGGCGCGCACCTCGGCGCTGCGGGCGCACCGGCGGGTCTCGGCGTCCGTCGGGCTGCCGCCGCCGGCCTCCTTGAGCCGGCGGGCGTACTCGGCCAGGCCCATGGCCAGCCGCTCCCGGCCGGCCGCGTAGTGCACCAGCTGCTGCTCGTCGACGCCGCTGGTGCCGGCCCGGCGCAGGTCGTCGACGAAGCGCTTGAGCCGGTCCTCCCCGATGCGGTACTTGCGCCCGGACAGCGTCACCTGCACCGACTCCACCGGCTTGCGCACACCGCTCCACAGCGCCCGCCGCAGCACCTCGGCCATCCGCGGGTCGCCCTTGAGGACGGCGACCTCCGGAGCGTCCTGCGCGCGCACCGTGACCCGTGCGGTGAGGCTCTCCACCGTCGCCTGGTCGACCTCCACCTCCCCGAGCGCCGGCAGCACCTGCTCGATGTAGCGGAGGAAGGCCTTGTTCGGCCCGACGACCAGCACGCCGGTGCGGGCCAGCTGCTCACCGTGGGTGTAGAGCAGGTAGGCGGCCCGGTGCAGCCCGACCGCGGTCTTGCCGGTGCCCGGGGCGCCCTGCACGCAGATCGACTCGGTCAGCGGAGCCCGGACGATGTCGTCCTGGTCGGGCTGGATGGTGGCCACGATGTCGCGCATCGGGCCGCTGCGCGGGCGCTCGATCTCCTGCCGCAGGATGTCGCCGGTGCCGCCGTCGTCCTCGCCCTCGGCCAGGTGCTCGTCCTCGTAGCTGGTCAGCTCGCCCTCGGCGAAGCCGAACCGGCGGCGGCGGGCCAGCCCCTGCGGTTCGGCGGCGCTGGCCTGGTAGAACGGCCGGCTCATCGGCGCCCGCCAGTCGATGACCACCGGGTCACCCGCGGCGTCCCGCACGTGCCGGCGTCCGATGTGGAAGGTCTCCGCCACCCCGTCGGGCCCGGACCCGGCGGCGCCGTCGGTGCGGCCGAAGAACGCCGGCACACCGGGGTCGTGGGCCAGCGAGCGGAGCCGCTCGGCGCGGGCGGCACCCAGCCGCTCGGAGGCCCAGGCGTCGACGCCGGCGTCGGCGACGGACACCGCGGCGGCGCGCATCTGGGTGAGGCAGTCGGCGGCGCGGAGCAGGTGGTCGCGCTCGGCGGCGAGGACGGGGTCGGCGGCGGTCTGGGTTCCCTCGGCAGCGGCAGCAGACACGGTCGGAGGACGTTACGCGCGGACGGCGACCGGGCCAACCGACTTCCCGGCCGACGCGCCGGAGATGTGTAGACCCCCCGGTTCCGGATCAATCCAGGGGCATGGCCAGTGACTCCGCTCTGCCCCCGGTGATCGGGGCGATCGCCGACGACCGGGACGGGCAGCCCCTGGGCACGGTCACCGCCGTGTTCCTGGACGACGTGACCGGGCAGCCGACCTGGGTCGGGCTGACCCCCGGCCTGCACGCCCACCCCGACTCCGACGACGTGCCGGTGATCGCACCGATCGCCGGCGCCGACCACGCCGACGGGCGGGTGCGGCTGCCGGTCTCCGCCGCGGCCGTCGAGGCCGCGCCCCGCGTGTCCAGCCCCGACCGGCTCACCCCGGCCGAGGAGACCACCCTGCGGGCGCACTACGCCGGCACCCGCCCCCCGGCCACGTCCGGTGCGGCGACGGACGGCGCGATGACCCGCGCCGAGGAGCAGCTGGACGTGACCACGGTCGTGGAGCCGTGGACCCGCGCCGTGCTGCGGATCGAGGAGGTCACCGAGGAGGTCATGGTGCCGGTCACCGTGACCCGGCAGCGGGCCCGGATCGAGCACCTGCCGCTGACCACCCGCGACAGCGCCCGCGATGCCGGGGCCCCGGGCGGCCGGCGGGAGACCAGCACCAGCGAGTGGGTCACCCTCTACGCCGACGAGCCGGTGGTCACCGTCGAGCGGCGGCCGGCCGAGCGGGTGCGGCTGGCCACCTCGTGGGTCACCGAGCAGACCACCGTCTCCGACCGGCTGCGCAAGGAGCAGGTCGAGCTGACCACCACCGACACCGTCTGAGCCCGGTGCCCCGGGGCGCCCCCGGCCCTCACGCCGTGGGCGTCCCGGTGCCCGGCGCGCCGAGCCACCAGTCCAGACCGGCGGTGACCAGGTCCGGGGTGACCACGTGACCGCCGGTGAACTCCTCGTACGTCACGTCGTAGCCGTCGGCCAGCAGCTCGGCGGAGACCCGCCGGCCGCACCGGTCGACCGGCAGCACCCGGTCCTGGGTGCCGTGGCTGATCCAGAACCGTGGCCGGCCGTAGCGGCCCGGCGAGGAGACGAAGCCCGGGGAGAAGGCCAGCACCTCCCCGGCGAGGTCGCCGTTGGCCACCCCGATCGACAGGGCGTAGGAGCCACCGTCGGAGAAGCCGGCCAGCGCGACCCGGCTCACCGCGCAGGTGGCGAACACCTCCGCCAGCGCGGCATCCAGCACGGCGACGTCCCGCTCGAGCCCGCCGGCGATCAGGTCCCAGGTGCTGCCGGCCGAGGTGGGCGCCAGCACGAGCACCCCGCGGGCGGTGGCCAGCTCCCCGACGGCGGCCAGCGACTGCTCCGCCGTCCCGCCGGCGCCGTGGAAGAACACCAGCAGCGGCCGGGGCACCGGGTCACCCGGCGGGACGGCGAGCAGCACCTCCGCGCCCGGCCCCAGGTCGAGCCGGGAGACGCCCGGGCCGGGCACGGCACCGGCCCGTGGTGGTCCTGGGCGACTGTCGAGGCGGCCGTCCGCGGCGCGCGAGGAGGGGGACACGGTGCTCCCCTACCCCGGGGAGGCCTGCCTGCACGACCCCGGCCACGGGGGCGGCCGCTCACCTCGTGTGACGCACATCTCACTCGGAGTCCGCGGCGCTCGGCAGCCGGGGCACCCCCGGCGGGTCGGGCCTCCCACCCGCCCGCCGGTGGGTGGTCAGCTGCACCCGGCCGCCGGTGGCGGCCACTCCTCCGACGACGCAGGAGCACCGGTGACCCAGACCCTGGACCCGACCGACACCTCGACCGCCGCCGACGACCCCGGCAGCCGGGTGAGCTCGTGGCTGGAGACGTTCCAGTCCGCGCTCACCGCCCGGGACGTCGACCGGGTGGTCGACCTCTTCGCCCCCACCTGCTTCTGGCGCGACCTGATCGCCTTCAGCTGGAACATCACCACCGTCGAGGGGCACGACGGCGTCCGGGACCTGCTCCAGGCGACGCTGGAGCGCACCGGCCCCCAGGGCTTCCGGGCCGTCGAGCCGCCGACCGCCGCGGACGGCGTCGACGAGGCGTGGGTCGAGTTCGAGACGGCGGTCGGGCGGGGCCGAGGGCACCTGCGGCTGCGCGACGGCCGCGCCTGGACGCTGCTCACCACGCTCTACGAGCTGACCGGGCACGAGGAGCCGCTCCGGGACCGGCGGCCGATGGGCGCCGAGCACGGCATCCACCGCGACCGCGAGACCTGGCGGGACCGGCGCGAGCGGGAGGCGCGGGAGCTGGGGTACCAGACCCAGCCCTACGTGCTCGTCGTCGGCGGCGGCCAGGGCGGGATCGCCCTCGGCGCCCGGCTGCGGCAGCTCGACGTGCCGACGATCGTGATCGACAAGCACCCGCGCCCCGGCGACCAGTGGCGCAGCCGCTACAAGTCGCTGTGCCTGCACGACCCGGTCTGGTACGACCACCTGCCCTACATCAAGTTCCCGGACAACTGGCCGGTGTTCGCGCCCAAGGACAAGATCGCCGACTGGCTGGAGTCCTACACCCGGGTGATGGAGCTGGACTACTGGTCGAGCACCCGGGCCGTCGGCGCCACCTTCGACGAGGCGACCCAGGAGTGGCGGGTCACCGTCGAGCGGGACGGCGTGCCGGTGGAGCTGCGCCCGAAGCAGCTGGTGCTGGCCACCGGGATGTCGGGCAAGCCGAACGTGCCGGTGCTGCCGGGCCAGGACGTGTTCCGCGGCGACCAGCACCACTCCTCGGCACACCCCGGCCCGGACGCCTACCGCGGCAGGAGGTGCGTCGTCATCGGCTCGAACAACTCGGCGTTCGACATCTGCGGGGCACTGTGGGAGGTCGGGGCCGACGTCACCATGGTGCAGCGCTCGTCCACCCACATCGTGCGGTCGGACTCGCTGATGGAGATCGGGCTGGGCGCGCTCTACTCCGAGCAGGCCGTCGCCTCGGGCACGACCACCGAGAAGGCCGACCTGACCTTCGCCTCGCTGCCCTACCGGATCATGCACGAGTTCCAGATCCCGCTGTACGAGCAGATGCGGGAGCGGGACGCCGACTTCTACCAGCGGCTCGAGGCCGCGGGCTTCGACCACGACTGGGGCGACGACGGGTCCGGGTTGTTCATGAAGTACCTGCGCCGCGGCTCGGGCTACTACATCGACGTGGGCGCGGCCGACCTCGTCGCCAACGGCGACGTCCGGCTGGTGCACGGGCAGGTCGACCACCTGACCGAGGACTCGGTGGTGCTGGCCGACGGCACCGAGCTCCCCGCCGACCTGGTCGTCTACGCCACCGGCTACGGCTCGATGAACGGCTGGGCGGCCGACCTGATCAGCCAAGAGGTCGCCGACCGGGTCGGCAAGGTGTGGGGCCTGGGGTCGGACACCACCAAGGACCCGGGCCCGTGGGAGGGCGAGCAGCGGAACATGTGGAAGCCCACCCAGCAGGAGGGGCTGTGGTTCCACGGCGGCAACCTGCACCAGTCACGGCACTACTCGCTGTACCTGGCCCTGCAGCTCAAGGCCCGCCAGGTCGGCATCCCGACCCCGGTCCACCGGCTCCAGGAGGTCCACCACACCTGCTGATGCCTCCCCGGGGGGCCAAAATCGCGACTTTGGCCCTCAGGGGCGGTCGGTGGGTTCGGTGATGTGCACCCGGACGGCGCGGAACTGGGCCGGGGTGGTCAGTAGCACGGCCTTGGTGGGGTCGCCGACGTCCAGCGGGCCCAGCCGGCGGAGGTCGGCCAGCAGGCGCAGCCGGGGGTCGGTGAGCACCTCGGCGGCCAGCCCCCTGTCGCCGCCGGTGGCCAGCGCGACCACCTCGCCGGCGTGCGGCAGCAGCACCCGGTCGGCGGTGTCGGCGGCATGGCTGACCACCGCGTCGGTCTGGTGGCCGCGCCGCCGGGCGAACCGCTGCTGCGACCACCCACCGGCCGCGGTGCGCCCCTGCACCTGCCGGGCGTCGACCTTGGAGACCACCAGCTCGGTGCCGTCGAACACCCCCACCGCCCAGCGGCCGCGCCGCACCAGCAGGACGGCGGTGCGGCGGGGCGCCCGGGCCGCGGCGGTGAAGGCGGTCAGCGGCGCCGGTCCCGGCGTCCAGCCGTAGGGAGCGGTCAGCGCGACGGTGGTGCTGTCCTGGCAGGTCACCGTGAGCACGCCGGCGTCGTCGGCCCGCACGTCGGTGAAGGCGCCGTGCCGCTGGGCGACGCCGTCGAGCCAGCGGTCCAGCCGCTCGGGCGCGACCCCGAGCACCCGGCCCCCGCCGGCGGCCGGGCGAGGAGCGGTCACGGGTGGTCGGCGCGCCAGGCCAGCAGCCGGTCGAGCACGTCCCCGGTGCGCAGCCCGTCGTGCTCGAACTCGTTGGTCACCCAGGTGCGGACGTTGCCGACCCGGGCCGCGGTGTCGAGGGAGAGCCCGGCGTCGACGTACATGTCGTCGGCGTAGACGGCCGCGTCGACCGGGACGTCGTTGGCCGCCAGCCGCACCGGGTCGTACAGCGGCGGGAACTCCGGGACCTCGGCCAGCGCGTGCGCCGCCGGGCCGAAGGCCCGCAGCGAGGTGATCTCCTCGAACACCCAGGGGAACACCATCTCGCCGGTGAACAGCAGCGGACGGCGGTCGGTGTCGAACTCCGGCCCGCGTTCGGCCTCCGCCGCCCAGCCCGTGGCACCCGGCCCGCTGGCGTAGATGACCTCCTGCAGCGTCATGTACAGCGGGTTCTCCCAGTAGGAGGTGCGCCGCGCGACTGCGTCCAGGAAGCCGTCGGAGGGCTCGCCGTCGGCGTCGAGGGCCTCGTCGAGCAGCCAGTGCAGCTCCTCGGCCCCGGAGAGGGTGCCCAGCGCGTGGCCGAGGGTCTGCAGCCGCCGCACGGTGAGCCGGTCGCCGTCGGGCAGGTGCACCGGAGCGGCGTCCAGCCGGTCGGCCACCGCCGCCAGCCGGCCGGCGTCGTCCGGGTACCGCGCGTAGAAGCCGGCCGTCTTCGCCGCCACCCGTGGCCAGGTGCGCCGGTAGACCTCGCGGGGGCCGGCGGTGAGCCCGGCCAGCCCGCCGGTGACCAGGCAGCGGTCGAGCCCCTCGGGCGCCGTGGACAGGTAGCTCAGCGTCAGGAAGCCGCCGTAGCTCTGCCCCAGCGTCGTCCACCGCCGGCCGCCGTAGACCGTGCGGCGCAGCTCCTCGGCGTCCCGGACGATCGAGTCGGCCCGGAAGGCCAGCAGGTGGCGCGCCGCGGCCGCCGGGTCGGTGAAGGCGCTGATCCGGCGCCCGGTGACCCGGGAGCTGCGGCCGGTGCCCCGCTGGTCGAGCAGCACCACACGGAAGTCGCGCAGCGCCCGGTCGAGCCAGCCGCCCCGGGTGGGCCGGGGCGCCTTGCCGCCCGGTCCGCCCTGCAGGAAGAGCAGCAGCGGGAGGTCGTCGTCCCGCCGGTCGGGGGCGACCAGCTCGCGGGCGAAGACGGTGATCGTGCCGGCGTCCGGGTCGCCCCAGTGCAACGGCACCGGCACCTCGTGCTCCCGGACGAGCGCGCCGGGGATCGCGTACCCGGCCATCAGCGGGCCAGTGCCGCCGTGGCGGCGTGCTCGGCGGGGACGTGCAGGCAGCGCTGCCCGAAGGCGACGGCGATCGCGGCCAGGCCGGCGGCGACGGTGGCCACCAGGAAGCTCGCGTTGGCGCCGACCGAGTCGACGATCTTGCCGGCCACCGAGGCGCCGACGGCCACGCCGAGGGCGAGCGCGGTGCCGATCCAGGTGAACGCCTCGGTGACGGCCGAGCGGGGCACCAGCACCTCCGCGAGGGTGAACGCACTGATCAGCGAGGGCGAGACGGCGATGCCGGCGAGCACCACGACCGGCAGCATCACCCAGTAGCTGGAGATGAGCAGCAACGGCACCGTGAGCACGGTGAGCAGCGCGAGCGCCCCGACCAGGCGGTGACGCAGCGGGATCTGCCAGTGCACCGCACCCCAGCCGATCCCGGCCAGCATCGACCCGGCGGCCAGCCCGGCGATCAGCAGCCCGGACAGCGACCGGGCTCCCACCTCGTCGGCGAAGGCCACCAGGGCGATCTCCAGCGTGCCGAGGATCGCGCCGACGGCCGCACCGACGACGAACAGCACCCGCAGGCCGTGCACCCGCATCGCCGAGGCCCCCCGGCGGTGCTCGTGCTCGGCGGGCGGCGGTTCGGTGTGCCCCTGCGCGGCGAACAGCAGGCTGCCGACGGTGGCCAGGGTGAAGGCGGTGACCACCCCGGAGGTGGTGTGCCCGGTGGTGGACAGGAAGGTGACCAGCACCGGCCCGACGATGAAGACGAACTCGTCGACGACGGACTCCATCGCCAGCGCGGTGGGCAGCCGGGGCGTGCCGCGCAGGAGGTGGGTCCAGCGGACCCGGATCATCGAGGAGACCGGCGGGATGCTCGCCCCGGCCAGGCCGGCGGTGAGGAAGACCGTCCACAACGGCCAGCCGGCGCGCACGGAGAACAGGAAGCCGACGCCGGAGACGATGAAGACGGCCAGCACCCCGAGCAGCACCCGCCGCTGGGCGTGGGTGTCGGCGAGCCGTCCGATCAACGGCCCGGTCACGGCGGTGGCCACCGCGCCGACCGCGGCCACCGCACCCCCGAGCCCGTAGGAGCCGGTCTCGGACTGCACCAGCAGCACGCTGCCCAGCCCGATCATCGACAGCGGCAGCCGCCCGATGAACGCCGCCAGCACCATCGGCAGGGCGTGCGGGGTCCGCAGCACGTGCAGGTACGGGTTGGGCACGAGCGGACTGGCTCCGTGGTGTGGGGGGATGCCTCGGGATGGGCGCGCCGCAGCCACGCTAACCGACCGGGCGCCCACCCGCGGGACGACGCGAACGACGTCGTCTCCGAGAGCGACGAGGCCCCGCCCCCGACGACGCTGTCGGGGAGCGGGGCCTCGTCCGAGGGGCGGACACCGTGGCGACGCTGCCACGCCGTCCGACCCGGCTGATGCGGTCGCGGAGCGACCGTCGGCCCCGTCCGGAGGCCCGCCCCGAGCGTGCGAGGGGGAGGGGGACGGGGCCCTTCGTCAGGCCAGGCGGCTCTTCAGGATCTCCAGCTCGTCCCACATGGTGCTGGGCAGCTTGTCGCCGAACTTCTCGAACCACTCGGTGATCTGCGGGACCTCGGCCTGCCACTCGTCCCGGTCGACCCGCAGGGCCTGCTCGACCTGCTCGCGGGTCATGCCCAGACCGGAGACGTCGAGGGAGTCCGGGGTGGGCACGTGCCCGACCGGGGTCTCCTCGGCGGCCGCGGTGCCCTCCAGGCGCTCGACGACCCACTTGAGCACCCGGCTGTTCTCGCCGAAGCCCGGCCACAGGAAGCCGCCGTCGGCGTCCCGGCGGAACCAGTTCACGTAGAAGACCCGGGGCAGCTTGCTGGCGTCGTGCTGCTTCCCGGTGTCGACCCAGTGCTGGAAGTAGTCGCCGGCGTTGTAGCCGATGAACGGCAGCATGGCGAAGGGGTCGCGGCGGACGACGCCGACCGCCCCGGTGGCCGCGGCGGTGGTCTCCGAGGAGAGCGTCGCCCCCATGAAGACGCCGTGGTTCCAGTCCCGCGCCTCGCTGACCAGCGGGATCGTGGTCTTGCGCCGGCCGCCGAAGAGGATCGCCGAGATCGGCACGCCCTTCGGGTCCTCGTACTCCGGGGCCAGGATCGGGCACTGGGTGATCGGGGTGCAGAACCGGCTGTTCGGGTGGCTGGAGGGCTCGTCGGACTCCGGCGTCCAGTCCCGGCCCTTCCAGTCGGTCAGGTGGGCGGGGGCGTCGTCGGTCATCCCCTCCCACCAGATGTCGCCGTCGTCGGTGAGTGCGACGTTGGTGAACACCGAGTTGCCCCGGTCGATGGTGCGCATCGCGTTGGGGTTGGTGTCCCAGCCGGTGCCCGGGGCGACGCCGAAGAGGCCGAACTCGGGGTTGAGCGCGTAGAGCCGGCCGTCCTCGCCGAACCGCATCCAGGCGATGTCGTCGCCGAGGGTCTCGACCTTCCAGCCCGGGATGGTCGGCTCGAGCATGGCCAGGTTGGTCTTGCCGCAGGCGCTGGGGAAGGCGGCGGCGACGTAGTAGGTCTTCTGCGCCGGGCTGGTCAGCTTGAGGATCAGCATGTGCTCGGCGAGCCAGCCCTCGTCGCGGGCCATCACCGAGGCGATCCGCAGCGAGTAGCACTTCTTGCCCAGCAGCGCGTTCCCGCCGTAGCCCGAGCCGTAGGACCAGATGGCCCGCTCCTCCGGGAAGTGCACGATGTACTTGGTGTCGCTGCACGGCCACGGGACGTCGGCCTGCCCGGGCTCCAGCGGGGCGCCGAGGGAGTGCATGGCCGGCACGAACGGCCGGTCGCTGCCCATCGCCTCGAGCACCCGGGAGCCGATCCGGGCCATGACCCGCATGGAGACGACGACGTACTCGGAGTCGGTGAGCTCGACGCCGAACATCGGGTCCTCGGCCTCGACCGGGCCCATGCAGAACGGGATGACGTACATGGTGCGGCCGCGCATGCACCCGCGGTACAGCTCGGTCATCACCGCCTTCATCTCGCCCGGGTCCATCCAGTTGTTCGTCGGGCCGGCGTCGGCCTCGTCGACCGAGCAGATGAAGGTGCGGTCCTCGACGCGGGCGACGTCGCTGGGGTCGGAGGCGCACCAGAACGAGTTGGGCTTCTTCTCCAGCCGGGTGAAGGTGCCGGCGTCGACCAGCTTGGTCGTGAGGCGCTCCCACTCGGCGTCGCTGCCGTCGACCCAGACCACCTGGTCAGGGGTGGTCAGCTCGACCATCTCCTGCACCCAGGAGAGGAGCCGGGCGTGCGTGGTGGGGGCGTTCTCGAGACCGGGGGTGGCCACGGAAGTCACGGCGTCTCCTCCTTCAGGGGCGCACCGGCGCGGGCGCCGACGCTGGCTCACGGACGGTCCCCCGGCCACGTCGTCGGGGCCGGGAGATCAGGTGAGACTACTCGTATAGGACGTCTGGTCGCAGTGTGACGTGGGTCGCCCCGGGGATGCCCGACGCCGGCCACCTGGTTGGGTGGCGACGTGACCGTCCTGCAGCCCCTGACCCTGCGCGGGGTCACCCTCCCCAACCGGCTGGCCGTCGCCCCGATGTGCCAGTACTGCGTCACCGACGGCGTCGTCGGTGACTACCACCTGGTGCACCTGGGCCGGTTCGCCCTCGGCGGCTTCGGCCTGGTGATGGTGGAGGCGACCGGGGTCACCGCCGACGGGCGGATCAGCCCCGGCGACGTCGGCCTGTGGAACGACGAGCAGGTGCCCGGCCTGGCCCGGGTGGCCGCCTTCCTCCGCGAGCACGGCAGCGTGCCGGCGATCCAGCTGGCCCACGCCGGCGGCAAGGCCAGCACCCTGCGCCCCTGGGACGGCAGCGGCCAGGTCACCGCCGAGAACGCCCGCCCCGGCGACGTCCCCTGGACGCCGGTCTCCCCCAGCGGCGTGCCGATGGGCGAGGGCTGGTCGGCCCCGCACCCGCTGTCGCTCGAGGAGCTCGCCGGGGTGCGCGAGGCGTTCGTCGCCGCCACCCGACGGTCGCTGGCCGCCGGCTACCAGGTCGTCGAGGTGCACGCCGCCCACGGCTACCTGCTCAACCAGTTCCTCTCCCCGCTGACCAACACCCGCACCGACGCCTACGGCGGCTCCCGGGAGAACCGGATGCGCTTCCCGCTGGAGGTCGTCGCCGCCGTCCGCGAGGTGTGGCCGGCCGACCTGCCGCTGATGGTGCGGGTCTCCGCCGTCGACGCGACCCGGGACGGCGTGACGCTGGAGGACACCATCGCCTTCGCCCGCGAGCTCAAGGCGCTGGGCGTCGACGCGATCGACGTCTCCGGCGGCGGCATCGGCCCGGGCTGGGAGCACCCCATCGGCTACGGCTACCAGGTGCCCTTCGCCGCGGCGATCCGCGAGCAGGCCGGCATCCCGACGATGGCCGTGGGCCTGCTGGTCGACCCCCAGCAGGCCGAGGCGGTCGTCGCCGGCGGGCAGGCCGACCTGGTCGCCGTCGCGCGCGAGGCCCAGGACGACCCGAACTTCGCCCTGCACGCCGCCCGGGCGCTGACCGGCTCCTACGAGACCTACCCCGTGCAGGCGGGCCCGCGGCTGGCCTCCCGCGACCGGCTGCTCGACCGGCTGGGCCCGTGGGCCGGCCCCGACCCGGTCCAGGTCGAGGAGCCCAGCGCCCAGGCCTGAGCCGGCCGACCGGGGTGGAGCCGCGTCGCCGCCCGGGTCGAGCCGCCGGACCTGAGGTGGGGCCGCGTCGTGGCGCGGCTCCACCTCAGGTCGACCGACTCAACCCGCGGCGCGGCCGTAGGCGGGGCCGTGCTCGGCGAGGAAGTCGTCCCAGCTGCCCGGCTGGGGGCCGCCGGCGACCTCGGCGGCGAACCTGTCCAGGTACCAGTGCCAGCCGAGCACGTAGTCGGTGACCTCGGTGCCGGCGGCGAAGACCTGGGTGAACAGCAGGACCGTCTCCTCACCCTCGCGGCTGAGGTCGAGCTGCACCCGCCAGCCCTCCTCGGTGTCCCAGTCGACCACCAGCCGGTGCGGCGCGGCGCACTCCACGATCCGCATCGGCTCACCGATCGGCGTCTCCTCGTGGGTCATGGTGAAGGTGCCACTGCCGCCGACGCGACGCTCGCCCTCGTAGGTGCCGATCCAGCGGGCCATCCGGTCGGGCTCGGTGAGCGCCGCCCAGACGTCCTCGATCGGGTCGGGCCAGCTGCGGCGGAACTGCAGCCGCACGCCCTCGGGCCCCTCGCTGACCTGCCCCAGCCGCTCGTCCAGCGTGCTCATCGACCGTCCTCCGGTGCTCGGGCCCGCCGTCCGCGGGCGATCTCGGTGTCCAGCGCGTCGAGGCGCTGCGCCCACAGCCGCCGGTAGGGCGCCAGCCAGGCGTCCAGCTCCGACAGCGGCCGGGGGTCCAGCGCGTACACCCGGCGCTGCCCCTCGGCCCGCACCTGCACCAGGCCGGCCTCACGGAGCACCCGCAGGTGCCGGCTGATCGCCGGCCGGGTCACCGGGAAGTGCCCGGCGAGCTCACCGGCGCCCTGCTCACCGGTGGCGAGCAGGGCGACGATCTGCCGCCGGGTCGGGTCGGCCAGGGCCGCGAGCGCCTCCACGGGCGAATGTGTAACAGAAGTCTTACGTAAAGGTCCAGTTACGCACAACGGTTCGGACGACGTCCGGCCGGGCAAGCGACCGGCATGACCGTCACCGACCCCGACACCCCCGACCCGCTCAACGACCCACGCACCACCCAGGCCGACCCCGGCGCACTGGGCCAGGGCGAGGACCTCGCCTCCACCGCGGACGACGACCTCACCGCCGGCGAGGACGAGCTCGCCACCTCCCGGACCGAGGCCGACGAGGCCGGTGGCGGCGACGTCACCGGCGGGTTCGCCGGCGCGGTCGGCGAGGCGCCGACCAGCGACCAGACCTGAGACGGACCGGTTCGACACCTGCGTGTGTCGTGCTCCGGGGAGTCGGGTAGCGCGGGACGGCAGGCTCAGCAACCGGCCGCGTGCACGCTCCCCGAGGAGGACCCATGGCCACCGGTGAGACCGGCTTCGCCGACGTCACGTTCGACCTGATCTCCGTCCAGTACCACTCGCTCAAGGCCGGGCACGACTACGGCCAGTACGTCCGGGACGCCGAGAACGCCGGCCTGGACGACGTCGCCTCGTTCTTCCGCGAGGTGATGGAGCAGGACTCCCAGCGCGCCCAGCGGGCCCACGACCTGCTGCGCGAGCTGGCCGGCACCGAGCACGGCGGTCCCGCCACCAGCTGACCCGGTCCGCCGGGAAACCCAGGTGCGCCGGGACGGGCGCGGTACGTAGCCTCTGCGGCCGCCCCGTCCCGACCGTCCTGGAGGTCTCCCGTGCTCGCCCTGACCGAGGCGGCGATCCGTCGCTCGCTGGTCAACTGCTCCCGCAGCGAGGCCGCCGCGCTCGCGTTGCCCCGCGACTTCGCCGACCTGGACTGGGCGTCGCTGGACGTGCTCGGCTGGCGCGACCCCAGGGCCGAGCTGCGCGGGTACCTCGTGCACGAGCAGGACGGCGGCCCGGTCGGCATCGCACTGCGGGCCGCGGACACGAAGATGTCCAGCCGCCGCTCGGCGATGTGCCTCCTCTGCCACGCGGTGCAGTCGGCCGACGCGATCTCGCTGTTCACCGCCCGCCGGGTCGGTGAGGCCGGGCGCAACGGCAACACGGTGGGCACCTACGTCTGCGCCGACCTCGACTGCGCCAGCCGGGTGCGGGTGGTCCCGCCCTCGGCGCAGCACCTGGACGAGGAGCTGCAGGCCCTCGCCGTCGAGGAGCAGGCGGCGGGGCTGCGTCAGCGGCTGCGGGCGTTCACCGCCGACGTCACCCGCCGCTGACCGGGCCGGCGAAGCCGTGGGTGCCGATCGGGGTGACCCGCCCGGCGCGCAGCTGCTCGATCACCTGCCGTTCGTGCGGCACCACCGGCTCCGGCAGGGCGTCCAGCGGGAACCAGCGCAGCTCGGCGGCCCGGTCCTCCTCGACCCGGCGCGGGGTGCCTGCCCAGCGGCGGCAGGCGAAGAAGAAGTCCACCCGCTCGTCCACCGGGCCGTGCGGGGCCGCGGTGCGGTGCAGCACGCCCAGGGGCTCGAGGTCGGCCGGGTCGAGCAGCACGTCCAGCTCCTCCCGCGCCTCCCGGACGGCGGCGGCCAGCACCGACTCGCCCGCCTCGACGTGGCCGGCGGCCGCGGCGGCCCAGTGCTCGTCCATGAAGCCGGTCCCCCGGCGGAGCTGCAGCAGCAGCTCGTCGTCACGGAGGAAGAGCACGTAGGCCGCGGGGACGACGCGGAACCGCTGGGTCACCCCTGGACCGTAGTGCTGCGCCCACCGGCGCCGGGGACGACGATGGGCCGGTGATCAAGACCCCGCTGACCCGCTGGTTCGACCTCGACGTCCCGCTGTTCGGGGCGCCGATGGCCGGTGTCGCCGGCGGCGAGCTGGCCCGCGCGATCTCCCTGGGCGGTGGGCTGGGGATGATCGGGGTCGGTTCGGAGACCCCGGTGGAGTGGCTGACCGACCAGGCGCGACTGCCCGCCGAGGCCGACGTCTCGCACGGTGTCGGGCTGATGGCCTGGGCCCTGGAGCGGCGCCCGGAGCTGCTGGCCGCGGCGATCGCCACCGAGCCGGTGCTGGTCTCGGTGTCCTTCGGCGACCCGGCGCCGTTCGTCGGGCCGCTGCACGACGCCGGCATCGCCGTGGCCACGGCGGTGAACTCGCTGGCCGACCTGGACCGCGCCCTGGACGCCGGGGCCGACGTGATCGTCGCCCAGGGCACCGAGGCCGGCGGGCACACCGGGCAGCGCGCCACGCTGCCGTTGCTGCAGGAGGTGCTGGCCGCGACCGACCGGCCGGTGCTCGCCGCCGGCGGGGTGGCGACCGGCGCCGGGCTGGCCGCCGTCCTGGTGGCGGGCGCGGCCGGCGCCTGGATCGGCACCCCGTTCCTGTCCTGCACCGAGGCGGCGAACACCCCGGCCACCCGGGAGCGGGTGCGGGCCGCCGCCGGCGACGACACGGTGCTGACCAGTGCCTTCGACGTCGCCCAGGGGCTGCCGTGGCCGGACCGCTGGCCCGGCCGGGCCCTGGTCAACGACTTCACCCGGACCTGGCACGGCCGGGAGGACGAGCTGCGCGGCGACACCGCGGC
The DNA here is from genome assembly GCF_054177765.1 of Modestobacter lacusdianchii. NCBI lineage: Bacteria > Bacillati > Actinomycetota > Actinomycetes > Geodermatophilales > Geodermatophilaceae > Modestobacter > Modestobacter lacusdianchii. Next base: position 86,483 of record NZ_JBJJTJ010000010.1, on the reverse strand, counting down.
CGCCGACCTGGTGCGCCGGGCGCGGGCCGAGGGCGACCTGCAGAACGCGCCGGTCTACGCCGGGGAGTCCGTCGGGCTGGTCACCGCCGAGGAGTCGGCCACCGACGTCGTCCGGCGGCTGACCGCCGACGCCCGCACCGCGCTCGAACGCGCCCCCCGCCTCCTCGGCTGAGCCGGCGCCTGCGGCCCCGGTGCAGGGGCGAGGGAGCCTCCCTCAGATGCTGCAGGTGCCGTCGGCGCAGCCCTCGGCGGCGGGGACGGTGGTGAGCGGGTGGGCGTCGGCCCAGGCGCGCTCGAGCAGCTGCAGCAGCACCTCGGCCGGCTGCGCGCCGGCGGCGCCGTAGGTGCGGTCGACGACGAAGAACGGGACGCCGGTGGCGCCCAGGGCCCGGGCGGTCTCGACGTCCTCCCGCACGGCGGGCAGGAAGCGGCGGTCGGCGAGCGCGGCGCGCACCTCGGCCTCGTCCAGCCCGACCTCGACGGCCAGCGGCACGAGCGCGTCGACGTCGAACACCGACCGCTGCTCGGTGAAGTGCGCGTGCAGCAGCCGCTCCTTCATCTCGCTGCGCAGCCCGTGCTCGGCGGCCAGGTGGATGAGCTGGTGGGCGAGCAGGGTGTTGCCGCTGACCCCGTCGGCCAGGTGGTACTCCAGGCCCTCACCGGCGGCGATCTCCTCGACCCGCTGCATCTGCTGGGCCATCTGCTCGACGCTGCTGCCGTACTTGGCGGCCAGTGCCGGCAGGGTCGGCTCGGTGTGCCCCTCGGGGATGCTCGTGTCGAGCTGGAAGGAGCGCCAGACCACCTCGACCTGGTCGGCGTGCGGGAAGCGGGAGAGCGCCGTCTCCAGCTTCCGCTTGCCGATGTAGCACCACGGGCACACGACGTCCGACCACACCTCGACCTGCATGACCCGCGCAACCCGCGGGCCGGTGCGGGCATTCCGGGGGTCACCCGGCCGGAGGAGCCGCCGCCTGCGCCCGGCCGTCGCCGGGCGTGGGGTCGAGGAACACGTACCGGACGCCGCCGTGCCGGGCGACCAGCCGCCGCTCCGCCTCGTCGGAGGCCCGCTCGATGTCGGCGACGGTCGCGGTGTCGGCGAAGTCGACCTTCGCCGACACGATCAGCTGCCCGGGCCCGATCACCGAGGTCAGCAGGAACGGGACGGCGTCGACCTGGTCCAGGCCGGCGATCTCGGCGCGCAGCTCCTCCTGGACCGAGGCCGGCACGGACTGGCCGATCAGCAGCGACGTGTTGGCGCGGGCCAGCGACCAGGCGACCGCGATCAGCACCAGGCCGATGAGGATCGCCGAGAGGCCGTCCCACAGCGGGTCACCGGTGACCTGCTCGAGGAACAGGCCCAGTGCGGCGAGCACGAGACCGACCAGGGCGGCGCTGTCCTCGAAGGTGACCGCCTTGAGCGTGGTGTCCGTGGTGCCCCGCAGGTACCGGAGGGGGCTGATCCCCCGCGACCGGGCCTCGCTGCGCACCTGCCGCACCGCCTTGAGCAGCGAGCTGGCCTCCAGCACGAAGGAGACGGCGAGCACGACGTAGGAGATGGTCGGCGAGCCCTGCTCCTCCCCCTCCCGGATCGTCTCGACGCCCTGGTACACCGAGAAACCGGCGCCGACGGCGAAGGTGCACAGCGAGGCGAGGAAGGCCCAGAAGTAGGTCTCCCGCCCGTACCCGAAGGGGTGCCGGGCGTCCGCGGCCTTGTTGCCCCGCTTGAGCGCGACGAACAGCAGCACCTCGGTCACCGTGTCGGCCAGCGAGTGCGCCGCCTCGGACAGCATCGCCGAGGAGTGGCTGACCAGGCCGCCGACCAGCTTGGCGGCGGCGATGGCCAGGTTGACCGCCCCGGCCAGGACGACGGTGCCGGTCGACTCGCCGCCGGAGCCCCCGCCGGACCCGCCGCCCTCGGCCTCCTGGACGAGGGCGTGCTCGGTGCCGGGGGTCGGTTGCGTCATGCACCGGCCGTTTCCCCGGGTCGCTGATCGACAACCACCCGGGACCGGGCGCCCGGCGACGGTCGGCCCGTCCGGTCAGCTGAGGCGCTGCTCCAGGTGCACCAGCACCGGCGCTCCGGCCTCGCTCTTGCCGATCCCCACGCACAGCGCCTTGCGCAGCGGCAGCCAGTGCGGGCCCTGCCCCGAGGGCATCAGGGTCGCGGCGAACGGGTGGCCGTCCAGCGTGCCGGTGACCTTGACCGCCCGCCGGGTGCCGAGCACCTCGGCCGAGCCGGGCAGCTCCAGGTAGGTGGGGAACGCGCCGTCCTTCTCGATGACGCAGCGGAAGACGGCGTCGAGCGGCTGAGCAGGGGTGTCCGTGGTGGTCATGGCGAGAGGACTCCCGGGGCGGCGTGAACTCATCGCCGGGTCAGGAGGCGGCGACCGCCGGCACGTGCTCCTGGCCGATCCGGATGATCTCGTCCAGCCGCGCGCGGGCCTCGGTCAGCTCGGCGATCTGCCGGTCGATGCCGTCCCGCTGCTCGACCAACCGACCCAGCATCGCCGGGGTGGCGACGCCGGTGTGCACGCACGGCAGCACCTCCAGGACGTCCTGGCTGTTCAGCCCGGCGGCGTACAGCTGCTGGATGAACTGCACCCGGCCGACGGCGCTCTCCGGGTACCGGCGCTGCCCGCTGGCGCTGCGCTCGGCCTCCAGGAGGCCCTGCTCCTCGTAGTAGCGCAGCGCCCGCACGCTCACGCCGGCGCGGGTGGCGACCTCACCGATGCGCAGCACCGGGCCTCCCCAGGTGATCGGACTCACTGTTGACCCTGACGTCAGCGTGAGGTCCTAGCGTCCCGGACAGCCCATCCCGAACGCAAGGAGAACCACCATGGACATCACCGGATCGGTCGCCCTCGTCACCGGCGCCAACCGCGGCCTCGGCCGCCAGTTCGCCCAGCAGCTCGTCGAGCGCGGCGCCGCCAAGGTCTACGCCACCTCCCGCCGTCCCGAGCTGGTGGACGTCCCCGGCGTCGAGGTGTTCCGGCTCGACATCACCGACCCGGAGTCGGTCGCCGCGGCAGCCGCGGCCGCCGGCGACGTGACCCTGCTGGTCAACAACGCCGGCATCACCACCCGCGCGAACCTGGTCACCGGCGACCTGGCCGACGTCCGACGGGAGATGGACACCCACTTCTTCGGCACGCTGGGCGTCGTCCGGGCGTTCGCGCCGGTGCTCGCCCGCAACGGCGGCGGCGGGATCGTCAACGTGCTCTCGGCGCTGTCCTGGTTCTCCACCGACGGCGCGAACGCCTACGCCGCGGCCAAGGCGGCGGCGTGGAGCCTGACCAACGGCGTGCGGATCGAGCTCACCGGCCAGGGCACGCAGGTGACCGGCGTGGTGCTGGGCGCGGCCGGCACCGACATGATGGCCGGCTACACCGGCCCGATGAGCGCGCCGGCCGACGTCGTCCGGGCAGCGCTCGACGGCGTCCAGGCCGGCGACTGGGAGGTGCTGGTCGACGACTGGAGCCGGGGCGTCAAGGCCTCGCTGGCCGCCGACCCGCGCGACTTCTACGGCCAGCTCACGGTCTGAGGCAGGGCCCCGCTCCCCCACCGCCCGAGCCCGGGTGCCCCGGTGCAGGGGCCTGCCGCGAGCCTGCGAGCGGTGGGGGGGCGACGGTCAGGCCCCGGTGCAGGGGCCCGCCGCGAGCCTGCGAGCGGTGGGGGGCAACGGGGTCCTTCCTCAGCGGACGCCGACGAGGTCGACGACGAAGACCAGGGTGGCGCCGGGCTTGATGACGCCGCCGGCCCCGCGCTCGCCGTAGGCCTTGTGCGGCGGGATGGTCAGCCGGCGACGGCCGCCGACCTTCATGCCGACGATGCCCTCGTCCCAGCCCTGGATGACCATGCCGACGCCGATCCGGAACTCCAGCGGGTCGCCGCGGTCCCAGGAGGCGTCGAACTGCTCGCCACCGTCGTGGGTGACACCGACGTAGTGGGCGCTGACGAGGCTGCCGGCGGTGGCCTCGGGGCCGTCGCCGACCACCAGGTCCTCGATGACGAGGTCGTCGGGGGCCGGGCCGGTCGGCGGCTCGACGTCGGGGCGGGTGAGCTCTGCCACGGGGGTCTCCTCGGGGTCGGCGCCGGGGCTGTCCCGGCGGGTCCCGGCCCATCCAACCCGCCGACCGGCCACCGGCGACAGTCGGCCTCCGAGGCGGAGCGACTGCGCCGGAGGTGAGTTGCACGCCGCGGGTGGGTCGCCGGCGACCGGCTCCAGTGGCCGCTCGGCGACCACTGGCTCGCGAGCGTGCTGGTGTCCTGGTTGGAGGTGTGCGTGGCTCCGGATCCGTCGTCGGGCCCTGGGAGCGTTCCCACCGCCGCCGACCTCTTCACCGGAGGTGGTGAGGCGGGCCGGCTGATGGCCGCCCACGACTGGTCGCGCACCCCGGTCGGCCCGGTGGAGAGCTGGCCGGCCGGGCTGCGCTTCGCCGTGCGCACGGTGCTGGCCTCCCGCTTCCCGATGGTGCTCACCTGGGGCCCGGAGTACGTCCAGTTCTACAACGACGGCTACGCGCCGTTCATCGGCGACAAGCACCCGGCCATCGGGGAGGACATCCGGGTCACCCTGGCCGAGGGCTGGGCCGCGCTGGCCGGTCCGGTGGAGCACGCCATGGCCACGCGCGAGGCGTCCTGGCTGCCGCGGCTCCCCCTGCTGCTGGAACGGGCCGGCTACCGCGAGGAGACCTACTTCACCGTCTCGCACGCCCCGGCCTTCGGTGACGACGGTGCCGTCGCCGGCATGCACGGGGTGTGCACCGAGGTCACCGGCGAGGTGCTCGCGGAGCGGCGGCAGCGGCTGCTGCACGACCTGTCCACCGCCGGGGGTGCCCTCGACGACGAGGGGGCGCTGCTGGCCGACCTCGGTGAAGCACTGGCCGGCGGCCCGCTGGACGTGCCGTTCGCCGCGGTCTACCTGCAGGACGGCGGCGTCCTCCGACGCGCCGTGACGGTCGGCTGCCCGCCGGAGCTGCTCCCCGCGACCGTCGCCGATGCCGCGGCCCTCCCCGGGCCGGTCGGCGACCTGGGCCTGGTGGGCGGGTTCTGGCAGGACCCGGTGCGCGAGGCGGTGACGCTCCCGCTGACCGCGGCCAACGGCGGCACACCGATCGGCGTGCTGGTCGCCGGGGTGAGCCCGAACCGGGCGCTGGACGCCGAGTACCGCACCTTCCTGGAGCTGGTGGCCGGGCAGTTCGTCAACGCGCTGGGCAACGCCCGGGCCTTCGAGGCGGAACGCCGGCGGGCCGAGTCGCTGGCCGAGCTCGACCGGGCCAAGACGGCGTTCTTCTCCGACGTCAGCCACGAGCTGCGCACCCCGTTGACCCTGCTGCTCGGGCCGATCGGCGACGCGCTGGCCGACACCGGCCAGCCGTTGCCCGAGGCCACCCGGGAGCAGCTCACCCTCGCCATGCGCAACGGCCAGCGCCTGCAGCGCCTGGTCAACGACCTGCTCGACTTCGCCAGCATCGAGGCCGGGCGGGCCGCCGCCGTCCGCGTCGAGACCGACGTGGCCGGCTTCACCGCCGAGCTCGCCGGGGTGCTGCGCGCCGCGGCGGAACGGGCCGGCCTCCGCCTGACCGTCGACTGCCCACCGCTGCCGCGACCGGTGCACGTCGACCCGCGGATGTGGGAGAAGGTCGTCCTCAACCTGCTGTCGAACGCGGTGAAGTACACGTTCGTCGGCGGTATCGAGGTGACGCTCCGCGACGAAGACGACGAGGTGGTGCTCACCGTCTCCGACACCGGCATCGGCATCCCGGCCGCCGAGCTGCCGCTGGTGTTCGACCGCTTCCACCGCGTGCCGGGCTCGCTGGCCCGCAACCGGGAGGGCACCGGCATCGGGCTGGCGCTGGTGCGCGAGCTGGTCGCCCTGCACGGCGGCACGGTGACCGTGGCCAGCGAGCCGGGCGCGGGCAGCACGTTCAGCGTGCGCATCCCCTACGGCGTCGCGGACGCCGAGGCCGACGCCGCCCACCCGGCTGCCCCGTCGGAGGCCGCGCACGGCACCGCGCAGGCCTGGGAGCAGGACGTCGCCGCGCCCGAGCTGCCCAGCGCCCCGGCCGACCCGGGCACCACCGTGCTGGTCGTCGACGACAACGCCGACATGCGCACCTACCTGACCCGGCTGCTGTCGCCGGTCTGGCGGGTGGAGACGTGCGCCAACGGCGAGGAGGCGCTGGCCCGGATCGCCGAGCGGCGGCCCGACGTCGTCCTGACCGACGTGATGATGCCGCGGGTCGACGGCTTCGAGCTGCTCCGCCGGCTGCGTGCCGACCCGGCCACGGCCGCCGTCCCGGTCATCATGCTGACCGCGCGGGCCGGCCAGGAGGCCGCGGTCGAGGGCTTCGCCGCCGGGGTCGACGACTACCTGGCCAAGCCGTTCCAGGCCGCCGAGCTGATCGCCCGGGTGCGGGTCGCGATCGACCGCGCCGCCGGCCTCCGCGCAGGCACCGCCGTCGCGCCTCCGGCGCCCCCGCTCGCCCCGGCGGCGGCCGACCCGGACGTCCGCACCCTGGTGCCGGCCAGCCGGGCCTCCGCCGGCTCCGTACCGGCCCCGGCCCCGGCCCCGGCGGCCCCCGTACCGGCAGCCGCCGTACCGGTGGCAGCGGTCCCGGCGGCCCCGATCCCGGTGGAGCCGGTCCCGGCAGCCGCCGCACCGGGCCGGCTCACCGAGCGGTGGCGGCTCCCGACTTCCCCCGGGTCGGTCCCGGCGCTGCGCCGCGCACTGCGCCGGCTGCTCACCGACGCCGGGCTGGACGAGGACCAGGCCTACGACCTGCTGCTGGCCGCCTGCGAGGCCGCGACCAACGCGATCGAGCACGCCCAGCACCCGACCCAGCCGTTCGTCGAGGTGACCGCCGAGGCGTCGGCCGACGAGGTGGTCATCGTCGTGCGGGACCACGGGCAGTGGCGGGAGCGGGTGCCGAGCATGGACCGCGGCCGCGGGTCGGCCCTGATGAGCGCGTTCGCCGACATCACCGTCGTCCCCGCGCCCGAGGGCACCACGGTCACCATCCGCGCGCCGCGGGTCTGACCCGCGCGGTCAGACCCGGACGACGACACCGCGACGGAGCAGCACCGCGCACACCGCCCAGATCACCGTGACCGACACCGCCGGGTACAGCCAGGCCGAGGCGGTCGCCCCGGCCACCGAGCTGACCCACCCGTCGACGGCGGGCTGCACCGTGCCGCCGAGCGCCGCGCGGAAGACCAGCTCGGAGAAGACGAACGCCACGATCGCGTTGGCCCCCAGCACCTCGGCCGGCCGCAGCGGGCGCCGCACGCCCCGCTGGTCGGCCAGCCAGTGCACCGCGGCCAGCGCCAGCAGCGCGATCCCGGCGGTGACCAGCACGAACGACGGCGACCACAGCCGCTTGTTCACCGGCACGAGCGGGGCGAGCGCGAGCCCGGCGGCCAGCACCGCGGCCCCGCCACCGGCCAGCCGCACCAGCGCGGGCCGCCCCGGGGCCCGCTGGAGCGCCCGGCCGGCGAGCACCCCCAGGTAGACGGTGACCGCGCTGCCCAGGTAGGAGTGCGGAGCTTCGGCCGAGAACGGCAGCCCGAGCGCCCCGTCGACGACGTGCCCCCACGACCGGTCCGGCGCCGCCCCGGCGACCCGGCTGGCCACGGTGAGCCCGGCCAGCACCGCGGCGGCCGCGACGGGCTGGGCCGCCCGCGGCAGGCGCAGCAGCAGCCAGCACAGCAGGTAGGCCCCGGCGATGTGCCCCAGCACCCCGGCGCCGACGACGCCCGGACCGTACTTGGCGGTCACCACCAGCCAGCCCAGCAGCGTCAGCTTCAGCACCCGGGTCAGCACGTCTCGCGGCCGGGCGGCCCGCCGGGAGAAGGGCATCGAGACGCCGACGACCAGCAGGAAGACCGGGAAGACGACGTCGGCCAGGTGCAGCCCGTCCCAGTCGGTGTGCTGCAGCTGCGGGGTGATCGAGTCGTTGCCGCGGTTGTCCACCGCGAGCATCCCGACCACGGCCAGCCCGCGCAGCGCGTCGACCCCGCGCAGCCGGAGCGGCGCGGCCGGGGGGCGCGCCACCTCGGCCGTACGCGGTGGTGCCACCAGCTGGCTGGTCACGCAGCCACGCTAAGGCGGCCCACGCCGGCGCGCCTGCCGAGCGCGCTCCCTCCCCCGGACGGACGACACGCCCAGGCACGCACCGCCCGGCGCCGTCGGGGTGGGTTAGCGTCCGCCGACCGAGCGGGCCGACCCGCGTACCGCCTGCTCCCGCCCGGGACCCGGCCCGGCAGCGAGACGAGGAGCGACGGATGGCGGGGAGCACCAGCCGGCGGCGCTTCCTGCTGGGCGCCGGCGCGACCGGCCTGGCCATCGGACTCGGCTCGGCGGCCACCGCCGAGGCGGTGTCCGGCGCGAAGGGCCTGGTCCCGGCACCCCGTGTGCCGGCCGACGGGACGTCGGGGCAGGGGGTCGGCGCCGCGTTCCCGGAGGTGTGGGAGGAACCCGGCCGCTTCGGCGCACCCCGGGTGGTCTGGTCGCTGCCGGTGGAACGGCCGCTGGCCGCGCTCACCTTCGACGACGGCCCCACCCCCGAGTACACGCCCCGGGTGCTGGCGGCCCTGGCCGCCGCCGGGGTCACCGCCACGTTCTACGTGATGGGCTCCAACGCCGTCGCCCACCCCGGCCTGCTGCGCGAGATCGTCGCGGCCGGGCACGAGCTCGGCAACCACTCGTGGAGCCACCGGGACCAGACCGGCCTCACCGTCGCCGAGACCCGCACCGAGATCGTCCGCTGCGCCGACGAGGTCGGGGCGATCACCGGCCGGCCCCTGACCGGCTTCCGGCCGCCCCGCGGCAAGCTGACCGGCTACGGCCTGCGGGTGTGCGCCGAGCTCGGCTACGACGTGTGGATCTGGTCGTGCACCCGCGGCCCGGACGGCACCGGGACCACCGACGTGGTCAGCACCCACCTGGCCCGCACCGTCCGGCCCGGGGACGTCGTCTGCCTGCACGACGGGCTGGGCCGGGGCACCTTCCAGCCCGGGACGGCCTTCGCCGCCGACCTGGCCGCGCGCCGCGAGGTGGAGGTCCGGGCACTGCCCGACGCGCTGCGCCGGATCGCCGACCGGGGGATCACCCTGACCAGCGCCGGCCGGCTGCTGGCCGCGGCCGACCGGGAGGCCGCCGTCCGCACGCTGACGGCGGCCGGCCTCCCCGTCGGGACCGCCTGAGGCCGGTCAGCCCAGCGGGCTGCGGGGCAGCAGCCGGTTGCTGATGATCCGCTTCTGGATCTCGCTGGTGCCCTCGAAGATGGTGGTCAGCCGGGCGTCGCGCCAGTGCCGCTCGACCTGCCGCTCGGTGGTGTAGCCGTTGCCGCCGTGCAGCTGCATCGCCTGGTTGGTCACCCGCACCGCCATCTCGGTGGCCTGCAGCTTCACCATCGCCGCCTCCCGCTCGCAGGGCAGCCCCTCGTCGAGCAGGTGGGCGACCTGCCGGTAGAACGCCCGCGACTGCTCCACCTCGGCGGCCATCTCGGCGAGGGCGAAGCGCAGCGCCTGGAAGTCACCGATCGGGTGGCCGAACTGCGCCCGTTCCTGCAGGTACAGCGTGCAGTCCTCGACCGCGGCGCGGGCCAGGCCGACGGCGCGGGCCGCGGTGTGCACCCGGGCGGTGTTCAGGAACGCCTGCGCCTCCCGGAAGCCGGCGCCGGAGTCCGCGCCGTCCGTGCCGCCCTCGCCGGGGGCGACGATCAGGTCCCCGGCCGGGATGCGCACCCGGTCGAAGGTGAGGTCCCAGGTCAGGAAGCCGTGGTAGCCGACCTTGTCGATGGCGTAGCCGGACAGCCCCGGCGGGAACGAGCCACGCTCCTTGACCAGCAGCAGGTTCCGCAGCCCGCGCGACCGGGACTCCCCCGGCTGCGGGTCGGCCACCCGCACCAGCACCTGGATGAAGTCGGCGGCCTTCGCGTTGCCGCACCAGCGCTTGTGACCGGTGACCACCCACTCGTCGCCCTCGAGCACCGCGCGGGTCTGCACGTTCGCCAGGTCCGAGCCCGCCTCCGGCTCCGACAGCGCCACCGCGCCGATCCACGAGCCGCCGGCGCTGCGGCGCAGCAGCTCGCGACGGCGCGCCGGGTCGGCCACCGCCGTGCCCATGCCCTGCGAACGGGCCAGGATGCTGGCCACGCTCATCCACGCCCGGGCCAGCTCCTCGCTGACCATGCAGTACTCGAAGACGCCGAGCCCCAGCCCGCCATCGTCCGCCGGGACGGTGATGCCGAACCACCCCAGCTCGCCCAGTCGCTCGAGCAGGTGCTGCGGGATCTCGCCCTTCTGCGGGTCCAGCTCGTCCGCGACCGGCAGCACCTCGTCCATCGCGAACCGGCGGGCCTGCTCCTGCAGCGCCGCACGGGCGGGCGTGTGCCACGGCGGGAGCAGCGCCGGCGGCTCGGGCGGCCAGGGCTGGTCGGGGGTCGCGGTGCGGCGGGCGGTCGACGTCATCGTCGCAGGCCTCCTGGAACGTCAGCGGTCCGGTCCGCTCACTGTCCAGGCACGGGGCGGCGGACGCACCCCTGAGTGATCAAGACGACACCGGTTCAGTCGACGGAGCACGGCGGCCGCTGCGCGTGCCAGGGGGTGCGCTGCTGGAACCAGGCGCCGGCGTCGAGCAGCCGGTCCTCGCCGCCTGCCGGCGCGGTCAGCTGCGCCCCGACCGGCATCCCGGAGAGCGGGTGCCGGCCCACCGGCAGCGCCAGCGTGGGGCCGGCGTGCAACGACCAGGGCGCGGTGAGCAGGGCCAGTCGCCGGGTGAGGGCCAGGACGTCGTCGTCCGTCGCCGCCAGCGGGACGTCGACCGGCAGCGTGGGGGTGAGCAACACGTCGACGCCGGCGAAGACCTCGTCCAGGCCCCGCTGGAACTCCGCCCGGGCCTCGAGCGCCTCCGCCCGGTCGCCCTCGGTGACCCCGGTGCCGACCCGCACCCGGGCGAGCGTGTCGGGGTGGAACAGGTGCGGGGCGGCCAGCCGCGCCTCGTGCAGGTCGGCCATACCGGCGTAGACGATCGTGTAGAGCACGTCCTGGGCCGAGCAGATGCCCGGCACCTCGACCGGCACCAGCTCGGCGCCGCCGTCGGCGAACACCTGCGCCGCCGCCGCGACGACCTCCTCGACGCCGGCGTCGATCTCGCCGTACCAGTGCGCCGGCAGCCCGATCCGCGCCGGCCGCGCGGGGACGGGCTCGCGCACCGGGCGGCCGGCGAGCACCGCGAACGTGCGGGCCACCAGCTGCACGTCCCGGGCGATCGGGCCGACGGCGTCGACCAGCTCGCAGACCGGGAAGGTGCCCGCCTGCGGGACGACCGACCCGCCCGGCCGCAGCCCGGTCACCCCGCACGCCGCGGCCGGCACGCGCACCGACCCGCCGGTGTCGGTGCCCACGGCCACGTCGACCAGCCCGGCGGCGACCGCGGCCGCACTGCCGCCGCTGGACCCGCCGGGGATGCGCGCGAGGTCCCAGGGGTTGCGGCACGGGCCGGCCGCGGAGTTCTGCGAGGTCAGCCCCACGGCGAACTCGCTGAGGTTGGTCTTGGCCACCACCTGCGCGCCGGCGTCGACCAGCCGGGTGACCACCTCGGCGTCGTCGGTGGGCACCCGGTCGGCGAAGTGCGCCGACCCGCAGGTGGTGCGCACCCCGGCGGTGTCGATGTTGTCCTTCAACCCCATGCGCAGGCCGGCCAGCGGACCCTCGGGGGCGTGCGGCAGCGGCGGGTCGACCACCGTGACCACGGCGTTGGTCGCGGCCAGCACCTCCTGCCGGCGGTGGGCGCTCACCGCCACGCCCGGGCTCGGGGACGGGAGGTCTGCGCGGTCACGGGCGGAGCCTGCCATCCGCACGGCCTCCCGTCAGCCCAGCCGCGCGCGGCAGGTCAGGCGGGCTGGGCCGGGCTCGGGTCGTCGACCGACGGCTCGTCGGCGAACAGCGGTGGCAGGTACCGCAGCATCAGCACCGACCAGGTCACGTGCGAGATCACCGGGGCCTGGATGCCGCCGCTGGCCCGGCGCTGCAGCGCGAACAGCAGCCCCATCGGCACCGACGCGAGCACCAGCGCCGGGTTGCGGGTGGCCACGGTGGCCAGCGAGTAGACGGCCGAGGACTTCAGCACCGGGTGCTCGACCCCGACCGCGGCGTACAGCGCGCCCCGGAAGAACACCTCCTCGGCGACCCCGTTGGCCAACGTCGTCGCCGTCACCATGCCCGGGTTGCCCTGCTGGGCGTACCGCAGCACCCGGGTGACCGCGGCGTCCAGCGGCGGGATGCGCTTGGCCACCAGGGCGGCGCCGTAGAACAGCCCGAACGCCCCGGCCCCGGCGACCACCGGGGTCAGCAGCGGACGGCGCAGGGTGGCCCTCGGGGTCTGCACCCAGCCCAGGTGCAGCGGCCCGGAGGCCACCCCGCCGGCCGCCCAGGTCGCGGCGACGCCCAGGGTGAGCGCGTAGAACGACGGCGAGTTCGGCCGGCGGGACAGCGAGACGCCCAGCAGCCCGGCCCCCAGCACCGAGACCGCCCCGGTCACCCGGCGGCGGCGGCGGAACGCGGCGTCGGACTCCCGGTGGTCGCGGGGCACCTTGTCCACCAGCCAGGACGGCGCCCGCGCCAGCAGCCGGGTGAGCCCCGCGTCGGAGACCAGGGCCTGCCCCAGCCGCCGTCGGGCGCGGGTCACCGGCCCCGCCCCTCGCGCGCCGCCCGCCGTTCCCGGGCCCGTTCGCCCAGGGCGGTGAGCACCGCGTCGTCGTAGCTCATCGGCTCGAACGGGACGACCGCGCGGATCGCGTCGTCGCGCACCACGACCTCGTTGGTCATCGAGTCGATCAGCGACCGCCCGGTCTGCAGGTCGACGTCGGTGACCAGCGACAGCCACCGGGAGGACAGGTGGGGGGTCAGCAGCGGCACCGGCACGATCAGCATCCGCCGGCCCTGGATCTCCGCCAGCCGGGTGAGCATCTCCAGGTACTCGAGCACCTCGGGGCCACCGACCTCGAACACCCGGCCCTCGGCCTCCGGCGCCTCGAGCACCCCCACCAGGTACCGGACGACGTCGGCGACCGCGATCGGCTGGGTGCGGGTGTGCACCCAGCGCGGCGTGATCATGGCCGGCAGGTGCGCGACCAGCTGGCGGGTCATCTCCCAGGAGACCCCGCCGTGGCCGATCACGATGCCGGCCCGCAGCACGGTGACCGGCACCCCGGTCTCACCCAGCAGGTGCTCGACCTGGCGCCGGCTGCGCAGGTGCGGGGACAGGTCGTCGGAGTCGTCGCCGAGCCCGCCCAGGTAGACGATCCGCCCCACCCCGGCGTCGGCCGCGGCCCGGGCGAAGGACCGGGCAGCCGCGGCGTCCTTCTCCTGGAAGTCCGCAGAGTCCAGCGAGTGCACCAGGTAGTAGGCCGCCGCGCAGTCGGCCAGCGCGCCCCGCAGCGAGGACTCGTCGCCGACGTCTCCCTGCACCGGGGTGCCCGCCCCGGGGTACGTGTCCGGGTGCCGGGTCATCGCCCGCACCTCGTGCCCGGCCTCCTCCAGCGCCGTGCACAGCCTGCTGCCGACGAACCCCGACGCCCCGGTGACCAGTACTCGCACGTGCCCCACCCTGGTCGTCGCGGCGTGGGCGCGCGACTCGGCCGTGCACGATCGGACCGTCGCCGGGGCGCGCGGGCCGGGCCGGCGCGGCAGGATCAGGGGATGACCGCCCCCCGCGACGAGCGGAACGTGCTGGGCGGGCCTCTCGAGCCGTGCGGCACCGACCCGATGACCGGTTTCACCCGCGACGGCTCGTGCACCAGCGGCCCGGAGGACCGGGGCAGCCACACCGTCTGCACCGTCGTCTCCGCGGAGTTCCTGGAGATGCAGCGGGAGCTGGGCAACGACCTGACCACCCCCCGCCCCGAGTACGGCTTCCCGGGGCTGCGGCCGGGCGACCGCTGGTGCGTGGTCGCCGTCCGCTGGCTGCAGGCGTTCCAGGCCGGGGTGCCGGCCGGGGTGGTGCTGGCGGCGACCAACGCCCGCGCGCTGCAGGTGGTGCCGCTGGAGGCGCTGCGCTCCCAGGCGGTCGACGTCCCGGACGACCCCTCCTCGCTCTGACCTGCCCGCGCACTTCCCGATCACCGCCGCCGAGCGGCGGGTCGCCGGCCTGCGCACCCCGGCGAGCCGGACCTCCGGCTGCGCCGAGCTCAGCTGGGCACGGTCTCCGGCACTGGGGCGGGCGCCGGCGCCCGGGCGGTCTGGGCCAGCACGATCCCGGTCAGGACGACGGCCCCACCGGCGACCTGCCAGGGCGTGAGCACCTGCTCGACCCACAGCCAGGCCACGATCGCCGCCAGCACCGGCTCGGCCGTGGCCACGATCCCGGCCGTGGTCGGTGGCAGGTGCCGCAGCGCGGCCAGCGACAGCCAGAAGGGCAGCGCGGCGCCCAGCACGGCGATCCAGCTCACGAGCACCCACAGCGGCAGCTGGGCACTGCCCACGGAGACCGGCACCCGCTCGGTCAGGACGCCGGTGTCGAACTGCCACCACGGCGCCGCGATCGCCCAGAACACCGCGGCCGCCGCGAAGCTCCAGGCGGTCACCGCCATCGGGTCGAGGCCGGCGGCGCTGCGCTCACCCACCAGGTAGTACGTGGCCAGGCAGATCGCGGCGGCCAGGGCCACGGCGACGCCGAGCGGGTCGAGCGACCCGCCGCCGGACCAGACCTCGGCGACCAGCACCAGGCCCGACAGCGAGAGGGCGAGGGCCCACCACAGCCGGTTGCGGACCTGCTCCCGGCGGACCAGCCACACGTAGAGCGCGATGAACACCGGCGCGGTCATCTCGAACACCAGGGCGATGCCGACGGGCAGCCGGTCGTCGATGGCGGTGTAGAAGAGGAACTGGGTGGCCGCGATGCCGACCACGCCCAGCAGTGCGACGAGCGGGACGTCCTGCCGCCGCAGCCGCAGCCGGCGCGGGGCCACGACGGCGAGGGCCAGCAGCAGGGCGATCGCCGCGCCGGTGCAGCGCAGTGCGGTCAGCCGGGTCGGCTCGACCCCCGCCTGCAGCGCCAGCGTGGAGACCGTGCCGTTGATCGCGAAGACACCGGCCGCGGCCAGGGTGAGCAGGTGGCCCACGGCGGGGCGGCGGGCAGACACCCCGTCAACGTAGCGGGTGATCACCGTTTAGCCACCTACTCATCGGCCGCCGCCGCCGAGTGGTGAGCTGTGCACCTCTCGCGCTCGGCGCAGACGTGCACGGCTCGCCACTCGGCGTGCGGGTCAGCTCTGCGCGGTGGGGTCCATCCACACCGTCTCCCAGACGTTGCCGTCCGGGTCGGCGAAGCTGGTGCCTCGGTGAGTGGGGCCGTGGTCGGCCCTTCAGCAGCTCAGACGCCCCGGTCGCGGGGAACTCATCGGTGCCGCTGGTCAGCTGTCCAGCGTGGTCGAGGAGGAGCCGTCGCCCTCGTTCGCGGTCCCGTCGTCCGGGCTGCCGTCGTCGGTGCTCCCGTCGGGGGCGGTGCCACCGAGGCCGCCCATCCCACCCGGCGGCACGCCCCGACCGCCGGGCAGGTCGCCGTCCGGGAGCGTGCCGTAGCCGGAGCTGCCGTCCGGCACGGTGCCGCCGGGCGCGGTCTGACCGGTCGACGAGCCGGTGTCCGCCGTCGCCGTCCCGGCGGTCGCCTGGCCGACCAGCACGCCGACGACGACACCCACGGCCAGCAGCCCGGCGCCGGCCAGCCCGGTGAGCACGGCGGCCCTGCCCGGCCGCCGCCGGGCGGTCGACGCACCGGCGTCCGCCGACTGCACGGTCGGGGCGTCCGCCGCGGCGGCCGGGGACGGGCGGGTCTCCTGGCGCGCCGGGACGCCTGGCCCCGGCTCGGCGTCGCCGGGGCGGGTGGGCTCGCTCATCGGTGCTCCTCGGGCTCGGGGGTCTGCACCCGAGACCCTCGACGCCCCGGCTGTGGGCGCCGGCGGCACGGACTGGGCGGGGCCTGTGAAGATGGACGCGCGGGGGTGGGTGTGCACCGCTCACGCGGGTCCGACAGCATGTGCGGGTCCGTACCCGCGGGACGCCCAGGTGAGGAGCGAGACGGTGACCACGTCGAGGAGCAACCGGGTGAAGGCCGCGATCGGGACGGTCAGCCTGACCGGCGCCGCCATGGGCTTCCTGTCGGCCTGCGGCGTCGAGGGCGACGACGACCAGGAGGCCCGCACCGTCTACTGCGTCGACGAGCAGGACCAGGTCGTCGACGAGGAGCAGTGCGAGGAGGCAGAGCGCAACGGCGGCTTCGTCGGCGGGGTGCCCTTCTTCTTCCTGCTCGGCGGCTTCGGCGGCAACCGCTACTCGGTCGGGCAGACGATCCCCAGCCAGTACACCGGCCCGGCCACCCGGGTGAACCCCTCGGACACCAGCGCCCGCTCCCGCAACGGCCTGCCCGGCACCGGCCGGGTGAGCTCGGGCACCCGCATCTCCGGCGGCATCGGCTCCGGCCGGGTCGGCGGCGGCAGCGGCGGGTCGTGAGGCGCCTCTACGGCACGGCCCGGCTCGGCTGGGAGGCCGAGATCGAGAGCCAGGGCCTGGTCTACAACAAGACGACGGTGCCCGGCGGGGACACCCGCTCCTACTGGCGCGAGGACGTCTTCTACGACTTCACGGGCGCCGAGATCGACCGGCTGGCCGAGACCACCGACCAGCTGTTCGCCGCCTGCGTGGAGGCCGGGGAGCTGGCCTTGTCCGACGAGCGGTTGCTGGACCGGATGCGCATCCCGCGCGACGCCCGCGACGTCATCCGGGCCACCTGGGAGCACGAGCCGCCGAGCGTCTACGGCCGGTTCGACCTGTGGTGGGACGGCACGGCGCACCCCCGGCTGCTGGAGTTCAACGCCGACACCCCGACCTCGCTGGTCGAGGCAGCGGTCGTGCAGTGGGCCTGGCACCTGGAGACCGGCCAGGGCAAGGACCAGTGGAACCAGCTCGACGACCGGCTGGTGGAGGCCTGGCGCCGCAACCTGTCCCGCTGGGAGGCCCAGCACCGCCGCCGCCCGAAGGTGCACCTGGCCTGGACCAACGGCGACCGCAGCGGCGAGGACTGGATGACCGTGGCCTA
Organism: Modestobacter lacusdianchii; assembly: GCF_054177765.1. Taxonomy (NCBI): domain Bacteria; kingdom Bacillati; phylum Actinomycetota; class Actinomycetes; order Geodermatophilales; family Geodermatophilaceae; genus Modestobacter; species Modestobacter lacusdianchii. Next base: position 69,385 of record NZ_JBJJTJ010000010.1, on the reverse strand, counting down.
CCTGGCCGACACGGTGCAGCGGGCCGGCTACGAGACGGTGGTGCTGACCACCGAGGAGATCGGGCTGGACACCGGCGACGCCCGGTTCTACGACCCGAAGGGCGACCGGATCGACGTCGTCTTCAAGCTCTACCCCTGGGAGTGGCTGCTCCAGGACGAGTACGGCCCCTCGGTGATCGCCGACGTCCGCGACCCCGACGGGACGACGTGGGTCGAGCCGATCTGGAAGATGCTCTGGTCGAACAAGGGCCTGCTGCCGGTGCTCTGGCAGCGCTACGAGCACGACCCGGTGATCTCGCGGCACCTGCTGCCCTCGTTCTTCGCCGACGACCCGCGGGCCGAGGAGCTGCGCGCCACCGGTTTCGCCCGCAAGCCGCTGTTCGGCCGCGAGGGCAACAACGTCGAGCTGGTGGCCCCCGGCGGTGAGGTGCTGGCGTCCCTGGGCGGGCAGTACGGCGCGGAGGGCTGGGTGGTGCAGCAGCTGTGCGCGCTGCCCGACTTCGCCGGCCCCGACGGCCCGCACCACCCGGTGCTGGGCGCCTGGGTGGTGGACGGCGAGGCGGCGGGCCTGGGCATCCGGGAGTCCGACGGCCTGATCACCGACGACCTGTCCTTCTTCGTCCCGCACACGATCGACTTCGTCCGGCCGCCGAACACCACCTGGTCGGCCTGACGCCCGGAGTCGAGCGTCGGCTCGTGGTCGGCTGCGTCGGCGAGCGGGGCAGCCATCCGCCGACGGTCAACCCGCCAGGGCCGCCGCGGCCGGGAGCCAGTCGATCGAGCCGCCGTGCGGGGCGGTGTAGGCCAGCGGCTCCCCGTCCAGGGCCAGCACGAACCGCGACTCCTCCGGCGCCGGCGGCTCGGACAGCCGGCTCCGCACGGCGGGCAGCACGGGCACGCCCTCCTGCGAGACCCACCGCACCGGCAGCCCGGTGACCAGCTCGGTGAACGCCTCCTTCGCCTCGGCCGGCAGGTAGGCGAGCACCGCGGTGTGGAACACGACGACGGTCGCCTCCGCGGGCATGCGGGTGACCAGCCCCGACAGCTCCGCCACCAGGTCGCCCTGGACGATCTCGGCGGGCTCGCGGGCGGCAACGGCCGCCGCGGCGGTGAGCCGGTCGCGGCGCTCCTCCATGCCGGGCCAGACGAGCGCACTGAGCCAGGCGACGGTGTCGGGGTCGGCCGGGTCCAGCGGGTTGAGGTCGATCCCGGCCCGCCGCACCACCTGCGGCACCCCGACCGGCACCGGGCCGCGGCCCGAGACCGTGCACCGCAGCTGCACCGGGCTGTCGGACGGCCCGACCCGGGCGCCGCCGGGGTACTCGTAGCCGTACCGGTCGGGGTACAGGCAGAGCCCGGCCGACGCGCCGACCTCGATCAGCGCCAGCGACCCCGGCATCGTCGCGAGCACCGGCAGCAGGGCCGTGCAGCGGGCCGCCTCGTTGGTCTGGGTGGCCCGGGCGAGCATCGTGGCGCGCAGCCGGTCGGCGTCGCCGAGCACCCGGTCGCGCAACTGCGCGCCGTCGGCCGGCGGGCCGTCGTGCAGGTACTGCAGCGCGCCGAGCAGCAGGTTGGCCTGCCGCTTGGGCCTCGGCAGGGTGCGGAGGAAGGCCAGCACATCGCCGTCCTCGGCGACCGCCGCGGCGAGCTCGGCGTACCGCGGTGAGACCGGTGCGGCCTCGACCGCGGCGAACCACCGGTAGTGGTCGGCCAGGTCGGTCAGCTCCTCGTCCAGCGCGCGCACGCCGCCTCCCCGGTCAGGTCGTGGTCAGGTCGCGGGTGGCCGTGCCGGCGGCCTGCAGCAGGTCGTCCCGGGTCGGGTCGACGAGCACCCGACCGTCGGGCCGGATCACCAGCGGGGTGGTGGTGCCCTCCACCCCGGCCTCGGCGAGCAGGGTGCGGGCGGCGGCGTCATCGGCCGGGTCGAGCCACTGGTGGGCGATGCCGTCCGCGGCCAGCCGGGCCTGCAGCTCGGCGCTGGCCGGCCAGCGGCGGTCGCCGACCACCCGCAGGCCACTGGCCTGGCCGATCAGCATCGCCCGGCGGAGCAGGAACGACCGGGTCACCAGGTCGTTCAGCTCCCGGTTGCGCGCCAGCAGCGACCGCAGCCGCTCCAGCGTGACCACCAGCACCTCCCCCGGATCGACGGCGACCAGCGAGCGCACCGGGCGCTGCCCGGCCAGCTGGTTGAGCCCACCGAGGAAGCGCCCCGGACCGTTGACGGCGACCACCCGCGGCGGAGCACCGTCGACGCCGTCCAGGGGGCCCTCGACGATCGCCACCGAGCCGGACAGGATCACGAAGAAGTCGTACTCGGCGGCACCCGAGCGCAGCAGCACCTGGCCCCGCTCGGTGCGCACCCGCCGGCCGGCCCGCAGGAAGGCGCTGACGTGCTCGTCGCTCAGCCGGGGGGTCGAGCCGTCGTCCGGGGTCTCCTCGAACCGGCCGTCGGGCAGCTTCGTCAGCCCCGGCAGCCGGGCCGGCGGGGAGAGGGTGCGCACGTTGCGCGGGCCGTCGGTCGGCTCGGACACCGGCAGCGGCTGGCGCTGCGGGCCGCGCGGGTCGCTGGCGAGCAGGGCGGCGGCGAGCGCGTCGGTGGCCGTCGGCCCCTCGTGCCGGACGCCGTTGACGAAGAAGGTCGGCGTCCCCCGGACGCCGCTGGCCTCGGCGGAGGCGACGTCCTCGCGCACCCGGCCGGCGTGGGTGCCGTCGCCGAGCTCCTGGGCGAAGCGGCCGAGGTCGAGGCCGAGCGCGGCGGCGTGGTCGAGCAGCTCGCCGGCCTCCAGCTGGTCCTGGTGGGCGAACAGCCGGTCGTGCATCGCCCAGAAGGCGCCCTGGGCGCCGGCGGCCTCGGTCGCCTCGGCGGCGAGCTCCCCGTGCGGGTGCACCTCGGGCAGCGGCAGGTGCCGGAAGACGTAGCGCAGGTCGTCGCCGAACCGACGCCGCAGGTCCTCGACCACGCCGGTCGCCCGGCCGCAGAACGGGCACTCCAGACCGCCGTACTCGACCAGCTCCAGCGGCGCGTCGGCCGGGCCGCGCACGTGGTCGCGCTCCGGGTCGACCGGCGGGTCGAGCACGGTGGCACCGGCCGGCTGCTGCACCGGGTCGCGCCGGGACAGCCAGCGGAACAGACCCATGCCCAGCGCGGCGGCGACCACCGCGGCGGCCAGGATGCCGACCATCGCCCCGTCCCGCAGCTCGCTGTCGGGGAAGGCCAGGTCGGCGACGAACAGGGAGACGGTGAAGCCCAGCCCGGACAGCGCGGCGCCGCCCCAGACGCTGCTGAGCGGCACGCCCGGTGGCAGCGAGCCCAGCCGCAGCCGGACCGCCAGCGCGGCCGCACCACCGACGCCGATCAGCTTGCCGACCACCAGCGCCGCCAGCACGCCGAGCGTGACCGGCGAGGTCAGCGACCGCTCCAGCAGCTCGGAGCTGAACTGCACCCCGGCGTTGGCCAGGGCGAAGATCGGCACCACCACGTAGCCGCTCCACGGCACCAGCAGAGCGCCGATCCGCTCGTTGGGCGAGATCGCCCGCTCGACCGACAGCTTCGCCTGCCGGGCCAGCGACACCTGCGGCGACTGCCGGAAGGCCCGGGTCAGCAGACCGGCGGACTCGACCGCCTCGCGCCGCGGCGGGTAGGCGCTGACCAGCATGCCCAGGACGACGCCGCCGATGGTCGCGTGCACCCCGGAGGCGTGCATCGACAGCCACATCGCCACCCCGACGGCGAAGTAGGCCGGCCCGCGCCAGACCTGCAGCCGCGCCAGCACCTGGAAGGCGACGATGCAGAGGGCGGCGATGCCCAGCGCGCGCAGGTCGATGTCCTCGGAGTAGAAGACCGCGATGACCGTCAGTGCCCCGATGTCGTCGACCACCGACAGTGACAGCAGGAAGACCCGCAGCTGGGTGGAGGCCCGCGGCCCGGCCAGCGCGAGCGCGCCGAGCAGGAACGCGGTGTCGGTGGCGATCGGGATGCCCCAGCCGTGTGCGCCCGGCCCACCGGCGTTGAACGCCAGGTAGACCAGCGCCGGGACGACCAGGCCGGCCAGCGCCGCGATGGCCGGGATGGACAGCCGGCTGCGCTGGGTCAGCTCGCCCATCTGCAGCTCGCGGCGCACCTCCATCCCGATGAGGAAGAAGAAGAAGCACATCAGGCCGTCGTTGACCCAGTGCCGCAGGTCCATCGCGACGCCGGTCGTACCGACCTCGAACGAGAGCTCGGTGTGCCAGAACCGCTCGTAGCTGTCGCCCCAGGGCGAGTTCGCCCACAGCAGCGCGGCCAGCGTCGCCGCGACGAGCAGGCCGGCGCTGGCCGCCTCGGTCTGCAGCATCCGCCGCGCCTGGGCCGACAGCTGGGCGATCAGGTGACTGGACCCCGCTCGCGTGGTGGTCCGTGCTGGGGCGCTCACCCGGTCTTCCTACCCTGCGGACGTGACACCGCGGAATCCGTCGGATGACCGGTCCTGGCCCGCGGCACCGTCCGCCGGACGACCGTGCGGTGGACCAGCGACAGGAGGACGACGATGACGCCCAGCGGTTCGCTCGAGGGACAGGTCGCGGTGGTCACCGGCGCGGCGCGGGGCATCGGCCGGGCGATCGCCCTGGAACTGGCCCGGGCCGGTGCCGGCATCGGCCTGGGCCTGCGCGACGTCGCGGCCGACGGCGGGCTCACCGGCGAGGTCGCCGCGCTCGGCCGCCGGGTGGTCGCCGTCCCGATGGACGTCACCGACCTGGCGCAGAGCCGAGCGGCGATCGACCGGGTGGTCGACGAGCTGGGCTCGGTCGACGTGCTGGTCAACAACGCCGGCGGCGGGGTGATGGCCTCGGCGCTGGAGCTGACCGAGGCCGACTTCGACGCGGTCTGGTCCCGCAACACCCGCTCGACGTTCTTCCTCGCCCAGCACGCCGCCCGGCACATGGCGCGCACCGGTGGCGGGGCGATCGTCAACGTCGCCTCTCAGGCCGGCCTGGTCGCCCTGCCCGGCGAGTCGGCCTACTGCACCGCGAAGGCGGCGGTCATCCACCTGACCCGCTGCCTGGCCGTGGAGTGGGGCGAGCTGGGCATCCGGGTCAACGCCGTGGCGCCCACCTTCGTCGACACGCCGGGCACCGAGCCGGCGCTGTCGGACCCGGCGTTCCGCGCCGACGTCGTCGACCGGATCGCCGCGCTGCACCGGATCGGCCGCCCGGAGGAGGTGGCGACCGCGGTGGCCTTCCTCGCCTCCCCCGCCGCCAGCCTCGTCACCGGCCACACCCTCACCGTCGACGGCGGCTGGACCGCCCGCTGACCCCACGCGCTTTCTCGCGCTAAAGCGCGCGTGCTTTGTCGCGCGAAAGCGCGCGTACTTAACCGCGCGAAAGCGCGCGCACTTAACCGCGCGAAAGCGCGCGTGCTTTGTCGCGCGAAAGCGCGCGTGCTTTGTCGCGCGAAGGCGCGGGGCTAGTCGAGGACGACGAGGAGGTCGCCGCCCTCGACCTGCTGGACCTGGCTGATCGCCAGCCGGGTCACCGTGCCGGCGCGGTGGGCGGTGATCGCGGCCTCCATCTTCATCGCCTCGATCGTGGCCAGCTGCGCCCCCGCCTCGACCTGGTCGCCCTCGGCCACGCTCAGGGTGACCACGCCGGCGAACGGCGCCGCCACCTGCCCCGGGTCGGTGCGGTCGGCCTTCTCGGTCGGCGGGACGTCGGAGGTGACGGACCGGTCCCGCACGCTGACCGGCCGCAGCTGGCCGTTCAGCGTGCACATCACCGTGCGCATGCCGCGCTCGTCGGCGTCGGAGACCGCCTCGATGCCGATCAGCAGCCGCACGCCCGGCTCCAGGTCGACCGAGTGCTCGACCCCGGACCGCAGCCCGTACAGGAACTCCTTGCTCGGCAGCACCGAGGTGTCGCCGTGGGCCTCCCGGTGCGCCAGGAACTCCGCCGTCGGGCCGGGGAACAGCAGCCGGTTCAGCGTGGGCCGCGGGTCCTGCGCCAGACCCGCCCGGTCCTCGTCGGTCAGCTCCGCCGGCGGCTCGGCCGGACGACGGCCGGCCAGCGCCTTGCTGCGGAACGGCTCGGGCCAGCCGCCGGGCGGGTCGCCCAGCTCACCGCGGAGGAACCCGACCACCGAGTCGGGGAGGTCGAAGCGGCCCGGGTCGGCGGCGAACTCCTCGACGTCCACCCCCGCGCCGACCAGCTGCAGCGCCAGGTCACCGACGACCTTGGACGACGGGGTGACCTTCACCAGCCGGCCGAGCAGCCGGTCGGCCGCGGCGTACATCGCCTCGACCTCCTCGAACCGCTGGCCCAGCCCCAGGGCGATCGCCTGCTGGCGCAGGTTGGACAGCTGCCCGCCGGGGATCTCGTGGGTGTAGACCCGCCCGGTCGGCGCCGGCAGGCCCGACTCGAACGGCGCGTAGACCCGGCGCACCGCCTCCCAGTAGGGCTCCAGGTCGTTGACCGCGCGCAGGTCCAGGCCGGTGGCCCGCTCGGTGTGGTCGGTCGCCGCCACGATCGACGACAGCGCCGGCTGGGACGTCGTCCCGGCCAGGGCGGCGCTGGCGCCGTCCACGGCGTCGACCCCGGCCTGCCACGCGGCCATCAGGGTGGCCAGCTGCCCGCCGGGGGTGTCGTGGGTGTGCAGGTGCACCGGCAGGTCGAAGCGCTCGCGCAGCGCGCTGACCAGGGTCGCCGCCGCCGGCGGGCGGAGCAGCCCGGCCATGTCCTTGATCGCCAGCACGTGTGCGCCGGCGTCCACGATCTGCTCGGCGAGGCGGAGGTGGTAGTCCAGGTCGTAGAGCTGCTCAGCCGGGTCGGAGAGGTCGGCGGTGTAGCAGAGCGCGACCTCGGCGATCGCCGTCCCGGTCTCCCGCACGGCGTCGATCGCCGGGCGCATCTGGCTGACGTCGTTGAGCGCGTCGAACACCCGGAAGACGTCGATCCCGGTGCGGGCGGCCTCGGCGACGAACGCCGTGGTGACCTGTTCCGGGTAGGGGGTGTAGCCGACGGTGTTGCGGCCGCGCAGCAGCATCTGCAGGCAGATGTTGGGCACCGCCTCGCGCAGCGCGGCCAGCCGCTCCCACGGGTCCTCGTGCAGGAAGCGCAGCGCGACGTCGTAGGTCGCCCCGCCCCAGGCCTCGATGCTCAGCAGCTGCGGGGTCGACCGGGCCACGTGCCCGGCCACGGCCAGCAGGTCCTTGGTGCGCACCCGGGTGGCCAGCAGCGACTGGTGCGCGTCCCGGAAGGTGGTGTCGGTGACCGCGAGGGCCCGCTGCGCCCGCAGGTCGGCGGCGAACCGCTCCGGGCCCAGTTCCCGGAGCCGGTCGCGTGACCCGTCGAGCGGGTGCAGCGCCATGTCCACCCGGGGCAGCTTCTCGACGGGGTCGACCAGGTGCGGGCGCTCACCGTTCGGCTGGTTGACCGTCACGTCGGCCAGGTAGGTGAGGATCTTGGTGCCGCGGTCGGCGGAGCTGCGGGCGGTCAGCAGCTCGGGGCGCTGCTCGATGAACGAGGTGGTCACCCGGCCGGCCCGGAACTCCGGGTCGTCCAGCACCGCCTGCAGGAACGGGATGTTGGTGGAGACGCCGCGGATGCGGAACTCGGCCACCGCGCGGCGGGCGCGGGCCACCGCGATCTCCCAGGTGCGGCCGCGGCAGGTCAGCTTCACCAGCATCGAGTCGAAGTGGGCGCCGACCTCGGCGCCCAGGGTCGCGGCGCCGTCCAGCCGGACCCCGGCGCCGCCGGGCGAGCGGTAGGCGGTGATCCGGCCGGTGTCCGGGCGGAAGCCGTTGGCCGGGTCCTCGGTGGTGATCCGGGTCTGCAGCGCCGCACCCCGCAGCACGATCGACTCCTGGGACAGGCCCAGGTCGGCGAGGGTCTCCCCCGCGGCGATCCGCAGCTGGGACTGCACCAGGTCGACGTCGGTGACCTCCTCGGTGACCGTGTGCTCCACCTGGATCCGCGGGTTCATCTCGATGAACACGTGCCGGCCCTCGCGGTCGACCAGGAACTCCACCGTGCCCGCGCAGCTGTAGCCGATCTGCCGGGCGAACGCGACGGCGTCGGCGCAGATCCGCTCCCGGAGGGCTGGGTCCAGGTCTGGCGCCGGGGCGATCTCGATGACCTTCTGGTGCCGCCGCTGCACCGAGCAGTCGCGCTCGTAGAGGTGGATGACCTCGCCGGCCCCGTCGGCCAGGATCTGCACCTCGATGTGCCGCGGGTCCACGACCGCCTGCTCGCAGAACACGGTGGCGTCGCCGAACGCCGACTCCGCCTCCCGCATCGCCGCCTCGATGGCGCTGCGCAGCTGGGCGCGGTCGTCCACCCGGCGCATGCCGCGCCCGCCACCCCCGGCGACGGCCTTGACGAACACCGGGCCCTCGATCGCCTCGGCGGCTGCCAGCAGCGTGTCGACGTCGTCGCTGGGCTCGGTGCCCTGCAGCACCGGCAGGCCGGCGGCCCGGGCGGCGGCGATCGCCCGCGACTTGTCGCCGGTGAGGGTCAGCACCTCCGCCGACGGGCCGACGAAGGTGATCCCCGCCTGCGCGCAGGCCTCCGCCAGGTCGGGGTTCTCCGACAGGAAGCCGTAGCCGGGGTAGACGGCGTCGGCGCCGGCCCGCTGCGCGGCCCGGACGATCTCGGCGACGTCCAGGTAGGCCCGCACCGGGTGGCCGGGCTCGCCGATCTCGTAGCTCTCGTCGGCCTTGAGCCGGTGCACCGAGTTGCGGTCCTCGTGCGGGAAGACGGCGACCGTGCCGGCGCCCAGCTCGTAGGCGGCGCGGAACGCCCGGACGGCGATCTCCCCGCGGTTGGCGACCAGGACCTTCTCGAACACGGGCGCGTCCTCTCGGCTCGCGGGGAGCCGGCGCCGGCCCTCCCTGGATCCGCCCGACCGTAGCGGCGGGCGGGTCGATCGGGCGTTCCCGTTGTGCACGATGTGCTTGCCCGGCAGCGCACGGGGTAGCACCGCCGTCGTGACTGCTGAGACCACGGCCGACGACCTCACCTCCGCCCGCACGCTGAGGGAGGTCGTGCTCGTCACCGGCGCCTCCAGCGGCATCGGCCGGGCCAGCGCCGTCCAGTTCGCCGAGCGGGGCGCCTCCCTGGTGCTGGTGTCGCGCAGCGCCGCCGCGCTCGCCGACGCCGCCGCCGACTGCCGGGCCGCCGGGGCCACCGCCGTGGAGTGCGTGCCGGCCGACGTCCTGGAGCCCGACGCGGTCCAGGCCGCCGTCGACCGGGCCGTGCAGTCCTTCGGCCGGCTGGACGTCGTCGTCCACTCCGCCACCGTGATGGCCTACGGCGCGGTCGAGGACCTGCAGCCCGGGGTGTTCGAGCGGGTGGTGGACACCGCGATCAAGGGCACCTACCACGTCTTCCGGGCCGTGCTGCCGCAGTTCCGCAGCCAGCAGCGCGGGTCGATCGTCGTGGTCAGCTCGCTGCTCGCCTCGGTCACCACCCCCACGATGGGCGCCTACACCACGGCCAAGTGGGGCCAGCTGGCACTGATCCGCACGCTGCAGCAGGAGCTCCGCGAACTGCCGGACGTGCACGTCTCCGCGGTCGCCCCGGGCGGGACGACGACCCCGATCTACCGGCAGGCGGCCACCGTGCTGGGCAACACCGGCCATCCGCCGCCGCCGGTCTACACCCCGGAGCGAGTGGCCCGCGCCGTCGTCGACCGGGTGGCCCACCCGCGCCGGCTCAAGCAGTCCGGCTTCGCGAACCCGCTGATCATCGCCGGGTTCCGGCTGTTCCCGCCGGTGTACGACGCACTGGTCGGGCCGCTGCTCAAGGTGTTCGGCTACGCCCGGGACTCCGTGGCCGCCACCACCGGCAACGTGTTCGCCCCGGTGCCGGAGAAGGAGGCCACCCGCGGTCCCTTCACCGGCATCTGACCTCGCGGACCGACCGCGGGAGGACGCCGAGGGAGCTGCCGCGCCTCCTCCCAGGGGCTGACGCCCCGACCCCCGGACCCCGACCTCCGGCTCCACCGGATCAGACCTGCGGACGATGTGCGCTCGCCCCGGCGCGCGGGAGGCTCTCCCCATGACCCGCACCCGGCCTCCCGTCCCGGCCGCACCGCGCGAGAGCACGTCCGTGCGCCGCGGCCGCGGGGCGGCGCGCCTCCGGCTCCAGCTGCTGATGACGCGGCTCGCGTTCCCGGAGGCCAGCTGATGCCCTGGTACGACCCCGAGGCACCCAGCGTCCTGGCCGCCCGCCAGCTCGCGGAGGAGTCCCGGCAGCAGCGGCACGAGGGGGGCCCGCCGCCGTCCGGGCGGAGGGCGGTCAGGGCGCCGCGTGCGGCGCCCGGCGCCGCTGCCGCCCGCCCGCAGCGCACCGGCCCGCGGCCCCCTCGTGGGCACCTGACCCCGGCGGTCACCGCCCGGCTTCTCGGCGGCGCTCACCCGTGGCCGACGGGGCGTCGGGGAGGATGACGCGGTGACCGACCTCCGCACCGACTTCTCCGCCGGGGTCTCCGCCGCAGCCACCCGCCTGGCCGGCGTCGCCGAACGGACGCCGCTGCAGCGCAACGCCCGGCTGTCCGGGCTCACCGGCGCCGAGGTGTGGGTGAAGCGGGAGGACCTGCAGGTCGGCCGGTCGTACAAGGTGCGCGGCGCCTACAACACGATCAGCCAGCTGGACGCCGCCGGCCGGGCCGCCGGCGCGGTGACCGCCAGCGCCGGCAACCACGGCCAGGGGGTGGCCTACGCCTGCCGGGTGCTCGGCGTCCGCGGCCGGGTGTTCGTGCCGGGGACGACGCCGCGGCAGAAGCGGCAGCGGATCGCCGCGCTCGGCGGGGACACGGTCGAGCTCGTCGTCCACGGCGACACCTACGACGACGCGGCCGTCGCAGCCGCCGCGCACGCCGCCACGACCGGGGCCACCCTGGTGCCCGCCTTCGACGCGCTGTCGACCGTCGCCGGCCAGGCCACGGTGGCCCTCGAGCTGCTCGACCAGCTGGGCCGCGCGCCGGACGTCGTCGTCCTGCCCGTGGGCGGGGGCGGCCTGCTGGCCGGCTGTGGCACCTGGCTGCGCGAGCACGCCCCCGGCGTCCGGCTGGTCGGGGTCGAGCCGGCCGGGGCGGCGAACATGGCAGCCGCGCTGGCCGCCGGCCGACCGGTGGAGCTGGCCGAGATCGACACCTTCGTCGACGGGGCCTCGGTGCGCCGGGCCGGCGACGTGACCTTCCCGCTGGTCCGTGACTCCGGCGCGGAGCTGGTGACCGTGCCCGAGGGACAGGTCTGCACCGAGATGCTCGACCTCTACCAGGTCGACGGGGTGATCGCCGAGCCCGCCGGCGCCCTGGCCAGCGCCGCGCTCACCGGCGGCTCCGTGCTCGTCGAGCCCGGGCAGACCGTGGTCACCGTGCTGTCCGGGGGCAACAACGACGTCAGCCGGTACGCCGAGGTGGTCGAGCGGTCACTGGTGCACCGGGGGCTCAAGCACTACTTCCTGGTCGAGTTCCCGCAGGAGCCCGGCGCGCTGCGCCGGTTCCTCGACGAGGTGCTGGGCCCGGACGACGACATCGTGCTGTTCGAGTACGTCAAGCGGGACAACCGGGAGACCGGGGCGGCGCTGACCGGCATCGAGCTGGGCAGCGTCGACGGTCTCGCCCCGCTGCTGGCCCGGATCGAGGCCGGCCCGCTGCGGATCCAGCACCTCGCCCCCGGCACGACCGCCTACCGCTTCCTCGTGTAGTCCGGCAGCGCTGCGCGCCAGGCGCCCGAGCTCCGCAGCGGTGTGCGCTGAGTGCCCGTTCCGGCCAGGCGGTGGGCACTCAGCGCACAGTGGTCACGGCTCGACGGTGACCTTGATCGCCTCGCCCTTCTGCACGATGGAGAAGGCGTCGAGGACGCGGTCCAGCGGCAGGTGCTCGGTGATCAGGTCCTTGACCGGCACCTGACCGCTGGAGATGTACTCCAGCGCCCGCTTGTTGTGCTCGGGAGCGGAGCCGTTGGCGCCGTGGATGTGCAGCTGGCGGTAGTGCACGACGTTGGAGTCGCAGGTGATCGTCGGGTTGGTCTTGGGCAGCCCACCGAAGAAGGAGATCCGGCCGTTGCGGGCGGCCATCGCGATCGCCTGCTCCTGGGTGACGTTGGCCGCCGTCGCGGTGATGATCACGTCGGCGCCGCGGCCCTCGGTGAGCTCCATGACCCGGGCGATGACGTCGGTCTCGGCGCCGTTGATGACCTCGTCGGGCTGGACGGCGTTGGCCGACATCTCCAGCCGCTCGGCGTTGACGTCGACCAGGATGACCTTCCCGACCTTGTGCACGCCGCGGGCGATGCGGATGTGCATGCAGCCGATCGGCCCCGCGCCGAAGACGACGAGCGTGTCGCCCTCCTCGATGCCGAGCAGCTCCTGGGCGTTGATGGCGCAGGCGAACGGCTCGGCGGCCGAGGCCTCGTCGTAGCCGACGTTGTCCGGGATCCGGTTCAGGCCGTCGACCTTGAGCACCTGCTGCGGCACGATCATGTACTCGGCGAAGCCGCCGTCGTACTGGTAGCCCATCGAGGTCTGGTTCTGGCAGACGGCCATCCAGCCCTTGCGGCACTCGTGGCAGTGCCCGCACGGCACGGCGGCGATGACCTGCACCCGGTCGCCGGGCGCCCAGGTGCTGCCGTGGGTGGCGTTGACGTTCGCGCCGACCTCCACGACCTCACCGGCGATCTCGTGCCCGATGGTGCGCGGCGGGGTGAGGTTCTGGTGGCCGTTGTGGAAGATCTTGACGTCGGTGCCACAGGTCGAGGTGTTCTTGACCTTGATCTTGACCTCGTCCGGGCCGCACTCGGGCTCGGGGACGTCCTCGAGCCGCACGTCTTCCGGTGCGTAGAACCGCAGGGCCTTCATGTCGTCCTCCGAGTGCTGTGTCGTTGGGGGGGGTGCCGACGGGTGCGTCGACCAGGTGCGTGGACCGGGGTGGCCGCTCGACACCAGGGTGCGTCGACGGGGTGGTGGCCGGCGGGCGGGTGCGTGGTCGTCGGCGTCGACGCGACCCGGGCTGCGACCCGCCGCCCGTGTCACCGGTCACTCTAGGACCTGCTCTTCCGCCCGGTTGCGTGGTTCTCGGTGAGAACGTGTGGCTTTCACCCCCTTGACCGCGGCTTCTCGGGTATATATACAGACACTCTCACAGACTGGTGACTCCGATCACAGGTCGGTGACGACCGCCTCTCGGCGCCTCGGGACGACTCCGTGCCGAGCGACTCCACCCCAGCTCAGGAAGGTCCGCCATGGCCACGACGACCCACCCGGCCGCCCGATCGGGAGGGATGCGGCTGCACGTGCAACGGTTCGGCACCTTCCTGTCGAACATGGTGCTGCCGAACATCGGTGCCTTCATCGCCTGGGGGCTGATCACCGCCCTCTTCATCGAGACCGGCTGGATCACCACCATCGGTGACGCGCTGGGCTACACCGGGGGTTACGGCTTCGTCGAGGACCTCGGCGCATGGGGCTCCGGCGCCGAGGGCACCGGGATCGTCGGTCCGATGATCACCTACCTGCTGCCGCTGCTCATCGGCTACACCGGCGGCCGGATGATGTACGACGACAACCTCCGCGGTGGTGTCGTCGGCGCGATCGCCACGATGGGCGCGATCACCGGCGCCAGCGTGCCGATGTTCCTGGGCGCCATGGTCATGGGCCCGCTCGGCGGCTGGACGATGAAGAAGCTCGACGCACTGTGGGCGCACAAGATCCGCCCCGGCTTCGAGATGCTGGTCAACAACTTCTCCGCCGGCATCTGGGGCGGCATCCTGGCCGTCGTCGGCTTCGTGCTGGCCGGCCCGTTCGTGCAGGCCTTCAGCAACCTGGCGTCCAACGTCGTCGACACCCTGGTCGAGAGCAACCTGCTGCCGCTGACCTCGATCTTCATCGAGCCGGCGAAGATCCTCTTCCTGAACAACGCCATCAACCAGGGCATCCTCACCCCGCTGGGCACCACCGAGGCCGCCGAGGCCGGCCAGTCGATCCTGTTCCTGCTCGAGGCCAACCCCGGCCCGGGCCTGGGCCTGCTGCTCGCCTTCGCCCTGTTCGGCCGCGGTGCCGCCAAGGCGTCGGCCCCCGGTGCGATCCTCATCCAGTTCATCGGCGGCATCCACGAGATCTACTTCCCCTACGTGCTGGCCAAGCCGAAGCTGATCGCCGCGGTCATCCTCGGCGGCATGGCCGGCGTGGCCACCAACCTGCTCTTCGGCTCGGGCCTGCGCTCGCCGGCCTCCCCCGGCTCGATCATCGCCGTCTGGGCCGCCTCCCCGCCCAGCAGCCTGCTCGGGGTCACCGCCTCGGTGCTGGTCGCCGCCGGCGTCACGTTCCTGGTCGCCGCCTTCCTGCTGAAGCTGGACAAGGACGACGACGGTGACCTGACCGCGGCCACCGCAGCGATGGAGGCGAACAAGGGCAAGAAGTCCTCGGTCGCCTCGTCCCTCACCGGCGGGGCGCTCACCGGCTCGGGTGCCGCCCGCACCGACGGCCCGATCCACTCGATCGTGTTCGCCTGCGACGCCGGCATGGGCTCCTCGGCCATGGGCGCCTCGGTGCTGCGCAAGAAGGTGCAGGGCGCCGGGTTCACCGACGTCACCGTGGTCAACAAGGCCATCTCCAGCCTGACCGACTCCTACGACCTGGTGGTCACCCACGAGGACCTGACGGAGCGGGCCGAGCAGAAGACCCGGTCGGCGGTGCACGTGTCGGTCTCGGACTTCATGTCCAGTCCGCGCTACGACGAGATCGTCGAGATGCTCAAGCGCACCAACGCCGGCCCCGGTGCCGCGGACGCCACCGCGGCCGCCGCGCCGGACGGCGCCGCCGTGCCCGGCCGGGAGGCCACCGCGCCCGCCGCGGCCGGGGGTGTCGCCCGGCTGAGCGACGAGGGCGCCGACGTCCTGGCCGTGGAGAGCATCGTCCTGGACGGCAGCGCCGCCACCCGGGACGGCGCGATCGCCGAGGCCGGCGAGCTGCTGGTCGCGGCCGGCGCGGTGGACGCCTCCTACGTGCAGGCGATGCACGAGCGGGAGATGTCGGTCTCGACCTACATGGGCAACAGCCTGGCCCTGCCGCACGGCACGAACGAGGCCAAGCCGGCCATCCACCGGACGGCGATCTCCTTCGTGCGCTACTCCCGCGGCATCGACTGGAACGGCAAGGAGGTCTCGTTCGTCATCGGCGTCGCCGGTGCGGGTGACGACCACCTGAAGCTGCTCGGCCGGATCGCGGAGGTCTTCGTCGACCCCGAGCAGGTCGCCCGCCTCGAGGCGGCGCAGAGCCCGGCCGACGTCCGCGCCGTGCTGGGTTCGATGCAGCCCGCCTGATCGGACACACCCCGCCTCGGGCGGGACGTCACGACACCGGCCCGGTCCCCCGCGTGGGGGCCGGGCCGGTGTCGTCAGCGGCCGTAGCGGGCGGCGGCGCGGGCGCGGGCCTGGGCGGCGAGCACCTCGCGGTCCTTCGGCGGGGCGGTGGTGACCAGGTCGGCGAGCAGGTGCTCGGTGGCGTGCGCGATCTCCTCGACCGCCCGGTCGAACGCCGCCTGGTTCGCCTGCGACGGCTTGGCCGACCCGCTGACCTTGCGCACGTACTGCAGCGCCGCCGCCCGCACCTCGTCGGCGGTGGTGGCGGGCTCCAGGTTGTGCAGGACGTGGATGTTCCGACACATGCCCCGCAGCGTAAGGGCCAAGATCGCGACTTTGGCCCTCCCTGGTCGGCCCCGCTCGCCGCCGAGTGCCCCTACGGGGCGACGGTGGTGGTGGGGGCGCCGCCGCGGGCCAGGGCCCGGCTGATCACCAGGCGCTGGATCTGGTTGGTGCCCTCGAAGATCTGCATGACCTTCGCCTCCCGCATGTACCGCTCCACCGGGAAGTCGCGGGTGTAGCCGTACCCGCCCAGCACCTGGACGGCGTCGGTGGTCACCTTCATCGCGTTGTCGGTGGCCACCAGCTTGGCGATCGAGGCCTGCTGACCGTAGGGCTGGCCGGCGTCGCGCAGCCGGGCCGCGGCCAGGTAGGTCGCCCGCGCGGTCTCGACGGCGGCGGCCATGTCGGCGAGCAGGAAGCCCAGGCCCTGGTGCTCGATGATCGGCTTGCCGAAGGTCTCCCGCTCCTGCGCGTAGGCGACCGCGTCGTCCAGGGCGCCCTGGGCCAGGCCGGTGGCGACCGCGGCGATGCCCAGCCGGCCGGCGTCCAGCCCGGCGAGGGCGATCGAGAGCCCCTCGCCCTCCTCGCCCAGCCGGCGGTCGGCGTCGACCCGGACGCCGTCGAACCGCATGGTGGCGGTGGTCGAGCCGGTCAGCCCCATCTTGCGCTCGGCGGTGTCCGCGGAGAGGCCGGGGCTGTCGGCGGGCACCAGGAAGCAGGAGATGCCGCGGGCACCGTCGTCGGAGGTCCGGGCCATCACCTTGTAGAAGTCGGCGTGCCCACCGTGGGTGGTCCAGGCCTTCTCGCCGGTGAGCACGTAGGAGTCGCCGTCCCGGACGGCGCGGGTGCGCATCGCCGCGGGGTCGGAACCGGCGTGCGGCTCGGACAGGCAGTAGGCGCCCAGCTGCTCACCGCCGAGCATCTCCGGCAACCAGCGCTGCTGCTCGGCCGTGCCGCGGCTGGCCAGGCCGAAGCAGGACAGCCCGTGCACGCTCACCCCGACACCCACGCTGGCCCACGCCGCGGCGATCTCCTCGAGCACCTGCAGGTAGACCTCGTAGGGCTGCCCGCCACCGCCCAGCTCCTCGGCGTACGGCAGGCCCAGCAGCCCGGCCCGGCCGAGGGTCCGGAAGACCTCGCGCGGGAACTCCTCCGCCGCCTCCGCCGCGGCGACCCGGGGGGCGAGCTCGTCCCGGGCCAGTTGCCGGGTGAGGTCGAGCAGGTCGGCGGCCTCCTGGGTGGGGACCAGACGGCGAACGGGCACAGCGCACCTCCGGGAGGCCCGGGACGGCGTCGTCCCGGACTGGTTGCAGTACTGCCGAACGGTACGCAGTACTGAGCCGGGTACTCAACCGCGCGCCGTTGTTACCCTCCGGTACTCCGGAGGAGGGCCATGACGTCGCTGGACACCCGCAGCACCCGCAGCGCGACGCGGCGGGCGGCGCTGCTCGACGAGCTGGTCGCGGTGTTCCTGGCCGAGGGCTTCGCCGCCTTCACCCTCGACGAGCTGGCCCGCCGGCTGCACTGCTCCAAGACCACGCTGTACGGCATCGCGGCGAGCAAGGAGCAGCTGGTCGTGGCCGCGGTGAAGCGCTTCTTCCAGCGGGCGACGACCGCGGTCGAGCAGCGGGCCACCGGCCCCGGCGACCACCGTGAGCGGATCAGCTCGTACCTGCTGACCGTCGCCGAGCAGCTGCAGCCCGCCTCGCCGGCCTTCTTCGCCGACCTCGCCGCCTTCGCCCCCGCCCGGGAGATCTACCAGCGCAACACCCGCGCCGCGGCCGACCGGGTGCAGCAGCTGGTCAGCGAGGGCGTCGCCGCCGGCACCATCCGGCCGGTGCACCCCTCGTTCGTCGGCGTCGCGGTCGCCGCGGTGATGAGCGCGATCCACCGGGGAGACGTCACGGCGGCGACCGGCCTGGACGACGCCGCCGCCTACCGGGAGCTCGCCGACCTGGTCGTCGCCGGGATCGCCCCGCCCCGTTGACCGCCGCCTCCGGGCCCGTCGTCCGACCCCCTGCCGTTCAGGGCCAGGCGAGGTACGCGACCACCGGTGAGTGGGTGCTCGCCCCTCGGTCGCCTTCCACGCTGCGCAGCGGGCGCAGGCCGCTGACCAGCACGGCGTCCACCCGGGCGACCCCGGGGCCGGGCCCGCGGGTCAGCGCCGGCCAGGTGCCCACCGCCCGGTGCACGTCGGTCAGGCCGGCGCCGGTCAGCACGTGCAGCGGCCGGTTGAGCGGTGAGGAGTTGAGGTCCCCGCCGAGCACCACCGGCCGGCCCCGGTCGACCAGCCCGGCGACGACGTCGGCGTAGCGCCGGGCCTCGGCCAGCCGGGTCCGCGCCGCCTCTCCGGTGCCGCCCGCGGGGTTGGCCTCTCCACCGGCGGGGGTGCAGCCGACGCACGGCGACGCCAGGTGCACCGAGAGCACGTCGAGCTCCCGCCCCGCGACGTCCAGGGTGACCAGGTCGGTCGGGCGGGCGCCGGCCGGCAGCCCGGTCACCCGGTCGACCCCGATGATCGGGTGCCGGGACAGGACGGCGTCCCCGTCGCCCAGCCGGCCACCGGTCAGCGGCCCGAGGTGCAGGTACGGGTAGCCGGCCAGGGCCCGCAGCTCGGCCCGCCGGGCCACGGTGACCTCCTGGAGCAGCAGGACGTCGGGCTGCTCCTGCTCGATCAGGGCGCGCAGCCCGTCCAGCGGCCGCCCGTGCGTGACGTTGTAGCCGGCCACCCGGAGGTCGACGGCGCCCTCCTCGTCGGTGAACCGGTTGACCAGGTACGGCCCCTGCAGCACCAGGACGGCGACGGTGGGCACGAGGAGTGCCGCCACGGCCCACCAGGCCCGCCGGACGGCGGCCACGACCAGGAGCACCGGCGCCGGCGCGAGCCACCAGAACGAGAACAGCGCGGCGGTGTAGGTGGCCGCCGTCCGGTCCCCGAGGACGGCGATGGCCAGGAGCAGCCCGGTGCCGGCCACCCCGTAGACCGCGGCCAGCCGCCGCCAGGGCCGCCGCGGCCGGGGGTCTGGTCGCCACACGGGACCATCGTGCTGGCTGGGGGCGGCGGGCCGGTGACATCCGCCGACCCGGTGGAGTCGGGTTCGTCACGCCCACCGTCCAGCAGCATGGGTAAGGTGAGCCTCACCAATCTCGGCCGGGACCCGGCTGACCGCCGTCCCCAGGAGTCGCTCGTGGCGCAGCGCACGGCCACCCGGCCCCCCGAGGAGGCGACCACCGCACCCCCTCGGCGGGGGCTGCTGCGGGGTGCGGTCGGCCGCTCGCTGGGCCTGTGGCTGCTGCTCCTGCTGGCCGTGGCGGTCTGCGCGCTGAGCATCACCGTGGGCACCCGGCCGATCGGCCTGGGCACCGTCTGGCAGGCGCTCACCGACGCGTCCACCCCCGGCGACGAGACGGTGATCATCCGGGAGCTGCGGGTGCCCCGCACCCTGCTCGGGGTGCTCGCCGGGCTGGCCCTGGGCGTCTCGGGTGCGCTCATGCAGGGGCACACCCGCAACCCGCTGGGCGACCCGGGCCTGCTGGGGGTCACCGCCGGTGCCGCGTTCGCCGTGGTGCTGTCCATCTCGGTGCTGGGGCTGTCCACCCCCAGCGGCTACGTCTGGTTCGCCTTCGCCGGGGCCTTGCTGGGCAGCGTCGCCGTCTTCGCGATCGGCTCCGGCCGGGGCGGCGCCACCCCGGTCAGCCTGGCGCTGGCCGGCACCGCCCTCAGTGCCCTGCTGTTCGCGCTGGTCTCCTCGATCACCATCAGCAGCACCGACACCCTCGACGCCTACCGGTTCTGGATCGTCGGGGCACTGGCCGGCCGGGACGCCTCGGTCGCCACCCAGGTCGCCCCCTTCGTCGTCGTCGGCCTGCTGCTCGCGCTGCTCAACGCCCCGGCGCTGAACCTGCTCAACCTCGGCGAGGACGTCGCCCGCGGCCTGGGCCAGCGGATCTGGGTGGCCCGCACCGTCGGGCTCGGTGCGATCACCCTGCTCACCGGCGCGGCGACGGCCGCCTGCGGGCCCATCGCCTTCGTCGGGCTGGTCGTGCCGCACGTCGCCCGGGCGGTCACCGGCCCCGACCACCGCTGGCTGGTGCCGTACTCCGGCCTGCTGGGCGTGGTCTTCCTGCTGCTGGCCGACGTGCTGGGCCGGGTGGTCGCCCGCCCCGGCGAGCTGCAGGTGGGCATCGTCCTGGCCGTCGTCGGCGCCCCGTTCTTCATCGCCCTGGTGCGCCGCCGCCGGCTGGTGACGCTGTGACGCTCACCGCGCCCACCCGGGCCCCCGAGCACCGCAGCCGGCCCCGCCGCGTCCTGCGGGTGGGGTCGTACTCGGGCACCTACCGGCTCCGCCAGCTGGTCGTGCCGCTGGCGACGGTGGTCGTGCTGCTGCTGGCCGCCGCGGTCAGCTTGGGGCGCGGTGACTACCCGATCAGCATCCCGCAGGTGCTCGGCGCGCTGGTCGGGCTGGGCGATGACACCCAGCGGTTCATCGTCACCGAGCTGCGCGCCCCGCGGATCGCCGCCGCCGTGCTGGTCGGCGTGGCGCTGGGCACGTCCGGGGCGCTGATCCAGACCTTCGCCCGCAACCCGCTGGCCAGCCCGGACATCCTGGGCGTGAACGGCGGCGCGGCGATCGGCGCGGTCAGCGTGATCGTGTTCGCCGGCACCGGCACCACCGCCGCCGGGGTGCTCGGCGGCATCGGGCTGCCGCTGGCCGCCCTGCTCGGCGGGTTCGCGATCGCCTTCGCGGTGTTCGGGCTGGCCTGGCGCAAGGGCGTCGACGGGTACCGCCTGGTGCTCATCGGGATCGGCCTGTCGGCGATGGCCAACGCGGTGGTGCAGTACCTGCTCACCCGCAGCACCATCTGGGACGCCGCCGCGGCCAACGTCTGGGTCACCGGCTCGCTGAACGGGCGCGGCTGGGACGACGTCCTGCCCCTGGCGCTCGCCCTGGCGGTGCTGGTGCCGGCCGCGCTCGCGCTGGGGCGGGTGCTGAACGTGCTGCAGTTCGGCGACGAGACCGCCCGCGGGCTGGGGGTGCGGGTGCCGCTGGCCCAGGGCACCGTGGTCGTGGTGGCCGTCGCGCTGGCCGCGTTCGCCGTCTCCGCGGCGGGGCCGATCCAGTTCGTGGCCCTCGTCGTCCCGCAGATCGCCGTGCGGCTCACCGGGGGCTCCCGGCCCCCGCTGATCGCCTCCGGCCTCCTCGGCGCGCTGCTGCTGGTGGCCAGCGACCTCACCTCGCGCACCGTGCTCACCGAGGCCTTCCCCGTCGGGGTGGTCACCGCGGTGGTCGGCGCGCCGTACCTGCTCTGGCTCCTCGTCCGCGGAAGGCGGCGATCGACCCTGTGACCGCTCTCGACAGCCCCACCGCCACCGCGCCGACGGCACCCGTGCGCCTGGCCGCCGACCGCGTCCGGCTGGCCTACGGGGAGAAGGTCGTCGTCGACGACCTGGACCTCCAGCTCACCGAGGGGTCGTTCACCGCGATCGTCGGCCCCAACGGCTGCGGGAAGTCGACCCTGCTCAAGGCGCTGGGCCGGCTGCTGCGCCCCACCGCCGGCAGCGTGCTGCTCGACGGCCGGGCGATCACCTCGACGCCGACCCGCGAGGTCGCCAAGGTGCTCGGGCTGCTGCCGCAGACCCCGCTGGCCCCGGAGGGGCTGACCGTGGCCGACCTGGTCGCCCGCGGCCGGCACCCGCACCAGAGCTGGCTGCGGCAGTGGTCCTCCGACGACGAGGCCGTCGTCGCCGAGGCGCTGCGCTGGACCGACATGGCCGAGCTGGCCGACGCCCCGGTCGACGCGCTCTCCGGCGGCCAGCGGCAGCGGGCCTGGATCTCCATGGCGCTGGCCCAGGGCACCGACCTGCTGCTGCTCGACGAGCCGACCACCTACCTGGACCTCGCCCACCAGGTCGACGTGCTGGAGCTGGTGGCCCGGCTGCACACCGAGCGGGGGCGCACCGTCGTCGTCGTCCTGCACGACCTGAACCTGGCCGCCCGCTACGCCCAGCGGCTGGTGGCCATGAAGGACGGCGTCCTGGTCGCGGAGGGCACCCCGGCCGAGGTGCTGACCGAGCAGTTGCTCGCCGACGTCTTCGAGCTGGAGGCGCGGGTCGTGCCCGACCCGGTCACCGGCACCCCGATGGTCGTCCCCGTCCGCCGCCTCCGCTGACCCACGGCCCCGGACGGCAGTGGCCCCCTCGCCGGTCGGCGAGGGGGCCACTGGGTCGACCGGGTCAGGCCCGCGGTTCCTCGGGGGCCTTCGACGAGACCACGGTCCGCGGTTGACCGTCGCCGTCCTGACTGTGCTCCACGACCAGCGCGAAGTCGTCGCCGTGCCGGGTGATGCCCTCGACCACGGCCTGCTCGACGGCCTCGTTGGCGTAGGCGCGACGCAGCACCATCGGGTCCGAGCGCAGGTCCTTGGTGAGTGCGATCGCCAGGCCGATCATCACCACCGCGAACGGCAGGGCGCCGATGATCGTCAGGTTCCGCAGGCCCTGGAGTGCCTCGTCCCCGCCGACGAGCAGCATCACGGCGGCCACGCCACCGGTCAGCAGGCCCCAGAAGACGACCATCTTCGAGGTCGGCTCGCGGGTGCCCCGCTCGGACAGCGACGCCATCATGATCGAGGCGGAGTCCGCACCGGTGACGAAGAAGATGCCCACCAGCAGCATCACCAGCACGCTGGTGACCGTGGCCCAGGGCAGCCCCTGGAGCAGGTCGAACAGCTGGCCCTCGGGCGTCGACTGCCCGGCGATGTCCTCCCCGGACCGCTGGGCGCCGATCCCGGCACCGCCGAAGACAGCGAACCAGAACAGCGTCACGACGCTGGGCACCAGCAGCACGCCGGCGATGAACTCCCGGATGGTGCGGCCGCGGCTGATCCGGGCGAGGAAGACGCCGACGAACGGCGTCCAGGAGATCCACCAGGCCCAGTAGAAGACCGTCCAGCCCGACAGCCACTCGGCCATCGGGTCGCCACCGGAGGCGTTGGTCCGGGCGGCCATCTCCGGGAGGTCGGCGAGGTAGGAACCCAGGGCGGTCGGCACCAGGTTGAGCATCAGCACGGTCGGGCCGACGACGAAGACGAACAGCGCCAGCACGAACGCCAGGACGACGTTGATGTTGGACAGCCACTGGATGCCCCGGGCGATGCCGGAGAACGCCGAGGCGACGAACGCGGCGGTCAGCACGGCGATGATGCCGACGGTGACCGCGTTGCCCACCTCACCGAGCCAGCCCAGGATCTCCAGCCCGCTGCCGATCTGCAGCGCGCCGAGCCCGAGGGAGGCGGCGGTGCCGAACAGCGTGGCGAAGATCGCCAGGACGTCGATCACCTTGCCGGCCGGGCCCTCGGCGACCCCGCGGCCGAACAGCGAGGTGAACGCGGAGGAGAGCAGCTGGCCGCGGCCGCGGCGGTAGGTGCCGTACGCGACGGCCAGGCCGACCAGGGCGTAGAGCGCCCACGGGTGCAGCGTCCAGTGGAAGAGCGTGGTGGCCATCGCGGTGGTGACGGCCGCGTTGGTCTCACCCTCGACGGTGCCCGGCGGCGGGGAGACGAAGTGCGACAGCGGCTCGGAGACGCCGAAGAACATCAGGCCGATGCCCATGCCGGCGCTGAACATCATCGCGATCCAGCTGATCGTCTTGAACTCCGGCCGTTCGCCGTCGCCGCCCAGCGGGATGCGGCCGTAGGCGCTGGCGGCCAGCCAGAGCACGAAGACGACCACGGCCGAGGCGAGCAGCACGAAGAACCAGCCGAGGTTGCCCTCGATCCAGCCGAGCGCGTCGGCGCTGGCGGTGCCCAGGCCGGTGGGGCTGATGAACCCCCAGGCGAGGAAGGCCAGCGAGACGACCGCGGCGACGCCGAAGACCGTCTTGTCCAGCTGCGGCCGGCGCTCCTCCTCGTGCGCCGGCGGCTGGGCGATCGCCGGGTGCAGGTCGCTGGGCACCTCGGGGTCGAGGACGTCGTCGATCGTCTGGGCGGGCGCATCGGGCTGGTCGGGCGTCGCGGCTGCGCTGGTGACGCCGCGCGGCGGCTGGCCGGGTGGATCGGTGGGTGTCGTGGTCACGTGGTGTGGCGCCTGGTGGGCGCCCCTCCAATCGGGTCGGCGCACAGGTCGGACGGCGGCCCCGTGACTGGGGGCGCCGTCTCCACAGGACACCGTGCGCCCTGGGGGACGCACAGCGCAAACCAGGGTGATCACGATCGCGTCTCGAGGGGTTGCGTTCCGGAGCCCCCCGGGCACCCACCGGAAGCGCCGGCAGTCCACACTGGACGGCGATGAACGTGCTCGCAGCAGGCCCGGTCACCGACACCCTCTACTGGCTCCGCGGCCCCTTCCTGGACGCGCTGCTGATCGTCCTGGGCGCCGTCCTGCTGGCCCGCCTGGTGAGCTGGGCCGGCAACCGGATCACCGACCGGATCGACGCCGCGGCGACCGGTTCCGACGCCCTGGTGCGCTCCGAGGCGGCCAAGCACCGGCACTCGCTGACCCAGGTGCTGACCTGGGCGGCGATCGTGCTGATCTGGTCGGTCGCGGTCATCTTCGTCCTCGACCGGCTGGGCCTCCCGGTCACCGGCCTGGTCGCCCCGGCCACCGTGCTCGGTGTCGGGCTGGGCTTCGGCGCGCAGCGGGTGGTCGGCGACGTGCTGGCCGGCTTCTTCCTGATCACCGAGCGGCAGTACGGGTTCGGTGACGTGGTCGCCATCCAGGTGGTCGGCGGGATGGAGCCGGCGTCCGGGACGGTCGAGGACGTCACGTTGCGGATCACCCGGGTGCGCTCGGTGGACGGCGAGGTGGTGATCGTGCCGAACGGGCAGATCGTCAAGGTGACCAACCTCTCCCGCGACTGGGCCCGGGCCGTGGTCGACGTGCCGGTGCCCTCCACCGCGGACGTCACCCGCGTGCAGGAGGTGCTGCGCGAGGTCGGCAAGCAGGCCTACGACTCGCCCCGGCTGCACAAGCTGCTGCTCGACGAGCCCACCGTGATGGGCGTGGAGAGCCTCTCGCTGGACGAGGTGAACCTGCGCGTCGTGGCCCGCACCCTGCCGGGCAAGCAGTTCGACGTCGGCCGTGACCTGCGGGCCCGGGTGGCGCTGGCGCTGTCCCGCGAGGGCGTGTCCCTGCGTGCCACCAACGCGACCGACGGCGTGAGCGTCCAGGACGAGGCGCTGGCCGAGGACCGCGCCCGCAGCGGAGGTGCCGCATGACCACGCCCTCGGACGAGCAGCCCACCACGGTGCTGCCGCAGCAGACCGCCGAGCAGCCGGCCGCCACCGCCGCGCCGGCCACCCGCCGCACCTCGGTCTGGCACCGCCACGTGCCGGCCCGGATCGGCCGGGCGCGCACGTCGACGCTGGTGATCGGCGGCCTGTTCGTGGTGCTGTTCGTGCTGAACCTGCTGCTGCCCCGCCCGGACGGCGGCACGTCGACGGTCACCACGTCGGACGGCCGGACGATCGAGGTGCCGAACTCGCTGCTGCCCAGCGACGCCCGCACCACGACGACCCCGACGCCGACGAGCACCCCGACGGCGCCGAGCTCCCCGGTGCCGCAGGACGACGGCGAGGACGAGGAGCCGGTGCCCACCCCGACGCGGACCACCAGCCGCACGCCCGCGCAGACCAGCACCCCGGCCCAGACGACGACCCGCGCGCCGGCCACGACCAGCCAGCCCACCGAGGACGACACGACGGAGTCCGAGCCGACCGGCGGCACCGACGACGGGACGACGGCCACCCCGACCGGCTGAGCGGCTCAGAACGAGGTGACGACCGCGATGCCCGGCTCCCGGCCCACGGCGGCCAGCGCCGCGCCGGCGTCGTCCAGCCCGAGCTCGCGGGTGACCAGCAGCTCGGGGCGCAGCCGCCCGGCGGCGATCAGCGAGAGCATCGCCGGGTAGTCGGCGGCGGCCATCCCGTGGCTGCCCAGCAGGGCCAGCTCCCCGGCGATCACCAGCTCCATCGGGATCTCCGGGCGGCCGAGGGACGGCGGCAGCAGGCCCACCTGCACGTGCCGGCCGCGGCGGCGCAGGCTGCGGATCGAGTTCAGGCAGGTCACCGCCGCACCGAGGGCGTCCAGCGAGACGTGCGCCCCGCCGCCGGTCAGCTCGGCGACCTCCGCCGGGACGTCGCCCGCGCCGTCCACCACGTGCTCGGCCCCGGACGCGGCGGCCAGCTCGAGCGCACCCGGGGTGACGTCGACGGCGACCACCCGCGCCCCGGCGGCGACCGCGACCTGGACGGCGGAGAGCCCCACCCCGCCGCAGCCGTGCACGGCGACCCACTCCCCCGGCCGCACCTGCCCCACCCCGGTGACGGCCCGGTAGGCGGTGGCGAACCGGCAGCCCAGGCTGGCCGCGGTGGCGAAGGACATGCCCTCCGGCAGCGCGACCAGGTTGACGTCGGCGGCGTCCAGGGCGACGAGCTCGGCCAGCGACCCCCAGTGGGTGAACCCGGGCTGGGTCTGGTTGAGGCACACCTGCCCGGCGCCCTCCCGGCACGGCCCGCAGTGCCCGCAGGCGCAGACGAACGGCACGGTGACCCGGTCGCCCACCGACCAGTTGCGCACCCGGCTCCCCACTGCGGCCACCGTGCCGGCCAGCTCGTGGCCGGGCACGTGCGGCAGCACGACGTCCGGGTCGTGGCCGGACCAGCCGTGCCAGTCGCTGCGGCAGATCCCGCTGGCACCGACCCGGACGACGACGCCGTCCGGGGCCGGGGTGGGCTCGGGCACCGCCCGGACCGTCAGCGGACCACCGAACTCCTCGAACACCAGCGCGCGCACCCCGACAGCCTGCCCGCCCACCCCCGCCCCGGCCCACCGCCCCCGCTCGGCGCGGGCTCTCTGGCGAGAAGGCCCGTGGCGGAAGCGGGCTCTCTGGCGAGTAAGCCCGTGGCGGAAGCGGGCCTTCTCGCCAGAAAGCCCGTGGGGGCGGTCGTGGGAGGGGGCGTTGGGGGAGGGTGGACGGGTGGACGACCTCACCGCACTCCGTCAGTCCTGCGATCGGGCCCTGGCCGGGCACGGGCCGCAGACCGCCGCCGACCTGCTGGCCACGATCCCCACCGACACCGCGGTCGACCGGTACGGGGACGGCGGGGTGGTGGCCGAACTGGAGGGCGAGGTCGCCGAGCTGCTCGGCCAGCCCGCCGCGGTGTACCTGCCGAGCGGGATCATGGCCCAGCAGTCCGCGCTCCGGGTGCACGCCGACCGGCGCGGGCGCCGCACCGTCGTCTTCCACCCGCAGAGCCACCTCGACGTGCACGAGGGCCGCCCGCTGGAGCGGCTGCAGGGCCTCATCGGCCGCCCGGCCGGCGCCCGCGACCGGCTGCTGGCCCGCACCGACCTGGACGACGTGGCCGAGCAGCCCGCCGCCCTGGTCGTGGAGCTGCCCCAGCGCGACCTGGGCGGGCAGCTCCCGCCGTGGGACGACCTGGTCGCCCAGGTGACCTGGGCCCGGGAGCGCGGCGCGGCCGCCCACCTCGACGGCGCCCGGCTGTGGGAGGCCGCCGCCGGCTACGACCGGCCACCGGCCGACGTCGCGGCACTGTTCGACACCACCTACGTCAGCTTCTACAAGGGCATCGGCGCGCTGGCCGGTTGCTGCCTGGCCGGTCCGGACGACGTCGTGGCCGAGGTGCGGGAGTGGCGGCGCCGGCTGGGCGGCACGCTGTTCGGCATGTGGCCGGGGGCTGCCTCGGCGCTGAGCTGCCTGCGCCGGCGGCTGCCGCTGATGCCGAGCTACCTGGCGCGGGCGCGGGAGATCGCCGACGCCGTCCGCGACCTGCCCGGGGTCACCGTGCTGCCCGACCCGCCGCAGACGCCGATGCTGCACCTGCTGCTGCGCACCACCCCGGAGGCATTCGGTGTCGCCGTGCGCACGCTCGCCGCCGACCGGGGTCTGTGGACCTGGGAGCGGGCGATGCCCACCGCCGACCCGGGCGTCGTCCGGGTCGAGCTGCCGATCGGCGACGCCACGATGGCCCTGCCGGTCGCCGACGCCCGCGCCGCGATCGCCGCCCTGGCCGGCTGACCTCGGCGGTGGGCCCGCCAGGCTCGACCCGACGATGTACGTCCGTGGCGACTCCTGCGGCCAGGGCCCGCCACCGCTGCACACTGCTGCGGCCCACCGCCGGCGGACGAGCGACAGACTGGGTCAGGGCCGGCATGGGAGCACGCCGGTCAGGCGCTCCGCAAGGAGCGCAGCGCCGCATCGGTGCCGCCGTCGACCTCGACCAGCTTGCTGCGGGACGTCGCGCCGGTGACCAGCGTGACCGCGGACCGGCGGACGCCGAACGCCGCGGCGACCGCGGCGAGCGCCGCCTCGGTGGCCCGGCCGTCGACGGCGCGGGCGGTCACCCGGACGACGAGCGCGCCGTCGTGCTCGCCGCCCACCGCCGTCCGGCTCGCCCCCGGCCGCACCCTGATCGCCACCCGCACGCAGGGCAGTGTGCGCGGCCCGGGGCGTCGTCCTAGGATCGACCCGGCTCACGAGAGGCAGCGACAAGCACCTGGCTTGCTGCCCGGCAACCTCGACTCCGTCCGAGGTGCTCCCAGGGGAAGAGCTGGCTGGGCGGCGACCGCCGTCCGGCAAGGACGGAGCCCTCCGCGCCGTGGGTGCTCCGGCGATCCCAGGAGGTAGGCGCATGACCGAACCCAGCGGCTGGAGCTTCGAGACCCGGCAGATCCACGCCGGCGCGGCCCCCGACCCGACCACCGGCGCCCGCGCGCTGCCGATCTACGCGACGACCAGCTACCAGTTCCGCGACAGCCAGCACGCCGCGGACCTGTTCGCCCTCGCCGAGATGGGCAACATCTACACCCGGATCATGAACCCGACGCAGGACGCGCTCGAGCAGCGCGTCGCCTCGCTGGAGGGCGGCGTCGCCGCCCTGGCGGTGGCCAGCGGGCAGGCCGCGGAGACCCTGGCGATCCTGAACGTCGCCGAGGCCGGCAGCCACGTGGTCGCCTCCGCCTCGCTGTACGGCGGCACGTACAACCTGCTGCACCACTCGCTGCCGAAGATGGGCATCACCGTCTCCTTCGTCGAGGACCCCGACGACCCGGAGAACTGGCAGTCGCTGGTGCAGGAGAACACCAAGGCCTTCTACGCCGAGACGATCGGCAACCCGAAGGGCGACGTCCTGGACATCTCCGCGGTGTCGGAGGTGGCGCACCGCAACGGCGTCCCGCTGATCGTGGACAACACCGTCGCGACGCCGTTCCTCATCCGGCCGATCGAGCACGGCGCGGACGTCGTCGTCCACTCCGCCACCAAGTACCTGGGCGGCCACGGCACCGCGATCGCCGGGATCATCGTCGACTCGGGCAACTTCGCCTGGACCGGCGGCAAGTTCCCCGGCTTCACCGAGCCCGACCCGAGCTACCACGGCGTCGTCTACGCCGACCTCGGCGCACCGGCGTACGCGCTCAAGGCCCGGGTGCAGCTGCTGCGCGACCTCGGACCGTCGATCTCGCCGTTCAACGCCTGGCTGGTGGTGCAGGGCATCGAGACGCTGTCGCTGCGGATGGAGCGGCACGTGGCCAACGCCCAGCGGGTCGCCGAGTGGCTGGAGGCCCGGGACGAGGTGGAGTCGGTGCACTACGCCGGGCTGCCCTCCTCCCCCTGGCACTCCGCGCAGCAGAAGTACGCCCCGCGCGGGGCCGGCGCCGTGCTGGCCTTCGACATCAGCGGCGGCATCGAGGCCGGCAAGCGGTTCGTGGAGGCACTCGAGCTGCACAGCCACGTGGCCAACATCGGCGACGTGCGCAGCCTGGTCATCCACCCGGCGTCCACCACCCACTCGCAGCTGACCCCCGAGGAGCAGGCCACCACCGGCGTCACGCCGGGCCTGGTGCGGCTGGCGGTGGGGCTGGAGGGGATCGACGACATCCTCGCCGACCTCGAGGTCGGGTTCCGGGCCGCGAAGGGCGCCTGACGTGCTCCGGGAGCCGGCGCGCGCCGGCTCCCGGACCGGCGGTTGGCGCGAGGGCGACCCGCCGGGACGGCGCCGGTTCCTCGACCTGGACGGACCGGTCCGGCTCGACCGCGGCGGCGAGCTGCCCGCCGTCCGGGTCGCCTTCGAGACCTGGGGCACCCTCGCCCCGGACGGCGGCAACGCGGTGCTGGTCGAGCACGCGCTGACCGGCGACAGCCACGTGGTGGGCGACGCCGGGCCGGGCCACCCCACCCCCGGCTGGTGGCCGTCGCTGGTCGGCCCGGGCGCGCCGCTGGACACCGGTGAGCTGTTCGTCGTCTGCGCCAACGTGCTCGGCGGCTGCCAGGGCACGACCGGCCCCTCCTCGACCGCCCCGGACGGCGCCCCGTGGGGCTCGCGGTTCCCCGAGCTGACCATCGGTGACCAGGTGGCGGTGGAGGCGGCGCTCGCCGACGCGCTGGGCATCGGCCGGTGGCGGGCGGTGCTCGGCGGCTCGATGGGCGGCATGCGGGCGCTGGAGTGGGCGGTGTCCCGGCCCGAGCGGGTCGAACGGCTGTTCTTCCTCGCCTCGGCTGCCGTCGCCGGCGCCGACCAGATCGGCACCCAGACCACCCAGCAGGCCGCGGTGCGCAGCGACCCGGCCTGGGCCGGCGGCGACTACCTGCCCGGCGCCGGGCCGGTGGCCGGGCTGGGCGTCGCCCGGCGGATCGCGCACCTCAGCTACCGCAGCGCCGGCGAGCTGGAGGCCCGCTTCGGCGCCCGGGTGCAGGACGACGGCCGGTTCGCCGTCGCCTCCTACCTGGAGCACCACGCCACCAAGCTGGCCGCCCGGTTCGACGCCGGCAGCTACGTGCTGCTCACCGAGGCGATGAACACCTGGGACGTCGGCCGCGGCCGGGGTGGCGTCGCGGCGGCGCTGGCCCGGGTCACCGCCCGCGCGGTGGTGGCCGGCGTCGACTCCGACCGGCTGTACCCGCTGGCCCAGCAGCAGCAGGTCGCCGACGGGCTCGGCGTCCCGCTGCAGGTGATCGGCTCGCCCTACGGCCACGACGGGTTCCTGCTGGAGACCGCCGCGGTGGGGGCGCTGGTCCGCGAGCTGCTGGCCGGCTGACCCGCCACGCCGCCCGCTGGGGAGCACCCGCGTGGCAGTGACGGCATGCGTCGCCTACCGTCGGCCGCACGCGGTGCTCCATCCAGAGGTAGCGCGGCCCCCCGTCGTCGCCGGTACCCCCGGCCACCCCGGAGCAGCCCCGGGACCCAGCCAGAGAGAGCAGATGTCCGCATCCATCCTGGAGGGCTCCACGCCTCCCCCCGCCCGGGCCCCCCGCCCCGAGCGACCCCGTGACCGCCAGGTCAGCGTGTACGCCGAGCTCTCCCAGCAGGTCAAGGACGCCGGGCTGCTGAACCGCCGCCGCCCGTACTACGTCGTCTCGATCGCGCTGACCGTCGCCGCCTTCGCCGGCGTCTGGGTCGCGATCGTGGCGCTGGGCGACTCGTGGTGGCAGCTGGGCCTGGCCGTCGTGTTCTCCCTCATCTGCACCCAGTTCGGCTTCCTGGGCCACGACACCGCGCACCGGCAGGCCTTCGGGTCGCACCGGGCCAACGAGTGGAACGCCCGGGTGCTCTCCTGCGGCTTCGCCGGGATCGGCTACGGCTGGTGGATGCAGAAGCACAACAAGCACCACAACGCGCCCAACCAGATGGGCAAGGACCCCGACATCGAGTCGGCCGTGCTGGCCTTCACCCCGGACGACGCCGAGACCCGGATGACCGGCCTGCGCGGCTGGTGGACCCGGCACCAGGGGTGGGCGTTCTTCCCGCTGCTGTGCTTCGAGGGCGCGGCCCTGCACGCCAACAGCCTGGCCACCCTGATCCGCGACAAGACGATGCCGCACCGCCGGCTGGAGATCGCGATCATCGCCGCCCGGCTCACGCTGTTCGTCGTCGCGGTCTTCCTGATCATGCCGCCGCTGCTGGCCGTGGCGTTCATCGTCGTGCAGCAGTCGGTGTTCGGCCTGCTGCTGGGCGGGTCGTTCGCGCCCAACCACAAGGGCATGCCGATCGTGCCCAAGAACGCCAAGGTCGACTTCCTGCGCCGCCAGGTGCTCATGTCCCGCAACATCCGCGGCGGCCGGGTCACCGACTTCATGATGGGCGGCCTGAACTACCAGATCGAGCACCACCTCTTCCCGAGCATGCCCAGGCCGAACCTGAAGAAGGTGCAGCCGATGGTGCGCGAGCACTGCGCCAAGCACGGGATCAGCTACACCGAGACGTCGCTGGTGGGGTCGTACCGGATCGTCGTCCGGTACCTGAACCGGGTGGGCCTGGGCGAGCGCGACCCGTTCGTCTGCCCGCTGACGGCGTCGATCCGCAACTGAGGAAGGCCCCGCTGCCCCCCCACCACTGGCACGCTCGCGGCGGGACCCAGCAGCGGGGCCGACCAGGGCCCGGTCACCTCCACAGGGAGGTGACCGGGCCCTCGTCGTGCCGGAGGCCTCAGACGGTCAGCGCGACGAGCAGGACGACGGCGGCCATGAAGGCCAGCGCGGCCAGCAGGCCGGCGCGGTGCCGGCGCCGGCCGCGGGCCCGGGCCAGGACCTGGTCGGGGAGGCCGGCCGGGGCGGCGGTGACCTCGGCGGCCTGCACGGCGAGGTCGTGCCGCAACCGCCCCTCGGCGTCCCCACCGTCGGTCTGCGCGGCGTAGCGGGCCAGGCCACGATCGGCCGCCGCGACGACGTCCTCGACCGGGCGGGCCAGCTCGGCGGCCACCTCCTCCGCCGACAGCCCCTCGCCGTGGCGGAGCACCAGCACCGTGCGGGTCAGCGGCGGCAACCGCGCCAGGGCGGCGGCGGTCGGCGAGCGCCGGTCCGGCGCCGCCGCGGCGAGACCGGGGAGGCCGGCCGTCCCGGACAGCAGCGGGCTGTCGGCCAGCACCTCGCCCAGGTCGAGCCGGCGCCGCCAGCTCAGGTGCTCGGCCAGCAGCGCCCGGCGCGCCACCCGGGCCGCCCGCTCCGGCCCGGCCCACGGCCGCCGGGTGGCGTCCAGGGCGCTCAGCAGGAGGTCGTGCGCCTGCGCCGGGTCGCCGGTCAGCAGGTGCGCGGTGCGCAGCAGCCCCGTGCCCTGCGCCGCGACGAACGCCCGGAACGCCGCGTCGTCGCCCGCGCTCACGCGGTGGGTGCCGGGTCCGGCCAGCCGGCCAGGTGCCCGATCCAGGCCAGGGCCAGCCAGGCGCCGCTCAGCGACCCGGTCGTCGTCCCGTCGGTGAGCGTGAGCTGCCACTCCGCCTCCGGGTGCCGGGACCGGGCCGACCCCGTGTCCGGGACGGCCGCCACCACCCGCCAGCCCTCCACCGGCAGCCGGCGGGCCGGCCGCCCCTCCGGGGTCGCCCAGACGCCCTCCTGGGTCGCCTGCACCGGCTCGGCGGTCGCCCCGGCCGGCCAGCGCAGCCGGACGACGCCGAGGTCCAGGTACGCCGCCGGGTCGGCCGGCAGCGACCAGCCGACCCGGCGGGTGCCGAGCGCGGCGTCCGCGCCCAGGGTGACCACGGTGGAGACCGCGTGCAGCACCGAGCTCAGCGCGCGACCGGCCCGCACGCCGGGCGGCGGGTCCTGCACCGTCCAGTCGACCCGGCGGCGCAGCTCGTCGGCGCTCACCGGGTCACTGCACCCGGCGGACGGCGCGGTGCTGGTCGAGCCGGTCGGTGTAGCTCTTCGCGTTGGCGACGATCGCGGCGCGGTCGTCCTCGGTGGTCTCCCGGCGGACCTTGGCCGGCACCCCGGCGACCAGCGAGTTCGGCGGGATCTCCGCCCCCTGCATGACCACCGCGCCGGCGGCCACGATCGACCCGGAGCCGATGTGCGCGCCGTTGAGCACGGTGCTGCCCATGCCGACCAGCACGTCGTCGTCCACCCGGGCGCCGTGCAGCACCACGTTGTGGCCGACGGTCACGCCGCGGCCGATGACCAGCGGGGAGCCCGGGTCGCTGTGCAGGGTGGAGCCGTCCTGCACGTTGGAGTCCGCGCCGATCTCGATCACCTCGGCGTCGGCACGGGCGATCGCGCCGTACCAGATGCTGGCGCGCGGGCCCATGGTCACCTTGCCGACGACGACGGCGGTCGGGGCGACGAACGCCGTCTCGTCGATCTCCGGGGCACCGAAGTCGAGGGCTCCGATGTAGCTGTCAGCCACGTTGCTGCTCTCCTCACCGAGGTCGCGGGCGGTTCCCGCTGCTGTGCGCAGCAGATCACACCGGCTCGTCGGCGCCCCACTCGGCGAGGAACTCGGCCGGCGAGCACTCCTCCAGCAACCGCTGGACCACCGCCAGCATGTCGCCGGGCACGGCCGGGTCGCCGGCGGAGACCCGCAGCACCTCGGCACCGTCGGCCCGCCGGGTCACCACCACGTCGTGCAGCGACGGCCCGGGGAGCAGGCCCCAGGCGAGCTCGGCCACGAACGCGGCCGCCAGCCGGGCACTGCGCAGCACCCGCCCGCCGGGCTTGGGCTGCAGGGTCGCCTGGTACACGTCCGCGGCCCGGACGCCGTCCGTCGTCCCGCTCTCTGGGTCGGTCACCGCCCCAGCCTGGCGGAAGCGGGGCGCGCCGTCACCCACCGTGCGGGTCGAACACGTCCTCGATCCGGCAGCCGAACACCGCCGCGATCCGGAACGCCAGCGGCAGGCTGGGGTCGAACCGCCCCTTCTCCAGCGAGATCACCGTCTGCCGGGAGACGCCCAGTTCGTCGGCCAGCCGGCCCTGCGACCAGCCACGGGCCTGCCGCCGGTCGGCGAGGTCGTTGCGCACTCGGGGGCCCGCGGTCAGGCGGCGCGGCGGCGCAGCACGGTGAGCCGCACCGCGACGTCGGCGAAGGCGAACAGGATCAACCCCGCGAGCACCGAGGAGGCCGCCAGCTCCAGACCGGAGACCGCCAGGGCAGCCGACCCCAGGCCGGCGACGACCAGCAGGTCGAGGAAGGAGGCCGACGCGCTGCGCTGCCACCACTGGTGCTCGATCGTCTCCTCCACGTGCACCGGCGGGTCCTCCCCGGTCACCCCGGAGAGGAAGACCAGCCAGCCCAGGCCGTACGCGGGCCCGACCGTGCAGCAGGCGAAGACGACGGCGCGCAACCAGAACTGGTCGGGCTCGAACAGGCCGGCGACCAGCCCGATCCCGCCGGCGACGAGCAGGCCGGTGAGCGCGGCGGCGACGTGACGAGTGACCATGGACGACCCCCCGGGTGACAAGCGTGCTTGACATGCGCAGTCGACCAGCCGCCGACCACCCTGTCAAGCACCCTTCACATCCCGGTCAGAGGTCGACCTCCGCGATCACCCGCGGGATCTCCGGCGGCAGCTCCCGGGCCAGGAAGCCCAGCCGGCCCACGCCGGCGGCCAGCCGCTCGCCCGCCCGGCCGTGCAGGTGGGCGGCCCACACCGCGGCCTGCTCGGGGTCGGCGCCGCGGGCCAGCAGCCCGGCCACCACGCCGGCGCGCACGTCGCCCGAGCCGGACACGCCGAGCCCCGCACCGCCGCTCTCGTCCACCCAGAGCCGGCCGTCGGGCGCGGCGACCCAGCTGGTCGCGCCGCCGAGGCCGACCGTGGCCTGGGCCTGCTCGGCGAGCCGCTGGGCGGCGCCGGCCGGGTCGTCGTCCACCTCGTCCTGTTCCACGTGCAACGCGATGGCCAGCTCCATCGGGTTCGGCGTGAGCACCACCCGGCTCCCCAGGTGCCGCAGGCAGCTGGGGTCGGCGGTGACCGCGGCCAGCCCGAGCGCGTCCAGCGCGACCGGGCCGTCCAGCTCGGGCAGCAGCCGCTCCACCAGCTCCCGGGTCTCCGGCTCGTCGGCCATCCCCGGCCCGATCAGCACCGCCGAGGCGCGCTGCGCGAGGTCGAGGAACAGCTCGGCCGAGTCGCCCTTGATCGCGCCGGCCTCGGTGGACGGGACGCCCCTGACCAGCGCCTCCGGCAGCGAGATGGAGACGTGCGGGGCGACCTTCGAGGGGACGACGACCTGCAGCTTCCCCGCGCCCGACCGCAGCGCCGCCTCTGCGGCCAGCAGCACCGCGCCGACCGTCTCGGTGCTGCCGCCGACCACCAGGATCGAGCCGCGGGCCTCCTTGCCGCCGGTCGGCTCGGGCAGCCGCCAGCCGCGGAGCACCTGGGGGGTGACGAGCGTGCTGTCAGGCCGGGGACGGGACATCGGACTCCTCGGTCACGGGCGCACCGGCGTCCCGGTCGTCGGTCAGGTGGTGGACGTCGTTGAAGCCGAGGAGGGCGAAGCGCCCGCCCTCGGCGAGCTCGTAGCGGGTGACCGAGGTGTTGGCGACCTGCTCGGTGCGGTCGATCTCCAGCAGCTGCTGCTCGGTGAGCTCCTCGAGCACGTACCGGAACACCATGATCACCGCCTGGTGCGCGACGCAGAGCAGCCGGTCGCCGTCGTGCCGCAGCGCCTCGGTGGCCAGCAGGCTGCGCACCCGCAGGGCCACGTCGGCCCAGCTCTCCCCACCCGGCGGCCGGTAGTAGAACTTGCCCAGCAGCTCCCGGCGCTCGGCCTCCTCCGGGTGCTCCGCGCGGATCCCCGTCCGGGTCATCCCGTCGAACACCCCGAAGTCGCGTTCGCGCAGCCGCTCGTCGTGCCGGATCGTCAGGTCCAGCCCACTCGCCGCCACCGCCCGCTCGGCGGTGTCCAGGGCCCGGGTGAACGGTGAGCTGAGCACGGTGGTCGGCCGCTGGTCCGCCGGGAGCCCGGCCAGCCAGGCACCCAGCGCGTCGGCCTGCTGCTCGCCGGTCTCCGACAGCGGGACGTCGGGGTCGCGGACGTCGAGCTGCAGCCGCCCCGAGCCGGTCTCGTGCGCCTGCGCGTCGGCCAGGTTGCCCAGGCTCTCGCCGTGTCGCACCAGCCAGAGCGCCTGCGGCCCGGGTGCCTGTGCCATCGCCGTCCCGTCTCCTCGTGGAGCGCCCCTGCTGAGCGCCGTCCGGTCAGCGGTAGCCGACCACCTCCGCGACCAAACCGCGACCTCTGGACGTCGCCCGGCCGACTGCGCACGATGACCGGGTGGCCGACGAGAGCACCTTCGAGACCCGGGCGTTCGCCACCGCGGCGGAGTTCGACGAGTGGCTGGCCGCCGAGCACGACCGGGCGCCGGGGCTGTTCCTGCGGATCGCCAAGAAGTCCTCGGGCATCCCGTCGCTCACCGCCGCGGAGGCGGTGGAGGTCGCACTGTGCCACGGCTGGATCGACGGCCGCGCCAACCGGGTGGACGACGACTGGTTCACCGTCCGGTACACGCCACGGCGCCCCAGGAGCGTGTGGTCGCAGAAGAACGTCACCTCGGTCGGCCGGCTGATCGCCGACGGCCGGATGCGCCCGGCCGGGCTGGCCGCAGTGGAGGCCGCCCAGGCCGACGGCCGGTGGGACCGCGCCTACGCCGGCCCGGCCACGATCACCGTGCCCGACGACCTGGCCGCCGCACTGGCCGCGGAGCCCGCCGCGCAGCAGGCCTTCGCCGAGCTCGACGGGGCGAACCGCTACGCCGTCCTCTGGCGGGTGCACACCGCGGCCTCACCGCAGACGCGCGCCAAGCGGATCGCCGCCGCCGTCCAGCTCCTCGCCGAGGGCCGCCGCATCCACGAGTGACGAAGGACCTCGCTGCCCCCCACCACTCGCAAGCTCGCGGCGGGCCCCTGCAGCGAGGCCGACAGCGGGGGCCTTCCTCAGCCGGTGACGCGGCGGGCGCTGACGTAGCCGCCCTTGTCCACGCTGGTCACCGCGACCGGCTTGCCGGTGACGCTGGCGTGCACCATCTGGCCGTTGCCGATGTACATGCCCACGTGGCTGATCGGCGAGTAGAAGAAGACCAGGTCGCCGGGCTGCAGCTCGGCACGGGAGACCGGGACGCCGATGCCGGACTGAGCGCGGCTGGAGTGCGGCAGCGAGATGCCCGCCGCGGCGTAGGCGTACTGGGTGAGACCGGAGCAGTCGAACCGGTCGGGGCCACTGCCGCCGGGCAGGTACATGTCGCCGACCTGGGCGAGCGCGGTCTGCACGGCGACGCCGGCGGCCGCGGTGGGGGCGGGCGCGGGGGCGGCGGTGACGTCAGGGCCGGAGAGCACGTTGTGCACCCGCACCTGGTCGGTGGCCGAGAGCCGGGCGAAGTCGGCCTGGTAGCCGGCCAGCTCGTCTTCCAGCTGCTCCTTCTGGGCCTCCAGGTCGGCGGCCGCGGCATCGGCGGCGGCGGCCGCGGCAACGGCGTCGGCCTGGGCCTGGTCGGCGGCGGCGCGGGCGGCGGCCGCCTGGGCGACCACCGTGTCGGCGTGCGAGGCGAGCTGGTCGAGGGTGCTCATCTGCGCGATGAGGTCGTCGGCCGACCCGCTGGTCAGGAAGGCGGCGAGCCGGCCACGGGTGGTGCCGACCATGCCGGTCTGGGCGATGGACCGCAGCTGCGGCTCCATCGCGTCCAGCTGCGCCTGCGCCTGGGCGGCGGCACCGGCGGCGGCGGCGGCCGCGGCCTGCTGCTGCTCCGCGGCGGCGGTCGCCTCGTGCACCTGCTCGTCGAGCGCGCTGAGCTTCTGGCCGGTCTCGGTGACCGCCTGCCGGGCCTGCGCGGCGGTCGTGGGGGCGGCCGAGGCCGCCGTGGGGAGAAGCGCGACGCAGGCCCCGGCGCTCAGCGCGAGCGCGGCAGCACGGGTCCACCCCTGTCGCGTGGTCGTACGAGTCACCGGAACCTCCGAGTGCGCGCGTCGCGCCCGGGGAGGGGCGACACGTCCCGCGCGCGTCGGAACGGAAGGTAAGGAGACGGCTGCGAGGCGATGACACCGCCGCGCCGGGGGACGATCGGTCCGCTGACCTGCTCAGTCCCAGAGGCCTCGTGCGCCACTCCGGCCCCGTGCGTCACTGACGAGCCGGTCGGCGACGGCGCCGGTGGCGAGGGAGTACACGGTCTTGTGCAGGACGTCGACGACCTGGTCCCGGCGCGACCACGTCCACGGCGGGGACCCGACGCCGGTGACGTTCTCCAGCGTCTGGTCGACGGCCAGCCGCAACGGGGTGAACCAGGCCGAGGCGCGCACCCCGCGCAGGCCGGCGGCGGACCAGACGCCGCGCAGCGCGCCGACGGCGGCTCCGGTGCCCCAGTGCATGAGGTGGTTGCGCACCGGCGGGCGGGCGGAGCCCGGCAGCCGCCGGCCGGTGGCGAGCGCGGTCAGCGTCCGGGCCGGGACGTAGGAGTTCGGCCGCCCGGTGACCTGCTGCTCCAGCTTCTCCCCGGCGGTCATCACCGCCACGCCGGCCAGCCCCGCCACCGCACCACGCACCGCTGCTCGTCCCCACATGGGCTGCGGCCTACCCCCGCGGTCGACCCGGCAAAGACGACGAGCCGCCCACCGGTTCCCCGGTGGACGGCTCGTCCGGTGCTGGTGGCGGTCAGCCCGCGGCGGGCTCGGAGGACTCCAGCGCCTCGACCGCGGCGACGTCGCGCAGGATCGCGGCGAGCTCGGCCGACGTCCAGGCCTCGCAGCAGTCGCAGGTGCCGGTGGCGGAGAAGCTGCGCAGCCCGAGGCTGCCGCCGGCCTGGTCCTCGGCGAGGGCGAGCTGACCGTCCTCGGGGTTGCGGTGGCATCGGCACGACGAGGCGCACATGCCCAGCCCCCAGCCCGAGACGATCACGGCCGGGCCGTTCTCGTGCACCCGGCCGAGCTGGAAGATGGAGGGCTTCTGGCGGTACGACATGTCGGTCTCCCCTCGCCGTCCTGCCGCGGAGGCAGGGGGTCGTGTTCGGCGTTCGGGGAGAAGTAGACAGGAACCGTGTTTCATGTCCGCGCCACCGGGGCATGAAACGCGGTTCTCCGATTCTGTCGTGCACAACCGCACCACCGGGCGCGCCCGTTCCACCGGCCCCGCACGCACCTCCCACCCCGGCCGTGCCCGTGGGTCAGCCGCGTCCGCCCAGGTCCAGGGCCACCTCCGGGTAGAGCGGGTGGGCCTCGACCAGCTCGGTCGCCCGGGCCCGCACCCGCTCGGCCACCGCGGCGTCGAGCTGGTAGCGCACCTTCGAGTCGCCGTCGGGCCGGGTGGCGGTGAGGACGTCGACCAGCAGGTCGCCGACCTCGGCCAGCTCGCTCTCCCGCAGCCCGCGGGTGGTCAGCGCCGGGGTGCCCAGCCGGATGCCGCTGGTGTACCAGGGGCCGTTCGGGTCGGCCGGCACGGAGTTGCGGTTGGTGACCAGGCCGGCGTCCAGCAGGGCCGCCTCCGCCTGCCGCCCGGTGAGCCCGAAGCCACCGACGTCCACCAGGACCAGGTGGTTGTCGGTGCCGCCGGTGACCAGCCGGGCGCCGCGGCGCAGCAGCTGCTCGGCCAGCGCCCGGGCGTTGTCCACGACCTGCTCGGCGTAGCCGGCGAACTCCGGGCGCCGCGCCTCGGCCAGCGCCACCGCCTTGGCGGCCATCACCTGGGGCAGCGGGCCGCCGAGCACCATCGGGCAGCCCCGGTCGACCGACGGCGCGTACCCCTCGGTGCACAGCACCATGCCGCCGCGCGGCCCGCGCAGCGACTTGTGCGTGGTGGTTGTGACCACGTCGGCGTGCGGCACCGGGTCGAAGTCACCGGTGAGCACCTTCCCGGCGACCAGCCCGGCGAAGTGCGCCATGTCCACCAGGAGCGTGGCGCCCACCTCGTCGGCGATCTCCCGCATGGCGGCGAAGTCGACCCGGCGCGGGTAGGCGGAGTAGCCGGCGACCAGCACCAGCGGCCGGAACTCCCGCGCCCGCTCGCGCAGCGCGGCGTAGTCGATGAGCCCGGTGGCCGGGTCGGTGCCGTAGCTGGACTGCTCGAACATCTTCCCGGAGATGTTCGGCCGGAAGCCGTGGGTGAGGTGCCCGCCGGCGTCCAGCGACATGCCCAGCATCCGCTGGTCACCCAGCGCCCGGCGCAGCCGGGCCCAGTCGGCGTCGGTGAGCGCGTCGACGTTCTTCACCCCGGCCTCGGCCAGCGCAGGGGTCTCCACCCGGTGGGCCAGGATCGACCAGAAGGCGACCAGGTTCGCGTCGATGCCCGAGTGCGGCTGGACGTAGGCGTGGTCGGCACCGAACAGCTCGCGGGCGTGCTCGGCGGCCAGCCGCTCCACGGTGTCGACGTTCTGGCAGGCGGCGTAGAACCGGCGCCCGGGGGTGCCCTCGGCGTACTTGTCGCTGAACCAGTTGCCCATCGCCAGCAGCACGGCCGGCGAGGCGTAGTTCTCGCTGGCGATCAGCTTCAGGCTCGAGCGCTGGTCGGCGAGCTCCTGCCCGATCGCCTCGGCCACCCGTGGCTCGACCTGGGCGATGACGTCCAGGGCGCTGGCGAAGGCGGCGGTCTCGCGGGTGACGGTGCTGGTCACGGGGTCTCCTCGATCGCGACGGGAGCCCAGGCGCGCGGCAGACGTCAGGTCGACGAGGCCGCTCCCCGGTGGTCGTTCCCACCTGCGATGCGCCAGTCACGGCCCACGGCGAGCCTAGCGAGCCGACTGCCGGGTGCACCAGCGCGCCGGACGCCGCCCGAAGGCTGTCCACCGAACGCTTGAGCGCTGCCCCCCACGGAGGGCAGCGCTCAAGCGTCGGAGGTGACGTGACGGCCGGGCCGGGGTAGGGCGGGGCCATGTCCATGAGCGCACCGTTCGACCCGGTCCAGCCCAGCAACGACGACCAGGGCATCCCCGCTGCGGACGCCGGCCAGGGCTCCCCGCCGCCCGCGGAGGGTTTCGGCATCGGCGGGGAGGAGCCCGATGCCCCCGAGCAGGCCGACGAGGCCGGCGCGGCCCCGCAGAGCGACACCCCGTTCCGCACACCGGACCCCGACGAGGTCGGGCCCGAGGCGACCGGCAACCCGGTCGACCCGGCGGTGGCCACGAACTCCCCGGACCCGGGGCAGACCGGCCGCGACCAGCGCTGACCCGTTGCTCGGCCGGGGTGCCCACCAGGGCGCCCCGGCCGACGGTCAGCTCGCCGGGCTGACCGAGCTCATGTTGAAGTCGGGCACCCGGAGCATCGGCATCGCCGTGCGGGTGAACCAGTCGTTCCACTCCCGGGGCAGCGTCCGCTCGGTACGGCCGGCCTCGGTGGCCCGGCCCAGCAGGTCGACCGGCGACTCGTTGAACCGGAAGTTGTTCACCGCGCCGGTGACCTCGCCGCCCTCCACCAGGAAGACGCCGTCGCGGGTGAGGCCGGTGACCAGCAGGGTCTGCGGGTCGACCTCCCGGATGTACCAGAGCGTGGTGAGCAGCAGGCCGCGCTCGGTGCGGGCGATCATCTCCGCCTGGGTGGCGGTGGCATCCGGGCACTCGAGCACCAGGTTGTCCAGTGCGGCGGTCGCCGGTGCGGTGGTCTTCAGCGCCCAGGCGCGCGGCCGGATGAGGTTGGTGAGCACCCCGCCGGAGATCCAGTCGACGGCGGGGGTGGCCATGCCGTTGTCGAACACCGACGCGCTGCCCGACGAGCCGCCGACCACCTGGAACGGTGAGGTCTCCAACCCGGGGGCGTGCGGGTCGCTGCGCAGGGTCAGCGGCAGCTGGGCCAGCCGCTCGCCGATCCGGTTGCCGCCGCCGGCCTTGGCGTAGACGCTGCGGCCCTCGTCGGCGTCCCGGGCCTCCATCGACCAGTAGGCCACGATCATCAGGTCGCTGACCGTGGACGGCGGCAGCAGCGTCTCGTACCGCCCGGCCGGCAGGTCGATGCGGCGGGCCGACCAGGCCATCTTCTGCTGGATCTCGGCGGCGAGGTCGGCCACCGAGACGTCGGTGAAGTCGCGGGTGCCCACCCCCGCCCACACCGAGCGGCCGAAGTCGGCGCTCTTGCCGTTCAGCTCGACCCGGCCGGTGGGCTGGTCGTGCCGCAGCCGCAGCCCGGTGGAGGTGCCCAGCCAGGTGGTGGCCATCTGGTGCTCGGCGAAGCCGAACAGCAGCTGGTCGCGGCTGCGGGCGTCGCCGAAGGCCTCACCGAGGGCAGGGGAGAAGTCGCCGAAGACGTCGATGGAGGTGGTCGCGGCCGGCGCGTCCCAGTCGCCGGAGCCGGGTGGCGCCTCGCTGATCAGCGGCACGGCGTCCTCGGCGGGGCCGGCGTCCCGGGCGGCCTGCTCGCTCTGCCGCACCAGCTCGGCGACGTCCGGGGTGCCGGTGCGGGCGACCGTGCCGCTGGCCATGCCCGAGCCGCCGTCGACGAAGGAGACGACGACCACCTGCCGCGAGCGCATGGCCCCGTTGGTGGTCAGGCTGTTGCTCGCCCAGCGGAGGTTTGCCTCGGAGCTGTCGGTGACGTAGACGACTGCGCCGTCGGCCTGCGACGCCGCCAGCGCCCGCTCGACGATCTCCTGCGGGGACACCCTGCCGCTCATCGCTCCGCTCCTCGCTCGCCGGCGCTCGCTGCGGTGCTCACTCGCCGACTCGCTGACGCTCGCCGGCCGGGGTACCGGCTCATCGCCCACCCTCCTGCTTCGTGTTGAGGATGGTCGTGTTCTCGAACAGCGCGGTCGGGCAGCCGTGGCTGACCGGGGCCACCTGACCGGGCTGGGCCTTGCCGCAGTTGAACGCCCCGCCGAGGACGTAGGTCTGCGGCCCGCCGACCGCCGTCATCGAGCCCCAGAAGTCGGTGGTCGTCGCCTGGTAGGCGACGTCTCGGAGCTGACCGGCCAGCTTGCCGCCCTCGATCCGGTAGAACCGCTGCCCGGTGAACTGGAAGTTGTAGCGCTGCATGTCGATCGACCAGCTGTTGTCGCCGACCACGTAGACGCCGCGCTCGACCCCGCCGATGATCTCCTCGGTCGAGGGGCCGTCGGGCACCGGCTGCAGGGAGACGTTCGCCATCCGCTGCACCGGCACGTGGGCCGCGGAGTCGGCGAACGCGCAGCCGTTGGAGCGCTCCATCCCGCGCAGCCGCGCCATGTTGCGATCGACCTGGTAGCCGACCAGCACCCCGTCGCGGACGAGGTCCCACTGCTGGCCGGCGACGCCCTCGTCGTCCCAGCCCACGGTGGACAGGCCGTGCTCGGCGGTGCGGTCACCGGTGACGTTCATCAGCGGCGACCCGTACTGCAGGGTGCCCAGCTTGTCGACGGTGGCGAACGACGTGCCGGCGTAGGCGGCCTCGTAGCCCAGCGCGCGGTCGAGCTCGGTGGCGTGGCCGACCGACTCGTGGATGGTCAGCCACAGGTTGGAGGGGTCGACGACCAGGTCGTAGCGGCCGGGGTCGACCGAGGGGGCCTTGACCTTCTCGCGCAGCAGCTCGGGCAGCTCGGCGAGCTCACCGCGCCAGTCCCACCCCGCACCGGTCAGGTACTCCCAGCCGCGACCCACCGGTGGGGCCAGCGTGCGCATCGACTCGAAGCTGCCGGTGCTGCGGTCGACGGTGAGCGCGGTGAACTCCGGGTGCACCCGCACGCGCTGCTGCCGGGTGCGGGTGCCGGCCGTGTCGGCGTAGAACTTCTGCTCCTTGACCTGCATGACGCTGGTCTGCACGTGCTCGACGCCGTCGGCGGCCAGCAGCCGCTCGGAGAGCTCGGTGAGCAGCGCGGTCTTCTCCGCGTCCGGGACGGCGAACGGGTCGACCTCGTAGGCCGAGACCCACTCCCCGTCGTGGCTGGGCTCGGGCGCCAGCTCGACCCGGTCGGTGTTCATCGCCGCCGACACCTGGGCGACCGCGACGGCCTCCTCGGCCAGCCGCACCGCCTCGGCCGCGGTGAGGACGACGCCGGCGGCGAAACCCCAGGTGCCCTCGTGCACCACCCGGACGGCGAGGCCGAGGTCCTCCCCGTCGGCGAGGGCCTCCAGCCGGGCGTCGCGCAGCCGCACGGTCTGGGTGCGGATCCGCTCGACCCGCAGGTCGGCGTGCTCGCAGCCCAGGTCGGTCGCCCGGGTCAGCGCGGCCTCGGCGAGCGCGGACAGCGGCAGGGCGAGGAAGGACTCGTCGACGGAACGGGGCTGTGCCACGGGTCGTGTCTACCAGCCCGCGCCGACGGGACGCACCGGAGTTGCTGAGCCGCGCTACAGATCCCCCTGGGTGACGTCAGTGCAGGTGCCGCTGCCAGTCGGCCGGCACCCGGCCGGCG
The DNA here is from genome assembly GCF_054177765.1 of Modestobacter lacusdianchii. NCBI lineage: Bacteria > Bacillati > Actinomycetota > Actinomycetes > Geodermatophilales > Geodermatophilaceae > Modestobacter > Modestobacter lacusdianchii. The sequence continues at coordinate 24,756 of NZ_JBJJTJ010000010.1, read as the reverse complement.
GGACCGGGCACCGGCTGACCTGCCGGCCGCGCGTGCGGTGGGGCGAGCACCGGGCCGGCACCGAACTGCTCGGCGCCGTAGTCCCAGAACCAGTCCTCGCCCGGCTCGTAGCTCTGCGCGATGCGGTGGCCGGTGTCCGCGGCGTGGTGCGACGCGTGCTGGGACGGCGAGGAGTCGCAGCACCCGACCTGCCCGCAGGCGGCGCAGCGGCGCAGGTGCAGCCACCAACCGCCGCTGCGGTCGCACTCGAGGCACCCGGCGCCGCTCGGCGGCACGGTCGGGTCGATCTGGTCCATCGGGGCTCCTCGGGTCCGTCGTCCGGGCGCGGTGATCGTGCCCCGCCGGGGGCGACGAGGGCAACGACGCCGCTGTGCAGGTACTGCTGGTCCCAGGGCGCCGGACCGACGATGCGCGCACACCGACCGGTTGCGGACGCCCGCCCGAGGGGTAACCCGCGACGCATGACCGCACCCGGGGACGACGACGTCACGCTCACCTTCGGCGGCACCGCCACGACGCTGCTGCGGATCGGGCCGTTCACCCTGCTGACCGACCCGAACTTCCTGCACCGCGGCCAGTGGGCGCACCTGGGCTACGGGCTGCGCAGCCGGCGGCTGACCGACCCGGCCCTGCTCCCGGCGCAGCTGCCGGCGCTGGACGCCGTCCTGCTCAGCCACATGCACGGCGACCACTGGGACCGGGTGGCCACGAAGGCGCTGCCGAAGGAGACGCCGGTGGTGACCACCCCGGAGGCCGCCGGCTGCCTGGCGAAGCGGGGCTTCACCGCGACGGCGGACCTGCGCTCCTGGCAGACTCACGAGCTCAGCCGGGGCACCGACACCCTGCGGGTGACCAGCGTCCCGGGCGTGCACGGCCCCGGACCGCTGGCCCGGCTGCTGCCGCAGGTGATGGGCAGCGTGCTGGAGCTGGTCCGCGGCGGGCAGGTGACCTGGCGCGGGTACGTCAGCGGCGACACCCTCTTCCGCCCGGTGCTCGGCGAGGTGCTGCAGCGGTGCGGGCCGCTCGACGCGATGGTCCCGCACCTGGGCGGCACCAAGGTCGCCGGCATCACCGTGACCATGGACGCCCGGCAGGGCGCCGACCTGGTCGAGCTGCTCACGCCCCCGGTGACCGTGCCGGTGCACTACGACGACTACGGCCTGTTCAAGAGCCCGCTGGGCGACTTCGTCGCCGAGGTGGCCGCCCGCCGGGCGCCGGGCGAGATCCGCACCGTGGGCCGCGGTCAGACGGTCTCGCTGCGCGCCTGATCCACCCCGGGGACGACCCGCCGAGCTGGGCAGATCACCCCGCGGGCCGACGACGGCTGACGACGTCCGGCCCGACGCTGTTCCTGCCACCGAACGGTGGCGGGAACGAGTGGAGGCACCCGGTGGTCAGCACGAAGAAGGTCGTCCTCGGCGCGGTGACGGCGCTGTTCGGGGTGATCGGGGCGGGTGCGGCCGCGCTCGCGGTCACCGTGCCCGCGGGGGTGCAGGGCCCGGGGGCGGTGCTCGCCGAGCTGCAGGGGCACACCGACACCGCCGACCACGCCACGGCCGAGGCCGCGCCCCGCGACGACGTGCCGGACTGGACCCGCGACGTGGGCACCGACGTCGTCGTGGTCCGCCCCGGGGACGCCGCCGGCGACGACGCCGGCAGTGTGCGGGCCGACATGACGCTGGCCAGCGGGACGACGCTGCCCGCGGACTGCACCGCACTGGACCAGGTGGGCATGCCCTGGGACGGCGGCGGACGGTGGCCGGACCTCGGCAGCAGCGCCCAGCTGTGCGACGGCTGGGTCACCGTCCTGCAGGGCGACCACCTCTACACCTGGACCGACGACCGGACACGCGGCTGATCCCGGCCGCCGGGCTCACGCGGGCCGCCTCCCGGGCACCCCGGCGGTGACCCGGGCCCGGTTCAGCGGCCGGCGAGGCGCATCGCCCGGGTCTGCACGTCGGCGCACAGCTCGGCCTCGTCGACCGTGGTCGAGATGCCGTCCCGGACCACCTGCCGGCCGGCGACCCAGGTGTCCCGGACGTGCCGGGAGCCGACCGACCACACCAGGTGGGTGAGCAGGTCGGTGACGTCGCCGACCGGCACGAAGGCGATGTCGTCGGTGTCCACGTGCACCAGGTCCGCGCGCCGTCCGACGGTCAGCTGGCCGAGGTCGTCGCGGCCGATCGCCGCGGCCGCCCCGCCGGTGGCCAGCCAGAACGCCTCCGGCGCGGTGAGCGCGGTGGCGTCCCGCTCGCGCAGCCGGGCCAGCTGGGCGGCCAGCCGCAGGTCCTCGAACAGGTCCAGGTTGTCGTTGGACGCCGGGCCGTCGGTGCCCATGCCGACGCGGATGCCCAGGTCGAGCATGTCCCGCAACCGGGCGGTGCCGCTGGCCAGCTTGGTGTTGCTGCCCGGGCAGTGGGCCACGGCGACGTCGTACTCGCGCCACAGCTCCAGGTCGCCGTCGTCCATGTGCACGCAGTGGGCGCCCAGCACCCGGCCGCCGAGCACGTCGTGCGCGGCGAGCAGCTGCGGCACGCTCTGGCCGTGCTGGGCCAGCAGGTCGGCGCCCTCCGTGGCGGTCTCCGCGACGTGGGTGGTCAGCAGCATCCCGTGCTCGCGGGCCACCTCGGCGGCCTGGGTGAGCACCGGCAGCGGCACGGTGTAGGCCGAGTGCGGGCCGATGCCCCACTCCACCTGGTCGTCGCCGGTGCCGGCCGACGCGGCCGCGGTGGCCAGCTGCTCGTCGAACGAGCCGAACCCGGGGAGGCCGATCAGCGCGTGGGTGATCAGCCCGCGCGCCCCGGTGCGCCGCACCGCGGCGGCCATCCGGTCGGGGTGGAAGTACATCTCCACGCTGGTGGTGACGCCGTGCCGCAGCATCTCCGCCGACGCCGCGGTCATCGCGACCTCGACGTCCTCGGGGGTGAGCCGGGCCTCCCGCGGCCACATGACCTCGTTGAGCCAGCGGTCCAGCGGCAGCCCCTCGCCCTGACCGCGGAACAGCACCATCGGCGCGTGCGAGTGGGTGTTGACCATGCCCGGGGTGAGCACCCCGGGCAGCGCGGTCACCTCGGCGTCGGGTGCCTCCGGCGCCTCGGCGGCCGGGCCGACCCAGGTGATCAGGCCGTCATCGACGTCCAGCACGGCATCGGGGACGACGGTGCCGGCGCGGTCCCCGACCACGACGGCGCGGGCCGAGAAGCGCTGCACCATGGCTGCAGACCCTACGGTCGCCCCGGCCCGCCAGCAGCACGGCGCACAGCCTGCGCCGTTACCGTGTGGGCCATGTCCGTCCTCGCCGCCGCTGCGTCCGACGAAGGCGGGATCACCGGCTTCCTGCTCGACCTCATCGACAAGCTGGGCGCGTTCGGCGTCGGGCTGACGATCCTCATCGAGACGGTCATCCCGCCGATCCCCAGCGAGGCCGTGCTCGGGGCCGCCGGCGTGCTGATCAACGACGGCCGGATGTCGATCGTCCCGGTGATCATCTGGGCCACCGTCGGCTCCGTCGCCGGCGCCACCGTCCTCTACTGGGTGGGCCGGCTGCTCGGGCCCCGCCGCTCGCACGCGTTCCTCGACCGGTTGCCGCTGGTGGAGACCGCCGACGTCGACCGCTCCTTCGAGTGGTTCGCCCGGCACGGGCGCGGCGCGGTCTTCTTCGGCCGGATGGTGCCGATCGTGCGCAGCTTCGTCTCGGTGCCCGCGGGCGTGGTCAAGATGCCGTTCTGGCAGTTCCTGCTGTTCACCGCCGGCGGGAGCCTGCTGTGGAACTGCCTGCTGATCGGGCTGGGGGTGGCCGCCGGCGACTTCGTGCAGGCCAACCTGCACTACCTGGACTACGCGGTGGTGGCCGTGGTCGTCATCGCCGTGGCCTGGTTCGTCTACAAGAAGGTGACCGGGCGGTACCGCCGCCCACCGCAGGCGGGCCAGCACCTCCCGCTGGAGCACGAGGACCAGGGGTGACCGACCCGCGCACCCGCCCGGACGTCGTGGCCTTCGACGTCAACGAGACGCTGCTGGACATCGCCCCGGTCGGCGCGGCCCTGGCCGAGCAGGGCAGCTCGACCGACCAGCTGCCCGCCGTCTTCTCCCGGGCCCTGCTGACCGGCTTCGCCGGTGCGGCGGTCGGCAGCTGGTTCCCCTTCCGGGCCGCGTTCGAGGCCTCGGTCGCCCAGGTGACCGGGCTGCCGTCGTCGGCGTGCACGGCGGTGGCCGACGCGTTCATGGAGCTGTCCCCGCACCCGGACGTCGAGCCCGCGTTCCGCCGGCTGACCGGTGCCGGCGTCCGGGTCGTGACGCTGAGCCACGGGTCGTCCGGGGTCGCCGAGGCGGGGCTCACCCGGGGCGGGCTGACCGCGCTGGTGGAGCAGACGCTGACCTCCGAGTCGATCCATGCGTGGAAGCCCGCCCGAGAGGCCTACCTCTGGGCGGCCGGGGTCTGCGGCGTGGCACCGGACCGGATGGCGATGGTGGCGGCGCACTCGTGGGACGTGCTGGGCGCCGGTCGCGCCGGCCTGACCACCGGCTTCACCTGCGGCCGCTCGGAGCGGGTCTTCGCCGACGTGTACGACCCGCCGCACGTGCAGGGCAGCTCGCTGGTCGAGGTGGTCGAGGCGCTGCTCGCGCTGCCCCCGGCGTGACCCGGCACCTCCCCACCCCGCTGGGCCCGGCCCAGGTGCACCGCAGCGCGCCGGACGGCGACGTGCGCGGCACCCTCCTGCTGGGCCACGGCGCCGGTGCCGGCAGCGGCACCGCCGACGTGCTGTCCGTCGCGGACGCCGCCTGCTCGGCCGGCTGGGCCGTGTTGCGGGTCGACCAGCCGTGGGTGGTGGCCGGCCGGCGGATCGCCCCGGCACCGGCCCGGCTGGACGAGGGCTGGACGGCGGTGCTCACCCACCTGCAGGCCGACGGCGCACTCGTCGGGCCGGTCGTCGTCGGCGGCCGCAGCGCCGGCGCCCGCGTCGCCTGCCGCACCGCCGCCGCGGTCGGCGCCGACGGGGTGGTGACGCTGGCGTTCCCGTTGCACCCGCCGGGCAGGCCGGAGAAGAGCCGCGCCGCCGAGCTGCGGCAGGTCGGCGTCCCGCTGCTCGTGGTGCAGGGCGAGACCGACGCGTTCGGGCGGCCGGCGGAGGTCGAGACCGCGCTCGCCGGTCACCCGGGGCGGGTGCAGGCGGTCCCCGGCGACCACGGCCTGAAGAAGGACCCGGCCGCCGTCGCCACCGCCGTCGTGGACTGGCTGCAGGCGTTCCCTCCGGCCTGAGGCCCAGGGCCGTCCCCCCGCACCCACGACTGTCCCCCTGCACCAACGCTGGTGCAGGGGGACAGCCGGTGATCAGGTCAGGTGAATTCACGTGGTGGACGCAACGCCGTCGTTGTGAGGCGCTGACAGTAGCTTGGCCATGGCCTCGGCTGGGGTGTCCCAGCCGAGGGTCTTGCGTGGGCGGCCGTTGAGTTCATCGGCGACGGCGGCCAGGTGCTCGGGGCTGTGGGTGGAGAGGTCGGTGCCCTTGGGGAAGTACTGGCGGAGCAGGCCGTTGGTGTTCTCGTTGCTGCCGCGCTGCCAGGGTGAGCGGGGGTCGCAGAAGTAGACCGGCAGGTCAGCGGCGACGGTGATCTCGGTGTGCCGGCGCATCTCCAGGCCCTGGTCCCAGGTCAGGGAGCGGCGCAGCGCCTCGGGCAGGCCGCCGATCTGGTCGATGATGGCGTCGCGGACGGCGATCGCGTCGGCTGGTCCGGGCAGGTGCAGCAAGATCGTGAACCGGGTGGTGCGCTCCACCAGGGTGCCGATCGCGGACTTGTTGCCCTTGCCCAAGATCTGGTCGCCTTCCCAATGCCCGGGCACCGCCCGGTCCTCGGCCTCGGCGGGGCGTTCGCTGATCATGACCTTGTCCGGGATGCGCCGGTCGGGATCGGCGCGGCCATCGACCCGTCGGCGGGGCTTGCGGACCGCCCGCCCGGTGCGCAGGCAGGCGGCCAGCTCGCGGCGCAGTGATCCGCGGCCTTGCACGAAGAGGGCCCGGTAGATGGTCTCGTGCGAGGCGCGCATCTCCGGGTCGTCGGGGAAGTCGCGGGTGAGCCGGGCCGCGATCTCCTCCGGAGACCACTTGCTTCCCAGGTCCGCCTGCACCCGGTCCCGCAGCGGCTCGTGCTCCAGCTTGCGCGACTTGGGCCGCCGAGCCCGGCCCTCGGCGGCCTGCTGCGCGGCCACCGCCCGGTAGGGCCGCCCGGGCCGGGCAGGCCCGTTGAGGGCGATCTCCCGGCTCACCGTGGAGGGAGCCCGGCCGATCTGGCGGGCGATGGCCCGCAAGCTCAGCCCAGCGGCCAGCCCGACGGCTATCTCCTCCCGCTCCGACAGTGACAGATACCGGCCGGACAGCTCATCCAGGTCCAGAGGCGTCACCCCACCACGGTCCCGGAACCACCGCCGCGCCGTCGACCCCGTCACCCTCGCCGACGCCGCAGCCGCCGACGTCGACGCGCCCTCCCGGACCACCGCCCGCCAGAACAACCGCTCCTTCTCCCGCGTGACCGCCACCAGCACACCCCTCCATCAGGGTGTTGCGACCACCACCTGAGCCCGAGTCACCTGATCGACGTCAGGGGCACGGGAGGTCAGTGCTTGCGGCGGCGGCGCACCAGGAGGGCGATCAGCAGCGCGACGACGGTGACCCCGGCGGCCGGGGCCGCGTAACGGGTCATCGCGGCCGACCCGGCCACCTCGAGCAGGTCGATCGGCTCGGGCTCGGCCGCCGGCTGGGGGCGCGGGCCCGCTGCCGGGGTGCTCTTGGCCGGGCTGCCGCCGGCCGGCCGGTTCGGCGGGGCGGTGGTGCGCACCGGCGGGCGGCTCGGGGCCTTCTTGGCCGGGGCGCCGGCGGAGACGTCCGGTGCCGTCGTCGACGCGGGCTCGGCGGTGATCTCCTGGTCCTCCACCGTGCCGGTGCCGGAGAACGGCGCAGCGCCGGTGGCCGCGGGTGCGGTGTCCTCGGCGGCCGGCGCGGTGTCCCCTACTGCGGGGGCGGTGGAGGCAGCGGCCGGGGCGTTCTTGGCCGGCGGGGCCAGCGGGTCGGGCACCTGCGCGGTGACCGGGGCTGCCTTCGCCGGGGCGGCCTTGGCGGGTGCTGCCTTCGCCGGCGCGCTCTTGGCCGGGGCGGCCTTCTTGGCCGCCTTGGCCGGGGAGGCGGCCTGCTCGGCGTCGGCGGCCTTGTCGGCAGCCGCAGCGGCGGTCTTCTTAGCCGCCGCACCGGCCTTCTTCGCCGCCGCGGCCGCGGGGGTGTCGGCGGCCGCGCCCTCGACGGACATGGCGGCCTCCTCCACGACCCCCGCGGTGGTGGCAGCGGCCTTGGCGGCCGCGGCGGTGACCTTGCCCGTCACCGTCGGCTCCTGCGGGCCCGTCGCCGCGGCGGCCCGGGCCGCGTCGCCCTGGGCGTCACCGCTGGCCAGCTGGGCGGAGAGCTTGTCGGCGAACTGGCCGAGCAGCTTGTTGCCCACGTCGGTCATCACGCCGCGGCCGAACTGGGCCGGGCGGCCGGTGATGTTCAGGTCGGTGAGGACGTCGACGCGGGTGGTGTCGCCCTCGGCGGCCAGCGTCGCGGTGATCACCGCCGCGGCCGTGCCGTTGCCGCGCTGGTCCTTGCCCCGGGCGTCGATGACGGCGCGGTGCGCGGCCTCGTCCTTCTCCACGAACTCGGCCTTGCCCTGGTAGGTCAGGTTGATCGGGCCGAGCTTGACCTTGACCCGGCCGGTGAACTCGTCGCCGGTCACCGAGTCCAGGGCCGCCCCGGGCATGCAGGGCGCGATGCGCTCGATGTCCAGCAGCACCCGCCAGGCCTCGTCGATGGGCACCGGGACGGTGAACGCGTTCTCCAGCTGCACTGCAGGACCTCCGAGTGTGGACGGCCCGGGTGGGAGGCGACGAGTCGGCGACAGCCCGTCCGGGTCGTGCGGTGATCACGGCGAGACGGCGACGCTACCGCGCCGCGCCGCGCCCGTTGCCGACATCCGATCACGACCGGCGGCACGGCGCAGGTGGGAGGCCGGCGGCGCGCCGGGCCGGCCGTGACGGACCGGTCCGGCGCGCCCTCGTCACAACCCGGCTGCGGCCGCCACGGCCCGCCGGGTCAGCACCTGGGCGAGGTGCTGCCGGTAGTCGGCCTGCGCGTTGAGGTCGTTGCTGGGGCTGGTGCCCTCGGCTGCCTGGGCGGCCGCCGCGGTCACCGTCTCCATGCTCACGTCCACCCCGACCAGCGCCGCCTCGGTGGCCCGGGCCCGCAGCGGGGTGGGCCCCATGTTGGTCAGCCCGATGCGTGCCTCCGCGATCCGGCCGCCCTCCCGGCGCACCGCGGCCGCCACGGCGACGATCGACCACGCCTGGGCCACCCGGTTGAACTTCTCGTACCGCACTCCCCAGTCCTCGCCGAGCTTGGGCAGCCGGATCTCCACCAGCAGCTCCCCCTCCTCCAGTGCGGTGGTGAGGTAGTCGACGAAGAAGTCGGCCGCAGCGACCGTCCGCCGTCCGCCGGGCCCGGCGATGACGAACTCGGCGTCCAGGGCGAGGGCGACGGCGGGCAGGTCACCGGCCGGGTCGGCGTGGGCGAGGGCGCCGCCGAAGGTGCCGCGGCGGCGCACCTGCCGGTCGGCCACCGTCTCGGTCGCCTGCACCACCAGCTGCCCGTACCGGGCCAGCAGCGGGTCGGCCAGCACGTCGGCGTGGGTGGTCATCGCCCCGACCACGAGCTGGTCGCCCTCCTCCCGCACCCCGCGCAGACCCTCGACCCGGGTCAGGTCGACGACGGTCTCCGGCGCGGCCAGCCGCAGCCGCATGACCGGGATCAGCGACTGCCCGCCGGCGAGGACCTTGACGTCCTCACCGCCGTCGGCGATCGCCTGCAGCGCCTCCTCCACCGTCGTCGGGCGGGCGTAGTCGAACGGTGCGGGAATCACAGGTGACCTCCGGAGGACGACGGGTCGGTGGACGCGGCAGCGGCCTCGCCGGACGAGGCACCCTGCGCGTTGGAGCGGGCCGCGGCCCGGTCGCCGCCGTCCGTGCCCTCGTGCACGGCCCGCCAGACCCGTTCGGGGGTCAGCGGCATCCGGATGTCGGTGACGCCCAGGTGCCGGACGGCGTCCAGCGCGGCGTTGACGACGGCCGGGGTGCTGGCGATGCAGCCGGCCTCCCCCACGCCCTTGGCACCCAGCGGGTTGCTGGTCGCCGCGTGCACGGTGTTGCCGGTGTCGAAGTGCGGCAGGTCGGAGGCGGCCGGGACGAGGTAGTCGACGAAGCTGCCGGTGGTCAGGTTGCCGTCGGCGTCGTAGATCGCCTCCTCGTACAGCGCCTGCGCGATGCCCTGGGCCAGGCCGCCGTGCACCTGCCCCTCCACGATCAGCGGGTTGACGATCGTGCCGACGTCGTCCACGCAGGCGTACTTGCGGATCGTGACGGACCCGGTCTCGGTGTCGACCTCCATCGCGCAGATGTGCGTGCCGTGCGGGAAGGAGAAGTTCTCCGGGTCGAAGGTGGCCTCGGCGTCGATGGTCGGCTCGACGCCCTCGGGGTAGTCGTGCGCGGCGAAGATCGCCAGGGCGACCTCCTGGATGCCGATCCCGGCCCCCGGCGTCCCGCGGACGGTGAACTTCCCGCCGGTGAACTCCAGGTCGTCCTCGCTGGCCTCGAGCAGGTGGGCGGCGATCACCCTGGCCTTCTGCACGACCTTCTCCGCGGCCTTGACGACGGCGGTGCCGCCGACGACCAGCGAGCGGGAGCCGTAGGTGTCCAGCCCGCGGGAGGAGATCGAGGTGTCGCCGTGCAGCACCTCGACGTCCTCGAACGGCACACCGAGCTGGTCGGCGACGATCTGGCTCCACGCCGTCTCGTGGCCCTGCCCGTGCGGTGTGGAACCGGTGACCACCTCGACCTTGCCGGTGGGCAGCATCCGGATCGACGCCTGCTCCCAGCCGCCGGCGCCGAACGCCAGCGAGCCCAGCACCCGCGACGGCGCCAGCCCGCACATCTCGGTGAAGGTCGAGAAGCCGATGCCCAGCTGGACCGGGTCGTTCGCCTCCCGGCGGCGCTGCTGCTCGGCGCGCAGCTCGTCGTAGCCGATCAGCTGCAGGGCCTGTTCGGTCGCCTGGTGGTAGTCACCGGAGTCGTACTCCAGGCCGGCGACGGTGGTGAACGGGAACTCCTCCGCGCCGATCCAGTTCTTCCGGCGCAGCTCGAGGGGGTCCATGCCCAGCTCGACGGCGAGCTCGTCCATGATCCGCTCGATCGCGAAGGTGGCCTCCGGCCGGCCGGCGCCGCGGTAGGCGTCGGTGGGCACCTTGTTGGTGAAGACGCCGTCGCACTCGAACCGGTAGGCGGGGAACTTGTAGATGCCGGGGAACATGAACGCCCCCAGCGCCGGCACGCCCGGGGTGATCAGCCGCAGGTAGGCGCCCATGTCGGCCAGCAGCCGCACCCGCAGGCCGCGCACCGTGCCGTCGCGGTCGGCGGCGATGTCGATGAACTGCACCTGGTCGCGGCCGTGGTGGGCGGTCATCAGCGACTCGCTGCGGGTCTCGGTCCACTTGACCGGCTTGCCCAGCCGCCGGGCGATCAGCAGGCAGAGGATCTCCTCGGGGTTGACCTGCAGCTTGCCGCCGAACCCGCCGCCGACGTCGGGGGCGATCACCCGCAGCTTGTGCTCCGGGATCCCGGTGACCATGGCCGCCATGACCCGCAGGATGTGCGGGATCTGGGTGGCCGACCACATCGTGTAGTTGTCGCCGGAGGGCTGGACGACGACCGACCGGGGCTCCATGAACGCCGGGATGAGCCGCTGCTGGACGAAGCGGCGGCTGACCGTGACCTCGGCGTCGGCGAAGGCACCGTCGGTGTCGGCCCCGGTGCCGGCCTCCCCGGCGTCGAAGACGAAGTGGTAGCTGGTGTTCGAGGTCGTGGAGTCGTGCACCAGCGGTGAGCCCTCCTGCACCGCCTGCTCCATGTCCAGCACCACCGGCAGCGGCTCGTAGTCGACGTCGATCGCCTCCAGGGCGTCGGCGGCGGCGGTGCGGCTGCGGGCCACGACCACCGCGACGGCCTCACCGACGTGGTTGACCCGGTCGACGGCGATCGAGGGGTGCCCGGGGTTGACCATGTCCGGGGTGACCGGCCATGCGCAGGGCAGCGAGCCCTGCTCGTCGGCGAGGTCGCGGCCGGTGTAGACGGCGACGACGTTCGGCCGCTCTTTCGCCGCACTCACGTCCAGGTGGGTGATCCGGCCGTGCGCGACCGGGCTGCGCAGCACCGCCAGGTGCAGCATCCCGGGCAGCACCATGTTGTCGGTCCACGTCGTCTTCCCGGTGATCAGCCGGGCGTCCTCCTTGCGGCGGCGCGCCTGCCCGACCTCCTTGGCCGGAGCGAGGTCGACGGGGGTGCCCGGGACGGCCGGGTCGTCGGTGACGGTCATGCCTGCACCGCCACGTGCTCGGCGGCCGCGGTGTCGACGACGGCGGGTGAGGCCTCCGGGTCGTCGGCGGCCGTGCCGTTCATCTCGGCGGCGGCCTGGCGCACCGCCCGGACGATGTTCTGGTAGCCGGTGCAGCGGCAGAGGTTGCCCTCGATGCCCTCCCGGACCTCCTCGTCGCTGGGGTCGGGGTTCTCCTTGAGCAGGTCGATCGAGGCCATGATCATCCCCGGGGTGCAGAAGCCGCACTGCAGGCCGTGCATCTCGTGGAAGGCCCGCTGGACCGGGTGCAGGGTCGCGGTCGGGCCCTCACCGGTGACCACGCCCTCGATGGTGGTGACCTGGCAGCCGTCGGCCTGGACGGCGAGCACCGTGCACGACTTCACCGCGTTGCCGTCGAGGTGGACCGTGCACGCGCCGCAGTTGCTCGTGTCGCAGCCGACCACCGTGCCGACCTTGCCGAGCTGCTCCCTCAGGTAGTGGACCAGCAGGGTCCGGGGTTCGACGTCGTCCTGGTAGGACGCTCCGTCGACCCGCACGTTGATCTGGGTCACCGAGTCCTCCGCTCCGTTGCAGGGCAGGTGTGGCCGGCATCACCCCGGCCTCGGCGTGAGTGTGTCAGCGGACACACGCCGCACGCCAGAGCGAGCCGGACGGCGGCCCCGCCGACGACCGAGGGCAGCCGAACGCGACTGCGTCCGGCTGCCCTCGTCGTGCTCACGTGCAGGTCAGAGCTGGCCGACCACCGTGCCGTCATCCCGTGCCGTCGGCCCGGACCGTGCGCGCACCCCGCTGCCGGGCCCGGCCCGGCCGACGTGCGACCCGGCCGGGCAGCTGGGCACCAGCTGTGCTCGCCGTCAGACGGCGGCGAGCTCCCGGCGGCGCAGCACGGCGGAGGCCAGCAGGAACCCCAGCCCCAGCACCGCCAGGCCGACGCCGACCGCGCTGGGTGCCCGATAGCCGTAGCCGGCCGCGATGACCAGCCCGCCGAGCCAGGCACCGAGGGCGTTGGCCGCGTTCAGCGCGGAGTGGTTGAGCGCCGCGCCCAGCATCTGCGCGTCGCCGGCGACCTCCATCAGCCGCAGCTGGAGCAGCACGACCATGGTCGAGGCCGCGGCCGCGATGGTGAACACCGTCGCGGTGAGCGTGAACGCGTTGCCGGCGGCGACGACCATGACGGCCAGCAGCACGCCGGTGGCGATCGTGGCCCCGACCAGGGAGCGGAACAGCGCCCGGTCGGCGAGCTTGCCGCCCAGCACCGTGCCGAGCACGCCACCGATCCCGAACGCCAGCAGCACGATCGGCACGAAGCTCGCCGGGCGCCCGGCGACCTCGGTGACGATCGGGGCGATGTAGCTGTACATGGCGAACATGCCGCCGAAACCGACGGTGGCCACGCCCAGGGTCAGGATCACCTGCGGCCGCCGGAGCGCGCCCAGCTCCGACCGGATGCTCGCCTCCGACCGCCCAGGCACCGACGGGACGACGATGAGCACGGCGAGCACCGTCAGCGCCCCGATGAGCACCACGGCCCAGTAGGCCGACCGCCAGCCCAGGTGCTGCCCCAGCCAGGTGCCGGCCGGCACCCCGGCGACGTTGGCCACGGCCAGCCCGAGCATCACCGAGCTGACCGCCCGGCCGCGCAGGTGCGCCGGCACCAGAGAGGCGGCGATCAGCGAGGCGACGCCGAAGTAGGCGCCGTGCGGCAGGCCGGCCACGAAGCGGGCCAGCACGAGGCTGCCGTAGCCGGAGGCGAGGGCGCTCAGGGCGTTGCCGACGACGAAGGCGGTCATCAGCGCCATGGCCATCGCCCGCCGGGGCAGCCGGGCACCCAGCGAGGCGATCACCGGGGCGCCCACCACGACCCCGAGCGCGTAGGCGGAGATCAGGTGCCCGGCGGAGGGGATGCTCGCGTCGATCCCCGCGGCGATGTCGGGCAGCAGGCCCATGGTCACGAACTCGGTGGTGCCGATGGCGAAGCCCCCGAGGCCGAGCGCCACCGTCGCCAGCACCGCAGTCCGGGCGGAGGGGAGGGGCGGGGCCTGCGTCGTCCTGACCGTGGGGGGTGCGCTCACAGTGGGGCCAAGACGGTGCCCGCGCGCCGCATTCCCCGCGACTGCACCCTCTTCGGGTGTTTCGGCACAAGTCGCGGGGCCGGCCTGCCGATGGTGGACCGATGACCGGCACGCGGGCCGCCACGGCCGACCAGCGACGACGCCCGGCGGGGAGCCGCCCCGCCGGCGCGCGGCGCGCCCCGGCCCGCCGCCGTCGCGACCACACCCGCTGGTTGGTGCCGCTGCTCGCGGTGACCGTCGGCGCGGTGGTGCTGGCGCCGCAGGTGACGCCGGCGCTGGTCGACCTCACCGCCTCGACCGAGACCGTCGCCCCAGAGCCGGCCACCACGCCGCCGCCCACGCCCACGCCCACGCCCACGCCCACCCCGGTGCTGGCCCAGGCGCAGGGCGTCGACACGCTGGCCGACGTCGCCGACTCCCGCGCGACCGCGGCCTCCCGCGCGGCGGTCGCGGCCGAGGGCGGGCTGGCCATCCCGCAGCCACCCCGCCCCGGGCGGATCACGATCATGCCCAACGCCGCCGTCGGGCGGGCACCGCAGTACGAGCAGCGCCCGGACCCCTGCGGCGGGGCCGGCACCACACCGCGCCGGATCGTGCCGGGGGTCGTGCCCGGGGCGGGATCGGCGACCCTCGACTGGATGTCGGACCCCCGGCCCGAGGTGCTCGGCTACCGGGTGCAGGCGGTCAGCCAGCGGCTCGTGGGCGGCGTGCAGCCCCCGCCGGTCGTGCAGGCCGTCGCCCAGGTCCAGGGCTGCCAGCCGATGACCGTGACGATCGCCGGGCTGACCTCCGGCGTCCCCTACGTCTTCTGGTTCGAGGAGCAGGTGACCAGCGCCAGCACCGGGGTGACCCGGCTGGTGCAGGTGGGCACCACCGAGGCCGTCGTCATCGGCTGACACTGGCTCCCCGGGCCCGGCGCCGGGGCCTCACCTCGCGGGAGACCCCGGCGGGACCGGTGTGGCCGTCGGCCGTCAGTGGACGGCGACCGCGGCGTCCGTGGTGTCGACGTCGGCCAGCTGCCACGGCCGGACGACGGTGACGAGCACGACGATCGCCAGCCCCAGCGACCCGACGATCACGGTGCCCATCGCGACCGCGTCGTTGCCGAGCAGGCCGACCAGCGGCGAGACGGCCGCGCCGACACCGAACTGCACCGCGCCGAGCAGCGCCGCCGCGGTGCCGGCGGACTCGCCGTGCCGCGACAGCGCCAGGGCCGGGGCGTTGGGCAGCGCCAGGCCGCAGGCGAACAGCACCGCCCACAGCGGGATCGCGACGGCGAACAGCCCGCCGGTGTCCGTGGCGGCCAGCAGCAGCAGCGCCAGCCCGGAGAGCGTGCCGGCCACGGTGCCGGCGACCAGCACCTGCGCCGGGGAGAACCGGCGCAGCAGCACCGGGTTCAGCTGGGTGGCCGCGATCAGCCAGAAGGCGCCGGCGCCGAAGAGCAGCCCGAACTGCTGCTCGTCCAGGCCGAACTGGTCCTGGTAGACGAAGGAGGAGCCGGAGACGTAGGCGAACAGGCCGGCCATGGTCAGCCCGGCGACCAGCACCAGACCGACGTAGGCGCGGTCACCGAACAGCGACCGGTAGCCGCGCAGCGTGCCGGCGACCCCGTCGGTGCTGCGCCGCTCGGGCGGCAGCGTCTCGCGGATCAGGAAGAAGCCGACGGCCAGCAGCGCCAGCCCGTACAGCGCCAGGATCACGAACACCCCGCGCCACGAGGTGAAGCGGAGCACCTCACCGCCGATGGTGGGCGCGAGCACCGGTGCGGCGCCCAGCACCAGGAACAGCCGGGAGAGCATGGTGGCCGCCGCGCGGCCGTCGAACAGGTCACGGACGACGGCGATGGCGATCACCGCGCCGGCCGCGGTGCCCACGCCCTGCAGCACCCGCAGCGCCCCCAGGACGGCGATGTTCGGCGCGAGCAGCACCAGCAGCGACGCGACGACGTGCACCGCGGTGCCGGCCAGCAGCGGGCGGCGGCGGCCGAACCGGTCGGACAGCGGCCCGAGCACCAGCTGACCCAGCGCGAGGCCGATGAGCGTGCCGGTGAGGGTGAGCTGCACCGCCGCCGACGTCGTCTCCAGCTCGGTGGTGATCGTCGGCAGGGCCGGCAGGTACATGTCGATGGTCAGCGGCCCGAGGGCGACGAAGGCGCCCAGGGTCAGCGCGAGGCGCGCGGTGCGCGGCTTCTCGATCGTCGGTTCCGGCCGCTGCGTCGCGGCGGGCCCGGCCTGGGCGGTGGCTGCCACGGGGGCGGCGGCGCCCACGGGTGGGGCGGCGGTTCGGCTGTCCTGGGTGGCGGTCATCGGGTCCCCCTGGTCGGTGCTGTGCTCACGCAGGACCGACGCTGGCCACGCTCGCGGTACGGGGGGAGAAGGCTGCACGGTGCAACCGCATTCCACGTCGTCGGACAGTTCACCCGTCAGTCACCTCGCGGACGACCTCGGTGGTCGACACGCAGCGCACTCGGCAGGCCAGGGGAACGGGCGCGGATCGGGCCCGGCCGCGGGAAGCCGGTCGCTACGGTGCCGCTCTGGCACCAGCTCCCCCGGAGGCCGCCATGACCAGCGAGCTGCCCGACCCTCCCGCGGTGAAGTGGCCCGGGGACGCCGCCTACGCGGCCGACGGTGGCGATGTCGGGGAACCGATCCGTTCCCTGCTGCAGGGGCTCCGCCTGCTCGAGACCCCGGCCCAGGAGCGGGAGGGGGTGAAGCTCACCCAGGGGACCCCGGTGAGCCTGCAGGTCCTGACCTCCGGGGCGACGTCGATCGCGAAGTGGTGGACCGGCCTGATCGCGACGATCGGCGGTGGTGGCACCGTCCTGGCGGCCATCGACAACTGGCAGGCCGACCCCGCCAACGACACCGCGCGCTCGGTCGCGATCCTCGGGGTGGCGCTGCTCGGTTCAGCGGTGGTCCTGTCCATCGCGCTCATCGTCCGGGCGGACGTGTCCGGGCGAGCGGCCGCCACGACGGCGGAGTACGCGGCACGGGCACAGGTGGCCGAGGCGATGTTGGACAACATGCAGTACGGGCGGCCGGCGCCGGCCGCACCGCCGCCCCGGTCCTACTACTGGGCACAGACGGACTACGGCTGGTTCCCGGTCACGGACTTCGCCTGGCGCAACGGGGCGCTCGTGGCGGTCCTGGACGACGGGCGGGGCGACGCGGGCGGCGGGACGGTGGCCACCCCCGCCGACCTCCGCTCGCTCATGCCCTACCCCCCGAACGCCGGGACCGGGAGCTCCCGGGTGGGCTGACCGGCTCCGGCGCGGCGGGGAGCAGTGCCCGCACCGAGCGGGCCCGCAGCGCACCGGCCCACAGCCCCGCGCCGTACCCGAGGTCCTCCAGCCGGCGCCCGGCGGCGAAGGCACGGAGGTCGATCTCCCGGCGGTGCGGCCACCAGGCGAGGACGGCGTCCCCCGCAGCGACCGCCGCGACGGTCCACCGCGCCCGGCGGGAGACCGCGGCCGCCGCCAGGGCCAGCGGCCAGTGGTGCCGGGTGACCGTGCGGGCCAGCGCCCGCCCGGACGACGCCGTCCCCCGCACGACCAGCGACGCCGCCCAGCCGATCGGGAGTGGCTGCCCGGGTGCGGCGACCCGGCGGGCCAGCAGCACACTCGCCCGGCCGAGCACCCCGACCGCGCCCACGACGCCGAGCCGGCCCCCGAACACCGGCAGCGCCCACGCGGCCAGCGACCACGGCGAGATGACCAAGGGGGCGACCAGCGCTCCGTGCCGCTCGGCGAGCAGCGCCGCCCCGGTGCCGTAGAAGGCCCGCCGGCGCAGCCAGTCGCCCAGGGCGACCCGGTGGTCGTGCGCCACCCTGGCAGCCGGCTCGTACCGCACCCGCCAGCCCGCGCCGGTCAGCCGCCAGACCAGGTCGACGTCCTCGGCGACCGGCATGGTCTCGTCGAACCCGTCGCCCAGCGCCACCCGGCGGGCCAGCAGCGCGGCGCTGGGCACGTAGGAGACGGCGGTGCCCGGCGCGACCCGCACCGCGGCCGGCCCCATGTCGAGTGCGCTGCACAGCCCCTCGTAGCGGGCCACCCAGCCGGGCTGTACCGACCCCAGCGCGGTGCCCCCGGGCGCCGGGTCCAGCGCGGTGATCCGTGGCGCCGGGTCCAGCGCGGTGCCCCCGGGCGCCGGGTCCAGCGCGGTGATCCGCGGCGCGACCAGCGCCAGCCGGGGGTCGGCCAGGTGCCCGGCGAGGACGGCCAGCCACCCCGGCTCGGGGACGCAGTCGGAGTCGACGAAGGCCACCAGCGCGGTGCCGGCCGCCCGCAGCCCGGCGTTGCGGGCAGCTGCCGGGCCGCGGGCGGTGTCGTGCCGGACCACCCGGGCGTCACCGGCCGCGGCGACGACCGCGGACGGTTCCGCGGAACCGTCGTCGACCACGACGACCGGGCAGCCGGCGGTGCCCGGGTCGGCCCGCAGCGCGGTGAGCAACCGGGCCAGCCCGGCGGTGCGGTTCCGCACCGGGACGACCACGGTCACGTCCGGCCGGGGCACCGGGTGCACCTCGGGCCCGGCCACCCCGGCGTCCAGCAGCCGCGCGGCGAGCGCGGCGGACCGGCCGTCGGTGACCACCAGCCGGTCGCCGGTCAGCAGCTCCCGGGCGGCCGGGGCGAGCCGCAGCAGCCGGGCCGGGGAGCCGCCGAGCAGCGCCGTCCCGCCGTCCCTCCGCTGCACCCCCGGGGCCAGCCGGACGGCGAACCCGTCGGGCAGCCGGTCGCCGGGCGGCGCGGGCAGGCTCATCGGCCGGCGAGCACCGCGTCGGTGGTGGTGAGCGTGATCAGCGGCGCGTACAGCGCATCGCGGCCAGCGCCCGCTCGTGGTCGGCGTCGGTGGCCCCGGCGCAGGCGTCGGCGACCACGTGCACCGGCACCCCGGCGTCGGCAGCCGGCAGTGCGGTGGAGAGCACGCAGCAGTCGGTGGAGACGCCGGCGAGCACCAGCGGCCCCTGCCCGACCAGGGCGGCGAGCTGCGGGCCCCACTTGCCGAACGTCGTCGCGGTGACCACCGGGGCCCCGCCCGGGTCGTCGACCAGCGCGTACAGCGGGGCGTCCGGGGAGGTGAGCGCGAACGGGAACTCGGCGTAGTAGGGCACCCACGCCCCGGCCGGCTCCGCCGGGGCGACGAACCGGGTGTGCACCACCCGCCCGGCGAAGGCGGCCGTCAGCCGGCGGATCGCCGGGTGCACCTCGGCGAACCGCGGCGCGCCCCAGGGAGAAGCGGCGTCGGCGAAGACGTGCTGGACGTCGACCACGACGAGGACGCCGCCGGTCACCGGCACCCCGGTCACCCGGCCTCCTGCTGCCGGACGGCCCCGCGCCGCAGCAGCAGCGTGCCGGCGAAGCCGACCACCAGCGCGACGAGGACGCCGAGGTTCGCGAACGCCCAGTCGCCGTCCTTGCCGCCCAGGCCCAGCGGCCCGAGGAGGTAGCCCTGCCACTGCAGCCACCCGGCGTAGGTGTTGGTGACCAGCCCCCAGCCGAGCACCGTGCCGGCGGCCAGCAGCGCCAGCGGCACGGGCGGGACGGCGCCGTAGCGCCCGCGCGGGTCGTAGAGCGCGGCCTCGTCGTAGTCGCGGCGGCGCAGCAGCAGGTCGGCCAGGACGATGCCGCACCAGGCGGCGACCGGCACACCGAGGGTGATCAGGAAGCCCTGGAACTGGGTGAAGAAGTCGCCCTCGGCGAGGAAGACGACCCAGACGGTGCCCAGCACCATGAGCGCGCCGTCGATCGAGGCGGCGACCGGGCGCCGGATGCGCACCCCGGCGGCCAGCAGGGCCAGGCCGGAGGAGTAGATGTCGAGCAGCGCGCCGCCGATCAGTCCGAGCACCGCGACCACCGCGAACGGCACCAGGAACCAGGTGGGCAGCAGCGTGGCCAGCGCCCCGATCGGGTCGCCGCCGATCGCCCCGGCCAGGTCGGGCGAGGAGCCGGCCAGCAGCAGCCCGACCACCAGCAGCACCGCCGGGGCGAGCGCGGAGCCGAACGTCGTCCAGCCGACGACGCCGCGGGTGGCGGCGGTGCGTGGCAGGTAGCGGGAGTAGTCGGCGGCGGCGTTGACCCAGCCGAAGCCGTAGCCGGTCATCACGAAGACCAGCGCCCCGATGAAGGCGGCGGTCGACCCGGCCGGGACGTCGCCGACCGCGGACCAGTCGATCTCGTCGGCGACCAGGAGCAGGTAGACGACGGTGAGCACGCCGGTGACCACGGTGATCACCGCCTGCATGCGCATGATCAGGTCGAACCCGAGCACACCGCCGGCGACGACCAGCGCAGCGACCACGACCAGCGCGACCAGCTGGGTGGCCGTGCCACCGCCCCAGCCCAGCTCGGTGAAGACCGTCGCGGTGGCGAGGGTGGCCAGCGAGCAGAGCACCGTCTCCCAGCCGACGGTCAGCACCCACGACAGCACCGCGGGCACCCGGCCGCCGGTGACCCCGAACGCCGCACGGCTGAGCACCAGGGTGGGCGCCGAGCCACGCTTGCCGGCGATGGCGATCAGGCCGCAGA
This sequence comes from Modestobacter lacusdianchii, assembly GCF_054177765.1. Taxonomy (NCBI): domain Bacteria; kingdom Bacillati; phylum Actinomycetota; class Actinomycetes; order Geodermatophilales; family Geodermatophilaceae; genus Modestobacter; species Modestobacter lacusdianchii. The sequence continues at coordinate 4,717 of NZ_JBJJTJ010000010.1, read as the reverse complement.
GGGCGAAGCTGGCCACGATGCCGACCAGGCCGGCGACGACCGCCTGCCAGAACGAGATGCCGAAGCCGAGCACGAACGCGCCGTAGGCCAGGCCCAGCACGCTGACGTTCGCGCCGAACCACGGCCAGAAGAGCTGCCGGGGCGTGCCCTTGCGCTCGGCCTCGGCGATCACGTTGATGCCGTTGGTCTCCACCGCCACCCGCGGGGTGGGGGCCCCCGCCGGCGCGCCCGTCTCCCCCGCCGCCTGGTGCGCCATCGGTGCTCCGTCCTCGCCGGCGGGGTGCTGGTGCCCCGCTCCCGGAGCCGGACCATAACCGCGGTCACCGACACGGCCACCGCACTCCGCGCGCCGATGCATCGACACCCGATGCATGCGCGCGCTAGCGTCCCGGCATGGACGCCCGGCCGCTCACCGAACCCACCTTCCTGGTGCTCGCCGCGCTCGCCGACCGTCCCCGGCACGGTTACGGGGTGATCGGGGAGGTCGAGGCGCTGTCCGGCGGCCGGGTCACGCTGCGGGTGGGCACGCTCTACGGCGTCCTCGACCGGCTGGTCGCCGAGGGCCGGGTCGAGCCCGACCGCGAGGAGGTGCACGCCGGCCGGGTGCGCCGCTACCACCGGCTCACCGCGGCCGGCCGGCAGGCGCTGGAGGCCGAGCTGGCCCGGCAGGAGTCCAACGCCCGCGCCGTCCGGGCCCGGCTCGCGGTGCGGCCGGCATGAGCCCGCTGGAGCAGCGCTACCGGCGGCTGCTGACCTGGCTGCCCGAGCCGGCCCGCTCCCGGTGGGCCGACGACATGACCGAGACCTGGCTCGAGGCGACCACCGCCGACGACCCGGAGTACGCCGAGTTCGGCAGCCCGACGCTCGCCGACCGGCTGGACGTCGCCCGGCTGGCCCTGCGATTGCGGCTGGGGGCACCGGGCGCGTCGGTGCGGGCGGTGGCCACCGGGCGGACGGTGCGGCTGGTCGCCGTGGCCGGCACCCTGGCGCTGGCCTCGATGGCGCTCGTCGGCCTGGTGTCGACGGCGTGGCTGCACGGCCTGCTGCCCCTGGTCGACGCCCCCGAGCCCGGACCGGTGGAGTGGGGACCGCGGGCCGCCGTCCACACGGTGGGCAGCGGGCTCACCGTTGCCCTGGGCGCCTGCGCACTCCGCGGGCTGCGCGCCACCCGCCCACTGGCCCTCGCAGTGCTGGCCACGCTGCTCGTCGAGGTGGTGACGACGGTGGGCCCGGGCGTGCTGCCGACCCAGCTGACCGTCGCCGTGCCGCTGCTCGCCGCCGCCCTGGCGCCGACCGGGCCGCCGGTGCGCCGCCCGAGGTGGCCGGTCTGGCTCGGCCTGCTGGTGCTCGGCCCGTGGGCGGTCGGGCTCGCACTGCTGACGCTGCTCCCCGGGGACCCGGCCGGCGGGCTGCTCGCCCTGGGCGACCCGTTCGTCCAGCTGGGGATCGCGCTGGTGGCCACGGCCGGGATGCTGCTCGTCCGCCGCCGGCCGGAGCGGGGGTCCGCCGAGCTGGCCGCCGCCGTCCTGGGCCTGGCCCTGCTGCCCGCCCTGGCGAGCCGGCTGCCCTACGACACCCCCGCCGGCTACGCCCCGACCGTGCTGACGGTCACCGTCGGCGTGCTGCTGTCGGCGGCGGCCACCGGGGCGGTGGGGGCGCGGGCACTGCGCGCCCTGCCGGCCGACGTCCCGGCCTGACCCGGACACGACGACGCCGCCGGGCCCACGCGGGCCCGGCGGCGTCGATCAGGGAGTGCGGGCGCTCAGCCGCGGGTGCGGGCGCCGTACCGCTGGTTGAACTTCTCGACCCGGCCGGCGGTGTCGAGCACGCGCTGGTTGCCGGTCCAGAACGGGTGCGAGGACGAGCTGATCTCGACCGGGACCACCGGCAGCGTCTCGCCGTCCAGCTCGATCGTCCGGGTCGTCTCGACCGTCGAGCGGGTCCGGAAGGTCTCGCCCGTCGAGGTGTCCTGGAACACGACGGTGCGGTACTCGGGGTGGATGCCGTTGCGCATGGTGGTCTCCTCGGTCTGCGCGGGACGTCCGCCCCCGGTGGGGCGGGCTGATCGCGACTGTCCTGGTCAACCGCGGGAGGACGTCGGCTGTTCCCGGCCCGGACGGTGACCGGACCGTGACCTCGATGTGGTTAGGTCAGCCTCACCTGACCATCTCGAAGGAGCTCGCATGACCCGCCTCACCCTCCGCGGCGCCGCCCTCGTGGCGACCGCACTCGTCGTCACCAGCTGCGGCGGCACCGACGCCAGCGACGACACCGGCGCCGAGGGCGGTGGCAGCACCAGCAGTTCCTCGGGCGCCTTCCCGGTCACCGTGAGCACCGCCTTCGGCGACGTCGAGGTCCCCGAGGAGCCGACCCGCGTGGTCGCCCTCGGCTGGGGTGACGCGGAGACCGCGCTCGCGCTGGGCGTGCAGCCCGTCGGCGCCAGCGACTGGCTCGGCTTCGGCGGCGAGGGCGTCGGCCCGTGGGCCGAGGGCGAGTACGACGAGGCCCCGGAGATCATCGAGACGCTGGAGCCCAGCATCGAGGCGATCGCGGCGCTGGACCCCGACCTGATCCTCGACACCAAGTCCCCGGCCACCCAGGAGCGGTACGACGCGCTGAGCGAGATCGCCCCGACGATCAGCCAGCCCGAGGGCACCGACCCCTACGTCGTCTCCTTCCAGGAGCAGATCGACCTGATCGGCCAGGCCCTGGGCAAGACCGAGGAGGCCGAGGCGATCAAGGACGAGGTCGACCAGGCCTTCGCCGACGCCGCCGAGGCGCACCCGGAGTTCGACGGCACCGAGGTCGCCGTCGCCGCCTACACCGCCGAGGGCTTCGGCGCCTACGTGCGCGGCGACTCCCGCGTCGACTTCATGGAGCAGCTCGGGTTCACCAACGCCCCGGCCGTCCAGGACCTGGCCGGGGAGAGCTTCTACGTCACGGTCAGCGAGGAGCAGCTCCCGCTGCTGGACGCCGGCCTGACCGTCGCCTTCCCGATCTTCGTCGAGGCCAGCGAGATCACCGGCAACCCGCTGTGGCAGTCGATCCCGTCGGTGCAGGCAGGCAACTCCGTGGTGCTGGACGACGAGACGCTGACCAGCGCGTTCTCCATCGGCACCCCGCAGGGCATCCAGTACGCGCTGGACAACGCGGTCCCGCTGTTCGCCGACGCGCTGGCGGGCTGAGCACCGGCACTCCCTGCACGACCGCACCACCGGCGCCGCCGGGTGCGCACCTGGTCAGCCCAGGAGCCGCCCGGCGGCGTCGGCGTCCCAGCCCCGGACGGCGACGACCAGCCGGTCGACCAGGTCGGCGAGCATCGCCGCCCCCTCCGCCGCCGAGGCGCCCGACGGGTCGCCGAGCACCCCGAGCGGGCTGACCGCGCGCACCCCCTCGGCCCGCAGCCGGGGCAGCAGCTCGCTGATCGGCGCGGTCTCCCCCGCCTCGGCCAGCTCCGCCCGCACCCGCGCCGGTTCCACGTGCAACAGCAGTGACGTCTCGGTCCGCCCGGCGTGGGCATCGCCGCCGGGCACCCCGCACGGGAACCAGGCGACGTCCCGCCCCTCGTGCCGCAGCCGGGGCACCGCCGTGCGCAGCGCGTCGAGGTTGCCGCCGTGCCCGTTGACCACCAGCAGCCGGCCCGCCCAGCGGCCCACCGAGCGCCCGTACTCGACCAGCAGCTCGGTCAGCGCCTCGGTGCCGATCGAGATGGTGCCCGGGAAGCCCTCGTGCTCGCCGCTCGCGCCGTAGGCCAGCGCCGGCGCGAGCACCGCGTCGGCCAGCTCGGGGACGACGCCCTCCGCCACGGCCTGCGCGATCACGGTGTCGGTGGTCAGCGGCAGGTGCCGGCCGTGCTGCTCGACCGACCCGAGGGCGACGACGACCAGCGGCGACCGCCCGTCCAGGTCCGGCCAGGTGGCCTGCTGCAACCTCACGGCGGGAACCCTGTCAGACGGGGTGTCACCGTGCGCCGGACCGGGCACGGGCACCCCATGGCCACAGACGAGACCCGCAAGGTGGCGGAGCTGCTCAAGGACGAGCGCATCGCCGTGTTCACCACCACCGCCCCGGACGGCACGCTCATGAGCCGGCCGATGGCCATGCAGGAGATCGAGTTCGACGGCGACCTGTGGTTCTTCGCCAGCCGGGGCTCCCGCAAGGTCGCCCACGTCACCGCCAGCCCGCAGGTCAACGTGGCCACCTCCGGCAGCGACAGCTGGGTGTCGCTGACCGGGCACGCCGTGGTGATCGACGAGCTGGAGCGGAAGAAGAAGTTGTGGAACAAGGCCGTGGAGGCCTGGTTCCCCGACGGCCCGGAGGACCCGGACATCGTGCTGCTGCGGGTGGAGGCCGCCTCCGCGGAGTACTGGAACTCCCCCGGCGGGCGGATCGCCTCGGCGATCAGCTTCGCCAAGGCCAAGGCGACCGGGCAGCCGTACTCCGGCGGCGAGAACGAGCGCGTCGACCTCTGAGCCGCAGCCGAGCACCGTCGCCGTCCGGCTGCGCGGCGTCGGTGCCGGCAACCTCCGCCGTCCCCCCGCACCAACGGCTGTCCTCCCGCAGCAACGCTGGTGCGGGGGGACAGCCGGTGATCAGGTCAGGTGAGTTCAAGCGGTCGTTGCATCACCTGTTGGTTGAGGTGGTGAGAGTAGGTCGTTGAGGGCTTCGGCGGGGGTTCGCCAGCCGAGGGTCTGGCGGGGTCGGCCGTTGAGTTCGG